>CALMKE010000307.1 GCA_937867645.1 uncultured Gemmatimonadota bacterium | reverse complement strand
GGGCGGCACGGAAGTCCGCGTCTCTTTCACTGAGAGAGTCGCGCGGGCGTCTTGTTCCCAAGGTGCGGCAGGCTCAGGCGTGCGCACCAACCAAGGAGGACGAGTATGACAGGGTTGAGAAAGTTCGTGCTATTGGCTCTGGCTCTCGCGTTCGCGCCAGCCGTAGCGGCGGCGCAGGGAGTCAACATCTCCGGCCGGGTGACCAGCGAGAGCGGAGAACCACTTCCGGGGGTGAGCGTATTCCTGGAAGGGCTCAACGTCGGATCCACCACCGACGACAACGGGCGCTATTCGTTCAGCGTTCCCGAAGGCCGCGTCCGTGGCCAAACGGTGACCCTCACCGCCCGGCGGATCGGTTTCACGGTCCGCACCACGCAGGTGACGCTCACCGCCGGCAGCATCACGCAGAACTTCGTGTTGGCGGCGAATCCGCTGCGCCTCGGCGAGGTCGTCGTAACCGGACAGGGTACGACCACCACCCGCGAGAAGCTCGGCAACGTCATCAACACGGTCGACTCGACGGCGATCAGCCGCTCCAATGAGTCGAACGTCGTGCAGGCGCTCGCCGGAAAGGCCCCGAACATCGAGGTCAATCAGCAGTCGGGCGAGCCCGGCGCGTCCTCGTACATCCGCATCCGCGGAGCCAAGTCGATCAGTGGAACGGGTCAGCCGCTGTTCGTTGTGGACGGTGTGCCGATCGACAACAGCACTTTCGCCACGGGTCCTTCCACCGCCGGTACGGTTTCCCCGAACCGCGGCTCGGACATCAACCCGGCCGACATCGCGTCGGTCGAGATCCTGAAGGGCTCGGCGGCCGCCGCCATTTACGGCGCCCGCGCGGCGCAGGGCGTGGTCCTGATCACGACCAAGAGCGGCGTGCAGGGACCGACCCGCTACTCCTTCAGGTCCAATCTTGGCTGGAGCAACGTCAGTCAAGCGATTCCACTCCAGACCACTTACGGCCATGGCTTCCTTGGCCTGGGCGGAAGCTTCGATGATTGCTTCCTCCGCAACGCCAAGGATTGCGTTACGACCCCGTTCAGCTGGGGCCTGAAGTTCGACCGGGACACGTATCTGGCGGCCTACCGTACCCGCCTGACCCAGCTGGGTAGAGATCCCAACACGGCCGAGGCCGAGCTCAACCGGATTTATCCGAAGGGCTTCAGAACTTACGATCACTTCGACGAGCTGTTCGACAGTGGCTTCGATTCGGATCTCACCGCTTCGGCTTCCGGCGGAAACGACCGGACCACGTTCTACCTCTCGGTCGGCCGGCTCGACCAGAACGGCATCATCACCGGGCCGAACAACACGTACGATCGTTCGACCGCCCGCCTCAAGGCGACGCACCGCCTCCGTGACCGCCTGAGCATCGGCGGCAACCTGGCGTACACCGACGCCCGTGGCGCTTTCATTCAGAAGGGCTCGAACCTCAGCGGCCTGTTGCTGGGCTCCATGAGAACACCGCCCAACTACGACAACACCGCGTACCTGGATTCGCTCGGGCAGCACCGTTCGTGGCGCTTCCCGAACCCGGCGTTCGCGTCGGTCTCCAAGTCGCGCATCTACGACAATCCGTTCTTCGTTGCGAACAAGGTTCCCAACAAGAGCGAGCTGAGCCGGGTCATCGGCGACGTGAACGTGAACTACGATCCGACGGATTGGCTCGCCGTCCGGTACTCCTTCGGTGGTGACTATTACACCGACTGGCGGCTGGAAGCGCTTCCGCTCGGCTCGGGCTCGTACGCGTCCGGCAGCGTGACGCGCGCGGACCTCATCAACTATTCTCTCAACCACAACCTGACCGCCACGGCGACCAAGACGTTCAGCGACAACCTCGCCGGTACGTTCACCCTCGGTCAGAACCTCAACAGCCGGCGTTACCGGCAGACGTACGTGCTCGGGTACGACCTGATCGCGCCGCAGCCGTACGCCATTCAGAACACGACGACGTGGGAGCCCTCGGAGTACCGCTCGCTGGTGCACACCGAGTCGTACTTCGGGCAGGGTACGCTGGACCTGTTCCAGCAGCTGTACCTGACGGCCGCGGCACGGAACGACGGCTTCTCCACGTTCGGTGAGTCCCAGCGTCGGCACTGGTTCCCCAAGGTCAGCGGGGCGTGGGTCTTCACGAACGCGATCGGCAACCGCGAGCAGCGCGGCCTGCTGAGCTTCGGCAAGCTCCGCCTTGCCTACGGCGAGACCGGGAAGGAGCCCGGCGTCTATACGACCATCCCCACCACCCTGACCGTCGGCGGCTCTTTCGGCGGCGGCTGGGGCGATTACCTGAACGCGGCTCAGAAAGGGCTCGGCGCGCTGTACACCGGCCGCAGCCTCGGCAACACGAACATCAAGCCTGAGCGCACCAAGGAAGTCGAGGGCGGCATAGACCTGGGTCTGTTCGACCAGCGCGCCGACGTCGGCCTGACTTTCTACAGCTCGAAGTCGACGGACGTGATTCTGTTTGCTCCGCTTTCGCCGTCCACGGGCTTTACCGGCCGTCTCGAGAACGCGGCGGAGATCAGCAACAAGGGTGTCGAGGCGACGCTCAACGTCCGTCCGATCACCCGCGACAACTTCTCGTGGGACTTCGGAATCAACTACGCGAAGAATCGCAATGAAGTGCTCGACCTGAAGGGCGCCGAGTTCGTAGACAAGTCGGCGGGAACGTTCTCCGGCTCGTACGGCTCGGTCACCAAGGGCTCCCAGGTCGGAGTCATCCGCGGCGAGGACTTCGTGCGCTGCGGACGTGGCCTCTCGGTCGGTGGCATCGAGATCGACAAGACCGCGAATCACTGCCTCGGCGCGCCG
Organism: uncultured Gemmatimonadota bacterium; assembly: GCA_937867645.1. Taxonomy (GTDB): domain Bacteria; phylum Gemmatimonadota; class Gemmatimonadetes; order Gemmatimonadales; family Gemmatimonadaceae; genus JACDCY01. The sequence continues at coordinate 748 of CALMKE010000307.1, read as the reverse complement.
GCCGGCGCCATGTACATCGGTGACGACGGCTACCCCGTCTACGACGAGACGGACCGCGTCATCGCCAACCCGAACCCGCGCTGGACGGGAAGCTTCCGTACGGCCCTGACGTTCGCCCGCAAGTGGACCGTGACCGCTCTGGTCGACCACAAGAACGGCGGCGACATCTGGAACGGCACCAAGGGCGCACTCTACTACTTCGGTACGCACAAGGACACCGAGGTGCGTGACGTAGAGCGCATTTTCGGGACGAACTACATGCCCGGAAACCCGACCGGAACGGGAGTGGTTGCCGGACCGGGCAAGAACAAACCGGTCGACATCGGCGCGCTGAGCTGGTACGCCGGGAACATCGGCAGTGGATTTACCGGCCCGTCCGCTCAGTTCATCGAGGACGGCACATATACGAAGCTGCGCGAAGTTTCCGTCGCCTACACGATGGACGCGCCGTTTCTTAGAAGACTCCTCGGGTTCAACTCTGTTGACCTGAGGCTGGCCGGCAGGAACCTGGCGACCTGGACGGATTACACCGGCATCGATCCGGAGACCAACCTCGGTGGCGCCGAAGTGTTCGTGCAGGGCATTGACTACTTCAATAATCCGCAGACGCGGACGATCGTCCTTTCCATCGGACTCAACCGCTAACGGACGGAGAATAGAACTCAATGACTAGATACCGAAAAATTGCGCTCGCGGCCGCGCTGCCACTTTTCGTGGCAGCCGGTTGCAGCGATTTCCTCACGTCCCC
>CALMKE010000306.1 GCA_937867645.1 uncultured Gemmatimonadota bacterium | reverse complement strand
GTCTCGCAGGCGCACACGCCGGCGCAGCTGACGCGGATCGTGGACCCCGACATCGTCAGCCAGCTGCGCGGCGTGTCCGGCGTGGCGGACGTCCAGATGTTCGGGGACGTGCAGCGCGAGCTTACGGTCGAGCTCCGGCCGGAAGCGCTGCGCGCGGCGGGGGTGAGCGTGACGCAGGTGGTCGGCGCGCTGCGGTCGCAGAACCTGGCGGTTCCCGTGGGCCGCCTCACGGGGACGCTGGAGGAGCGCACCATCCGCCTGCAGGGCCGGCTGGAGCGCCCGGAGGATTTCCTCCAGCTCGTCGTGGCGGAGCGCGGCGGCCGCGTGATCCGGCTGGGCGAGGTGGCCAACGTGCGCGACGGGAGCGAAGAGACGCGCTCGCTCGCGATGTACAACGGCAGCGAGGCCGTCGGGCTCGCGTTGACGAAAGCCCAGGGCTACAGCACTACCGACGTGAGCAACCGGATCAAGAAGAAGCTGGAGCAGCTGGAGACGGCACTTCCGCCGGGCGTGGACTTCACCGTGGTGCGCGACGCCGGCGTGCGCGTGGAGAACTCCGTCGGCGACGTGCAGATGGCGCTGCTCGAGGGAGCGCTGCTGACCGTGCTCGTGGTGTTCGTGTTCCTGAACTCGTGGCGCTCGACGATCATCACCGGTCTCGCGCTCCCCGTGTCCGTGCTCGCGGCCTTCATCGCGGTGTGGGTGTTCGGCTTCACGCTCAACACGATGTCGCTGCTCGGCCTGTCCCTGGCGATCGGCATTCTGATAGACGATGCGATCGTCGTGCGCGAGAACATCGTGCGACACATCGAGATGGGAAAGGACCACATGCGCGCCGCGAAGGAAGGGACGGACGAGATCGGTCTCGCCGTGGCCGCGACATCGTTCTCGATCGTGGCGGTGTTCGTCCCGATCGCGTTCATCTACGGTCTCGCGGGACAGTGGTTCAAGCCGTTCGCGCTGACTATCGCGTCGTCCGTGCTCGTCTCGCTGTTCGTCTCGTTCTCGCTGGACCCGATGCTGTCGGCGTACTGGGCCGATCCGCAGCTGGAGGCGCACGAGCGGCGCAACCCGATCTCGCGCGCGCTCGACCGCTTCAATATCTGGTTCAACTCGCTCGCGGTCCGGTACAAGAAGGTGATCGGCTGGGCGCTGGATCACCGCGCGGCGATGGTCGGGATCGCGGTGGGATCGTTCGTCGTCGCGCTGGCGCTTCCCGCGACCGGAATCATCGGCGGAGCGTTCTGGCCCGAAGACGACACGTCCGAGATCTTCGTCACGGTGAAGACGCCGCCCGGATCGAACCTCGACTATACGCGCGTGAAGGCGGAGGAGGCGGCGCGTCTGGTGCGGTCGCACCCGGAAGTCATGTACTCCTACACGACCATTGGCGGCGCCACGGGAGCGGTGGATGAGGCGCTCGTATTCGGCAGGCTCAAGCCGCGCGACGCGCGCGAGACGAGCGCCGAGGAGCTCGCGACGACGCTGCGGACCGAGGTCAAGCAGATCTCGGGTATGACGCCGTCGGTGATGACGACGGATTGGGGCGGCGGCGAGAAGCAGATCCAGCTGCAGGTGCGCGGCGCGGATGCGACGACGCTGACCGCCACGGCGGAAGCGATCGCGACCGAAGTGCGAAAAGCCGACGGCGCGGTGGACGTGGAGCTTTCGACGAAAGGGCAGAAGCCCGAGGTGACGATCGAGATCGACCGGAACCTGGCGGGAGCGATGGGAGTGACGGTCGGCGAGATCGCGCAGTCGCTGCGGCCGGCTTTCGCCGGCATCCAGACGGGTGACTGGGTCGACCCCGCGGGCGAGACTCGCGAGGTGACGGTCCGGCTGGTCCCGCAGGCCAGGCAGCGGATCGACGACCTCCGCCAGCTTCCGATCGTGCTCTCGGGAGCCGCGGCCGGCGGCGCGCCCGCGATCGTTCCTCTTGGCCAGCTCGCGCGGGTCGAGCAGTCAATCGGCCCCGCGCAGATCGATCACCTCGATGGCGACGTGGTGGTGACGGTCGAGGCGAACACCAGCGGTAAGCCGGTGAGCGAGGTCCTGAAGGACATACAACAGCGCATCGACAAGATCACGCTCCCTCCCGGCGTGACCATCACGCAGGGAGGCGAGAGCGAGGATCAGGCCGAGGTGTTCGGCGGAATCTTCGCCGCGCTCGGCGTGGCGATCCTGCTGATGTACCTGATCCTCGTCATGCAGTTCGGCTCGTTCGTGGATCCGCTCGCAATTCTGGTGTCGCTGCCGCTGTCGCTGATCGGCGTCATGCTCGCGCTGCTGCTGACGGGCGGCACGATCAACCTCATGAGCCTGATCGGCGTGATCCTGCTGTCGGGCATCGTCGCCAAAAACGCGATCCTGCTGATCGATTTCGCCAAGTGGGC
>CALMKE010000305.1 GCA_937867645.1 uncultured Gemmatimonadota bacterium | reverse complement strand
GGGAGCGCGGCGTACTTGTTGGCGATGTTGGCGGGCAGCGACGCCACCGCCGCGGGATCCAGGGTGACGTCCTGCATAGTGACGTACGGGATCCCCGCGTCCGCGCACAACGTGCGCACGAGCGAGTCGTCGTCGAGATACCCGAGCTTGACCAGCGTCTTGCCCAGCTGCTCGCCGGTGGCAGCGTGGACCTGCAGGCCTTTCTCGAGTTGTTGCTTGTTGATGAGACCGGCTTGCATCAGCCGCTCACCTATCCGCGCGCGTGGCGCCATGGCGGCTCGGGAGTGATTGCAGTGTCAAAGAAACGGCCTTGAAGCGCGATGCGCAATGAAAATCTTGCTCTATAGAACGCGCGCGTCAGTTCGCGGAATGCTGCGCCGCCCCGCGATGTACGCGCAACCCGGCGACGCGCCTGCCGTCCATCGCCACGATCTCGAGCTCGCCGCCGGGGAATCCGACGCGGTCTCCCACGCGCGGCAACCGGCCGAGCGTCGCGAACGCGTAGCCCCCGAGCGTCGAGTAGTCGCCCTCGGGGATGTCCAAGCCGTGATCCGACCGGACGTCGATCAGCGACATGGACCCCGCCAGCTCGAGCACACCGTCCTGCTCGAACGAATCGCGCGCGGCCAGATCGTACTCGTCGGAGATGTCGCCGATGACCTCCTCGATGAGATCTTCCATCGTGACTATTCCCGCGGTGCCGCCGTACTCGTCGAGCACCACGGCCATGTGCGCGCGCGTTCGCCTCAGATCATCCAGCACGCGCTCGGCGGGGCGGCTGTCGGGGATGTAGAGCGCCTCGCGCAGCGACTTCTCGAGGGAGAACTCCTCTCCGGCAGGGTGCAGCCAGAGGTCCTTGGCCAGGAACACCCCCACCACGTCGTCCAGCGACTCGCGGTACACCGGGTAGCGCGAGTACCGCTCGGTGCGGACGGTCTCCCAGACTTCCTCGGTGGTCGCGGTGACGTCCAGCGCGACGATCTCGGTGCGCGGCCGCATCACGTCCACGGCCGTCTTGTTGTGGAAGTCGAAGACACCCGCCAGCATCGCGCGATCCGATTCGTCGAGCGCGCCGTGCGCGTGCGACTGCATGACGAGGAGTCGAAGCTCTTCCGGCGAATGGATGGAGTGCAGCTCTGACACCGGGGTGACGCCGAACAGCTTGAGCACCAGATTGCCGGCCCCGTTGAATACGTAGATCAGCGGCATCATCAGCCGGGAGAACACCACCAACGGAGCCGTAACGACCTTCGCGACCTTCTCCGGCAGCGTCAGCGCAATGGACTTCGGCGCCAACTCGCCCAATACGACGTGCAGAAACGTGACGATGAAGAAAGCGGCGACGAACATCGCGCCCCCGTGCAGAGCGGCGGGATCGATGCGCTGGCCGAACAGCCCCGCGGTCCAGCCAAACAGCTTCGCCATTGCGGGCTCGCCGATCCAGCCGAGCCCGAGCGACGCCATGGTGATGCCGAGCTGGGTTCCCGAAATGTACCGGTCCAGGCGGGTCAAGGCCTTCTGCACCACCTTCGCCGCGGAATCTCCCGCGGCGGCCATATGGTCTATGCGGGTGCGTCGCGATGCGACCAGCCCGAATTCGGCGGCCACGAAAAAGCCGTTCGCGAACACGAGCAAGAACACCGCGGCCAGCTGCAGCAGCACCTCGCCGCCGCTGATCTGTAGTGACTCCACGGGAACTCCTTCGTCGGAAAGAGCGGGGATGTTGAGAAAAAACCGTGCAAGACGCACCCGCCTTGCCCAAATCTAAGATGGCGCGGACGTTTGACGCGGGCAGGGTGGTCTTGCAATTTGCAAGGGGGAATTTGCTTCAGGGCTCCCCAGCCCAGCCAGGACCACGGAAAATCCCCATGACTCGAGCCAAAGACCCCCGATTGGTCCAGACGTTAGTAGCTCATCCGCTCGCGGCCCCACTCGACATCCGCCGCATCCTGCGTGGTGTCCACGTCGCGCGGCTGTCGCTGGCCGCGGCCATCTACCTGGCGGCGGTGTTCGTGTGGCTCACCACTGATGAGTCGTCCACGCTCCTGTCGTCGCTGGCCCTCGTGGGCGCGATGTCCTTCACCGCTGCCTCGGTCATCTACACCGAAGTCTACAAGCGCCCGGCCGGCAAGACTTTTCTATACCTCCAGGCCCTGTTCGACCTCGCACTGGTAACGGCGGTGGTGCAGGTAACCGGGGGCCCGGGTTCCGGCTTTGCCGCGCTGTACATCCTGGTCACGGCCGAAGCCGCGTTGCTGCTCCCCGCGCGCGGCGTGGTGCTGGTCGCGGCGCTCGGCATCGCCGTTTACGTCGCGGCGGCGGTGATGACGCCCGGTGGGGAGCGCGACCTGCGGTTCTGGCTGCGTGTCGGCGTGTTCGCGGCGGTCGCCGGTGGCTGCGGTTACGTCAGCGCCAAGCTGCGCGAGCAGAGCATCGGCCAGGAGGCGCTCGCCGCCGAGCTCGCGGAGTTCCGGCTGCAGAAGGCCGACGTCGAGGAGCTCAAGTCCCGGGCTCGGAAGCTGGAAGCCGTCGCGGAGCTGAGCGCGTCGCTGGCGCACGAGATCAGGAATCCGCTCTCGGCGATCCGCAGCGCCGTCGAGCAGCTCGGCGCGTCGCCGCGCTCGAACGCCGACGAGCGGGCGCTCAGCACCCTCGTTCAACGGGAATCGGACCGGCTCTCGCGACTCCTTTCCGATTTCATAGACTTCGCGCGGCTCGACGCGGCGCGCTGGACTCCGGTGGACGCCATCGAGGTCGCCAGCGGCGCGATCTCCCTGGCGGAGAATCATCCGGACAAGCCACAGGGCGTGACGATCAACGCGACCCTCCCGCGCACGCCGGTGCTCGTTGACGGCGATTCCGATCTACTGCACCGCGCGCTGTTCAACCTCCTGCTGAATGCGATCCAGGCGTCACCGCCGGAAGGCACGATCTTCGTCGAGGCGCTCGAGCTCTCACCGCGCCAGACCCCCATCGACGGCGCGCCGTTTCTCGGCGGCGGTCTGGCGATCCGGATAACGGACGAGGGCGGCGGGATTCCCGACGACATCCGCAAGCGCATGTTCGACCCCTTCGTCAGCACCAAGCGTGGCGGCACCGGCCTCGGGCTCGCCGTCGTCCAGCGCGCGATCACCGCGCACAAGGGCCTGGTGCTCGTGGACAGCACCGCCCGCGGGTCGCGTTTCACCGTGCTGCTTCCCCGATCAACCAGGAGTGCCAACGGAGTGAGCAATGTCTGAGCTGCCGATATCCGTGCTCGTCATAGACGACGAGCCCGCGATCGTCGAGACGATCGAGATCCTTCTGCGGAAGGAAGGGTACGCCGCCCATACGGCGACCGATGGCAACGAAGGGATCTCGCGCATGACCGCGCTGCGTCCCGACATCGTCATCAGCGACGTACGGATGCCCACCATGAGCGGTCTCGACGTCCTCGCCGCCGCGCGCAGCCTGGACACGGAGATGCCGGTGATCCTGATGACGGCACAGGCGACCGTTCCCGCCGCGGTGCAGGCCGTGAACGACGGCGCCTTCTATTTCCTCGAGAAGCCGTTCGGCAACGAGCAGCTGCTCGCGATCGTCAAGCGCGCGTCGGAGCACCGCCGGCTGCGCGCCGAGAACCGCACGCTCAAGGCGGAGATCCGCCGCCGCGAGTATACGGGGCGGCCGGCGGGCAGCAGCTCGGCGTGGCTCGAGGTGCTCAAGGTCGCCGAGACCGTGGCGCCCACGGAATCAACCGTGCTGCTCCAGGGCGAATCGGGGACGGGAAAGGAGGTCATCGCGCGCTACCTGCACGAGCTCTCCGCGCGCGCGCAGGGCCCGTTTCTCTCCATCAACTGCGGCGCGCTGCCTGAGAGCCTGCTGGAGAGCGAGCTGTTCGGACACGTGCGCGGGTCATTCACGGGCGCTGTGCGCGACAAGCAGGGCCTGTTCACGGCCGCCGGCGCCGGCACGTTCTTCCTCGACGAGATCGGTGAGACCACGCCCGCCACGCAGGTGAAGCTCCTGCGCGTGCTCCAGCACCGGGAAGTGATTCCCGTGGGCGCGACGGAGGCGATTCCGATCAACACGCGGCTGATCGCGGCGACCAACCGCGATCTCGAGGATGAGATCAAGCGCGGGAACTTCCGAACCGACCTGTTCTATCGTCTCAACGTGATCGCGATCCACCTCCCGCCATTGCGCCAGCGGCGCGAGGACATCCCCGTGCTGGCCGAGCTCTTCCTGCGGCGCACTGCCGAGGCGAGCGGCGAGCCGCAGAAGTCGCTGCATCCGGACGCCCTCGACGTGCTGCAGTCCTACGCGTGGCCCGGTAACGTCCGCGAGCTCGAGAACGCGCTCGAACGGGCCACTCTTCTCACCAAGGGGGATGTAATAGAGGTTCGCGCGCTACCCGAGCGAATCGTCGAGCGACGCGCGGAGCCGCTGGCCGCTGACCGGCAGGCCGCGAACCCCACGCTCGAAGTCATCGAGCGCGCCTACATCACCTGGATCCTGCAGCAGGAGGGGGGCAACAAGACGCGCGCCTCCGAGGCCCTGGGCATCGATCCATCTACCCTTTATCGGAAGCTGGCGCGTTACGGCGAAGCCGGCGCGACCGCCGAATAAGGGATACCCCACCGCCGTTTACGTCCCAACGCAAAACGCTCGAACAGGAAACGCACACCGCGCGTCGCCTTTCCCTCCCCAAACGCTCGGCGTGTCCCTGCCGCACTTTGCGGCACATACGGCGGAATGCAACACAAACGCCTGCTTTTCCAAAGAAAAGCCTTCGGCTAACCTACTGACGAATATAGAGTTAGGTGGTTTGTACATAGCTGGCCCCGGCGTTGCCTTACCACCTGGCGACCGGTACGCCTGAACTCAGTGGCTGCCGAACCCTCCACTGGAGTGCTCTCATGCAGAACAAGAATCGGAAAGGCTTCACCCTGATCGAGCTGTTGATCGTCGTCGTGATCATCGGCATTCTCGCCGCGATCGCGATCCCGAAGTTCGCGAACACGAAGGAAAAGGCGTACCTCGCTAGCATGAAGGGAGATCTGCGCAATCTCTCGACAGCTCAAGAGGGTTTCGCTGCGGACAACGCAGGAGCCTACATGGCTGGAACGGCCAGCAATTTGCCGGCTGGGCCCGTAGCGCTGAATGGCTACGTTCCGTCGTCTGGCGTGACGGTGACAGCGACGTATAACGCCGGTCCCCCCGCGGGTTGGTCAGCAGTAGCGAGCCACAACGTGACGACGAAGACTTGCGCGATCTTCGTGAACACTGCACCGGTGGCACCTGCTACGGTTGACGGCGAACCCAAGTGTACCCCGTAGGCTGACTCCGCACGCTGGGGCTCGTCCTGATGGTGTGCCGGGGCGGGCCCCAGCTTCGCGACCAGCGACGACAATTATGCGACCCCTACGTACGGGATTCACTCTCATAGAGCTGCTTATAGTCGTCGTGATCATCGGGATACTCGCCGCGATGGCGATCCCTAAGTTTGTTACTGCGAAGGAAAGGGCATACTTCGCGACGATGAAGGGAGACCTTCGGAACCTCGCGACCGCTCAGGAAGGCCACGCCGCCGACAACGCCGGCTCATACGCAACCGGCACGGCGATCGGACCGGCCCCAATTCCTGGGCTCCCATACGGCCCCTCTTCTGGCGTAACGCTGGTAGTGACCAGTGACGGCTCCGGGTGGGAGGCAGTAGCTTCGATGCCCACCACTGCCAAGAAGTGCGGCATCTTCGTGGACCACTCCGACCCGCCCACGCCTCCGGGCGCCGGAAACCCGGCCGTCGTCCCTGGGGAGCCGAAGTGCGACTAGGGTAGCCGGGCTCGCGCGGGAAAGCCCGCGGTCGGATCGCGACCGGACTAGAGAGGAGCTATCTTCGCCGCCATGCGACCTTATATGAGGATCCCCTTTTTCGAGTCGTTCGTTCTTGCGGTATTGGTTATCGCGATCGGATCGGTACTCGTTGCGAATTATCGAAAAACGCAATCCCGCGAGCATCTAGAAACCGTCAAAAACGATCTCCGGAATCTCGCTGTGGCTCAGGATGCTTACGCGGCCGACAACGGCGGCGCATTCATGCCGGCGAATTCACAACTCACGACGACTGGGCAATACCGTGGGTACGCTCCTTCTAGCGAAGTCATCGTGAACATCGCTGAACCGGGGATTGGGAGCTGGTCGGCGACGGCTATGCACGCGCGGGCGCCAGGAAAAATTTGCGGAATTTTCGTCGGCGATTCGCCGCCGGGACCGCCAAACCCCGCGACTGAACCAGGCGAGCCGACTTGTTCGAAATAGTCTAATTGCCGTTGGAGAATCGATCGAAACAGTAGGCGTGAAAACGGTGTTGGTCCTCGACACGCTCTCCATCAACCTCCGCCAGTGCGGCTTTCTCTTCGTGTCGGAATCACGCTTATTGAGATCGTCATCGCGGCGTTCGTCTTCGCCGTTGGCGTGCTCGCTGTCGAAGCGGCGACCGCGTCCTCACTGCGGCGAATGGCCCGATCCGCGCAGCTCGCTCTCGCCGGGACGATAGCCCGGTCCCGCCTGGAGGTTCTGGCCAGCAGCTTTTGCGACGATCTCAGGAGCGGTACGGACACCGTCCGCTCCGTCATCTCCAGCTGGACCATCGAAGCAACCGCCGCGCGGTCCATTCGCGCCGTTTCTCAGACCGTGACCTACGACCTGGACGGTGCACGCCGGACAGACAGCTACCGCACGATGGTGCGCTGCGGCGAATGACAAGGTGCAAGGGGTTTACGCTCCTGGAGCTGCTTGTGTGCATAGTCCTCCTTGCGTTAGTGGGCGGGGCGATCTCCGAGAGCCTGCGGCGGCAGCAGCAGCTGTTTCGCTCGATCGCCGTCATGCTCGCGGTCAGGGGCGACACGCGCGACGCAGCGGAAGTGCTCGCGGCGGATCTCTCGACGACATCGCCGCTCGACACGCTTCCTCTCGCCACCGACTCCGCCGTCGAGCTGTATGCGCTCATCGGTGCCTCGGTGTCCTGCGATTCCGCACCCGGCTATGCCATTCGCATCCCGCCGGAACGGCTACGGAACGGCACCGTTCTTACGAGCCTGCTTGCGGCCCCCGACAGCGCTGATGTTCTCCTCGTGTTCAACGACAACAGAGGAGCGACCGGCGGCGAGCCGCGCTGGGACAGGCACTCCATCGCCGCTGTGTCCACGCAGCCCGCGTCGGTCGCGTGCCCTGCGGCGACTGGCTTCACGACCGCGGCTGACGCCGCCGCGCCGGCGCTGGTCGTGACTCTGCGCGCACCCGCGGGCGCCGGCGTTCGGCCCGGTGAGCCGGTTCGGCTGCTGCGCAGGACCCGCTACAGCCTTTACCGCTCGTCCGATTCCAAATGGTACCTAGGGACCCGTCGCTGCAATCCGCTGGGCGCATCGTCATGCAACGTGATCCAGCCGGTGAGCGGACCGTACCAGTCGTATTCGGGGACCGCCGCCCAGAGCGGGCTCTCCATTTGGTACTTCGCCGAGGACGGAGCCCCGCTGCTCGCCCCGGCCGGCGGGCAGGCCGTCGCGCGCATTGAGCTCCAGGTGCGGGCTCTTTCTCGCGCGCCGGTGAGTCTAGGTCTCCGGCTCTCCGCGCGGTACCTCGACTCCAGCGCGCTGTCCGTCGCGTTCCGGAACCGTGATTGACCGTCGGAAGCGCGGTGGCTTCGCGCTGCTGCTCTCGATCCTCGGCCTCGTGCTGGTCGGCGCCCTGATCATCGCGACACACCTGGCTGTCAGCCTGGAACACAAAGTTGCGGCAGCCGGCGTTGACCGGCAGCGGGCGTTCGCCATGAGCGAGTACGCGCTGTGGTCGGCCGTGGCCGAGTGGGACGCGGCCAATTCCGCGCTGCCGCCGGGCGCCAGCAGCAGGCGCATCATTCGCGCGACTCGCGACAGCGCCGAGCTGACTGTCCTCCGACTCAACGAGCAGCTGTACTGGCTGCTCGCTGACGCGCGCGTGGGCGGCGCGCGCAGGCGCACGGGCGTCAACGTGCGGGCGGTGACCGATTCGACCGGGACACACTACGAGGCGATCCGCCGCTCCTGGCTGGAGATCCACTAAGGCCGCCCTCGCAGAACCAAACGGGCGATTTGCAAGAAAGTGTTACTTCCGCCCGCCCAAATCGTTTTGCTGGTTGTAAGGAAG
>CALMKE010000304.1 GCA_937867645.1 uncultured Gemmatimonadota bacterium | reverse complement strand
ACCTGGTACCCGAGTTGAAGGAGATGAGGCACATGCGCTATCGCCCAACGGAGATCGAAGCGCGCGTGTCCGGCGACCTGGCGTGGGCGATTTTCCGGTATACGCTCCGGGGTGAGGTGGGCGAGCGGATGCTCGACATAGTCGGACGAGGAACTGCCGTTCTGGAGCGCCGGGGAACAGGATGGATCGTGCGCCATTCGCAGACCAGCGGCCGCGCTCGGCGGCCGAGCGATCCGCCCGCGCCGGCACAGGACTGATGGCCGACCGCGACAGCGTGACGCGGCGGTATGCGAAGTATGCGAAGGCCGCGCCGCTATGAAGGCGCCGCGATTACAGCCCACGCTGCGTCTCGACGCGCGCGGAGTGGCCAAGGTGCTGGGCGATCTGGAAGCCAGAGTCATGCTGGCCTTGTGGGACATCGAGTGTGACGCGCCGGCGCGTTCGATCTTCGAGCGGGTGGCCCGAGAACATCCGGTGCAGCTGCTGACCGTGATTACGGTGCTCAACAAGCTCGTTGCGAAAGGGCTGGTGAAGCGAAAGCGGCGCGATGGTCTGCTCCATTTCAGCGCTCGTTATTCTCGCGCTGAATTCGACGTGTACGTGTCGCGCCGACTCGTCGAGGGGGTGCTCGGGTTCAGCCGGGATCTGGTTACCGCGTCGCTGGTGGACGTGCTGGCGGAAACGGATCCCGACGCGCTCGAGGAGCTGGCGCGTCTCGTACAGGCCCGGCTCGCGGAGGAGGAGGGAAAATGATCGCCGCAACACGCGACCGGCGGCGTACGTCCCACGAACGTGCGCTCCTCGTCGGCATCGCGCTGGTACTGCTGCTCGGCACGCTGCCCGTGTTCGCGCATCATTTGCCGCTACCCGGGATCGGAGAGCTGGGCCAGCTGGAGCGGATCGGCGCGGTCTGCCTCGTCGCTCTTCATCTCGCGCTCGCGCCCGTGCACGGGCTCGTGCATGTTCTGCTGGCCGCGGGTCTCGCGTACGCAATTTTCGACAGGGCGCGTGCCGGGGTACGGCTCCGGCGGGGAATGGAGTCCCTCGACATCAGTCCGGCCGCGCCGGGGTCGCGGATATTCACCGCCTCCAGCGAAGCCGGGTTGAGCCCCGCCATGGTGTTCGTCGCGCGGAAGACAGGAATTCCCGCGTTCACTTTTGGCGGCACGCGGCCGAAAGTATGTGTCTCCGCATCGCTTGCGTCATCGCTGTCGGACGACGAGCTGCGGTGCGTGCTCGCTCATGAGGCATATCATGTCCGCCGCCGCGATCCGCTCCGGCTGTCAGTGCTGCGCTTCCTGGGACTGACGTTGTTCTGGATCCCAGCGCTGCGGCGGATGGCCGCCGACGTTGCCACCGACACCGAGCTGGAAGCGGACCTCGCCGGCGCCGGCGACAGGCCGCTCGTCATGGCTTCCGCGCTGATCAAGGCGGCGAAGGAGCGGACCACGCTTCACCTCGCGCACGTGACTCTCCTTATCCGCGACGACCTGCTCGACGTGCGGGTGCGCCGGCTGGTCGGGGAGTGCCCTCCACTCCCATCGCGTATCACCAGGAGGGCCTTTGCCGGGGCTACAGCCGCGCTCGCAGTCGTCTGGCTGTCGGGCGCGGTCGTCGCGCATCCACTCAATGGCCCGGGCGCTGCTGGAAGCACATGTCTGGAGCACTCCGGATGGGCGGCATCGCATCTGTTCTGCGCTCACTACGTGGTCGGTGGCAAGCCGTGTCCGCACTCGCGGGGCGCGACTGACCCGCACGGGTCGCATTGATGCGCATCCAAGCGTTCCGACTGTCGGCAATCGTCTCGATCATCGCCATTGCTTTTCCGGGAGCGGCACTCGCGCACGGACTATTGCGTAGCTCTTCGCCTGCCGCGGGGTCGGTGCTCGCGAGCCCGCCGACGGCGATTCGGCTCACTTTTACCGAAGCCCCGGAGCTCGCGTTCACGCGCATCCGGCTCGTGGGACCGGCCGGAGATGTACCACTCGGCCCGCTCGAAATTCTGCCGGGGATGGTGGCTGCGGCGAAAATTCCCGGCATGTTGGAGCAGGGAGTCTATCGCGTGGAGTGGCGCACCGCCGGCGCCGACGGGCATCCGGTAAAGGGACAATTTCCATTTACCGTGAAATTGTCGGTCGATTCCGGTGCGGTCGCGGGCCGCGACTCGTCGGCCGCGCCGACTGCGCAATCGCATGCGGAGATGGTAGGCCACACTGCCGCGTCGGGCGGTGAGCGGGGCGGGAAGGCCGCGGACTTTCTTGCGGTGATCCTGCGGTGGTTCACGCTCGCCGGCGCGATCGTTGCCACCGGGGCGGTTGCGTTCCGGCTCACGGTGCTCGCGCGGGTATCGCTGGAAATAGACCGCGAGATCCGGACGGATTATCTCCCGGCCGCCGCCAGGGGAGCCGCCGTGGTGGGGCTCATTGCTTCCGGCACGGTGGCTTTCGTGGCGATCGCGCGGCTCCTGCTACAATCGCGCGCCATGCACGGGGGGAGCGAGATGTGGAATCCACGGCTGATCGCGCCGATGCTCGCCGATACCAACTGGGGAAGGGCCTGGCTGCTGCAAATGGTCGCTGCGGTTGCCGCGGGTGTCGCGTTCGCCGCTATCCGTCGCTCGCGGCAGGCAGCATGGTATGTAGCCGGGGCGGCGACTGTTGCACTCGCCATCGGACTCGCGCTGGCGAGTCACGCCGCGTCGGTGCCAAGGCTGGTAGCGCCATCGATCGTAGCGAACTCCATACATACCGTCGCCGCGTCCGGCTGGCTCGGAAATCTGCTGGTGGTCTTCTTCGTGGGACTCCCGCTGGCATGGCGTCTCGATCGCGCCGACAGGTGGACTGTGATACGCGATGTAGTAAACTCGTTCTCGCCTGCGGCGCTTGGTTTCGGCGGGCTCGCGGGAGCGACGGGGGTGTTTCTGGCGTGGACCCACGTGGGCTCCATCACCGCGCTCACGGGCACGGATTACGGAAGGGTGTTGCTGCTCAAGGTTGGATTGCTGTCCTTGACGGCGCTGACCGGCGCGTACAACTGGTTGCGTGTTCGGCCGACGCTCGGAGACCAGACCGGCGCATTGCGCCTGCGGCGGACCGCCTCGGTCGAGCTCGGCATCGCGGCGGCAGTCGTCGCGGTGACGGCGGTGCTGGTCGCGCTGCCTATGCCCACGGATTAGCGACCAGCGCGGATATTTTACGGGCGGGCTGGATGAGCGTCTCCCGCCTTCCGCTGGAACTCCGCGATCTCGGTTGCCTGGTCAGTCTTCATTTTTGCAGCCATAGCGCGTATTTCGGGAGATAGCCGCGGCAGGTACTCGTCTACCATCGCTATAGCCGCCCGATGGTGTTGATGGTCATGTCGTAGAAGTAGCGCGCCCATGCCACGATTCAGATTGAGCCGCCCGGTTGGGAAAGAGCGAGACGCGTCTCTGACGCGGGCGTCGTACCCCACGGTTACGCCGGGGGCCGATCATCCAGCCGCATGCGCACCAGTTTCACCGAATTGAGGAATACCAGTATGTCTGGCCCCAGGTGGATGACGGCGGCCTCGATCGGACCTATGAGCTTGAGCAATGCCGCGGTGATTCCCAGCACATGGAC
>CALMKE010000303.1 GCA_937867645.1 uncultured Gemmatimonadota bacterium | reverse complement strand
AAGCCGAGGTGTATCTGCCGCGCGAACCGGCTGAATACGCGCGTCGCGATCCCGGGATAGCTGTTCTGCTCCTGAAGCACGAGCGGAACTCCCCGCGCGGCCCCGTACGCCAGCGCGATCACCGACGCGTACCCGCCCGTCCCGACGATCACGCGTGGCTTGTCTTCCCGCGCGAGCCGCCCGATCGCGAGCCACGCCTCGATCCCGCCCACGACCGTCCTCCAGCTCTTCCAGATCTGCGAGCGGTACAGCGGGTGCAGGTCCAGGAGCGCGAAGGGAAACTCCGTCTTCGGCAATACCTCTTTCTCCACGCCGCGCAGCGCGCCGATGAAGAACGGCGCCACGGCCGGATTCGCCTTGACGAGCGCGCGCGCGATCGCGAGCCCGGGGTACAGGTGCCCGCCAGTCCCGCCGCCGGCGACAAAAACTCTCAAGCGGGCGCCGGCGCCAGTGGATCAGTGGCGCGCGCACCTATCACGCGCTCGTGCGTGCTCGCGATGTTCACCAGGATTCCCGTCATCAGCATGGTGATCACCAGGTTGGATCGGCCATACGAGATGAAAGGAAGCGTCAGTCCGGTCGTCGGGAGGAGGCCGATTGAAACCGCGATGTGCAGGTACGCGGTGATCACTACGGTCGCCGTTATCCCGACCGCGACGAGCTTCTGGAAGGGCGTGCGCGCGAGCCGCGCGATCCGGAATCCGAGAATCCCGTACAGCACGAACGCGAGCACTACCACCAGCAATCCGACGAAGCCCCACTCCTCGCCGATGTTCCCGGCGATGAAGTCGTCGTAGGCGTACGGGAGAAACCCGTACTGCTGCCGCCCTTCGCCGAACCCGGCGCCGAACGCGCCGCCCGAGCCCACCGCGATCAGAGACTGCGTCTGCTGGTACCCGGTCGCGGCTGGCGCCGAGCCCGGGTCGAAGAACACCACCATCCGCAGCAGTACGTAGTTCAGGCGCTCGATCTGCTGCCACGCCACCGGTATCACGAGTATGAGCAACGCCACGAAATGTCCGATGCGCACGCCGCCGGTGAACAGAATGATCCCCATGATCAGCGTGTACATCAGCGCCACCGAGAGATCCGGCTCGAGCGCGACCAGCACGTTCAGGACGCCGAGCACGATGAGAAACGGCAGCAGTCCCTTGGTGAGGCGGCGCATGAGCCCGCCTTTCTTGACGAGCAACATCGAAGTCCACACGATGAGCGCGAGCTTCGCCAGCTCCGACGGCTGGAAGGACCCGCCCTTGAGGAACCGGCGCGAGCCGTTGATCCTGGGCGCGATGGACTCCGTGCCGGGCATGATCACCACGATCAGCAGGAGGATGGAGAACGCCATCAGCGGCCACGCCCAGCGATACCATCGCTCCGCATCTATCTTGGCTGCGACCGCGAACACGACCAGCCCCGCGATCACGCCGGTGACCTGCCGCAGCAGGAAGTACGCGTGGCCCCGGCCCATCTGGTCGGCCGTGATCGAGCTGGCGCTGTACACGGTGGCCAGGCCGATGGTGAGCAGCACCCACATCAGCACGACCAGCACGCGCCCTTCGACGCCGATGCGCCAGCGATAGCTGGTGTCGGCCGCCTCGCTCACCGATTCATCCCCGCGACGAGCTCCCGAAAGCGGTCGCCCCGCTCCTCGTAGCTCGTGAACATGTCGTAGCTCGAGCAGGCCGGAGACAACAGCACGGCGTCACCGCGCTCCGCGCTCTTTCCGGCGAGCGCGATCGCTTCGTCGAACGAGTCTCCCGCGCGGTGGACCTCCGTCACGGCGCCCAGCTCGGCGGCGATGAGCGGCGCGGCTTCACCGTAAGCGATCACGCGCTTGACCGTCCGCCTGATTTCCGCGGCGAGCGGCGCGTACGGCTCTCCCTTGTGCCGGCCGCCGAGCAGCAGCACCGTCGGCCGCTCCATCGCCTCCAGAGCGACCAGGGTGGCGCCGACGTTCGTGGCTTTCGAATCGTTGATCCACTGCACTCCGCGAGATTCTCCCAGCAGCTCGAGCCGATGCCGCAGCGGCTGGAAGTTACGCAACGCCTCCGCGATCCGCCCGCGCGCGTCCGCGTCGGAGAAAGCTTCATCCGCCACGCTGACCGCGAGAGCCGCGGCCAGGGCGTTCGCGACATTGTGCTTCCCCAGCAGCGGAAGATCGCGCCGCGGCATCAGAGCGGTCCCGCCAAGCATGAGCGTGGACGAACCGGCGTCGAGCCACGCATCGGCGCGCGACTCCAGCGAGAAGCGCGTGTGCCGCCCGGGCACGCCCGCTATCATCGTCGCGCTGTCCGCGTCATCGGCGTTGCTCACCCAGGTCGAGCCGCCGGTGGCGTTGCGAAACAGCAGCGCCTTGTCCGCATAATATTCGGCCACGCTCGCATACCGGTCGAGATGGTCCGGCGAAAGGTTCGTGAGGACGCCGACCTTCGGCGAGAGTGTCGGAGTGTCGTGCAGCTGAAAGGACGAAAGCTCCAGCGCGATCCACGGCGGCGCCGACTCGCGCAGAGCGACCTCCGAAAGCGGACGCCCGATATTCCCCGCGATCACGGCGTCGCCGACGAGCTCCTGGAGGATGCCGCCCGCCATCGCCGTGGTGGTGGACTTGCCGTTGGTTCCCGTGACCGCGACGACGCTCGCGCGCTCGAGCGCGCGGAGCGCGACCTCGACCTCGCTGAGAACCTGCACGCCATGCTCACGGGCGGCTGCCAGCGGCGCCGCGTCGGGCGGGATGCCGGGGCTGACGACCACGAGCGCCGCCCGCGAGATTCGCGCGAGATCGTGGCCTCCGACCTGGGCGGCTATGCCCTCGTCGCGGAGCTCGGCCGCAGTGGCTTCCAAACCGGGCGACGCGGACGAATCCGACACGTAGACCGAATGTCCGCGGCGCGCGAGCAGCGTCGCGACGGCCCGTCCGCTGCGCGCCAGGCCGAGCACCGCGATCTCGCCATCGGTCGGGATCCCGGCAACCGGGGCCCCGCTCACTGCACCTTGAGCGTGCTCACTGCGAGAAACGCGCACAGGATTCCGAGAATCCAGAAGCGCACCACCACCTGGTTCTCGCTCCAGCCCTTCTCCTCGAAATGGTGGTGCAGCGGCGCCCGCCGCAGCACCCTGTGACTACTGGCGTATTCGAGCCCGTACCGGCGCTTCCGGTACTTGAAGACGTACCGCTGCACGATCACCGACAGCATCTCCACCACGAACACGCCGCCGACGATGAGCAGCACGAATTCCGACTTGAGCAGGATAGCGATGGCCGCGAGCGCGCCGCCCAGCGCGAGCGAGCCGGTGTCGCCCATGAAAACCTGCGCCGGATTCGAGTTGAACCAGAGGAAGCCGATGCATGCCCCCATCACGGCCGCGCAGAAGATGGTGAGCTCGCCGGCGCCGCGGAGATAGAAGATGTGCAGGTACGCGCTGGTGTCGATGCGCCCGATCACGTACGCGAACAGCGCGAACGTGGCGGTCGCGATCGCCATCAGTCCCGCGGCGAGGCCGTCCAGCCCGTCCGTGATGTTGACGGCGTTGCTCGTGCCGGTGAACACGAACGTGACGAACGCCACGTACAGCCAGCCGAGCATCTGCGTCGCCGGGACGATCAGCATGTACTTGTAGAACGGAAGCGTCGTGGACGCTCCGGGCAGCGTGGAGATCGGAAACTTCCAGATGTAATACCCGATGGCGAAGCCGAGCACGACCTGGCCGAGGAGCTTCTGCGTCTCGACCATCCCCTTGTTCTGCCGCCCTTCCCGCTTCTGCTTCAGCTTCAGGTAGTCGTCGGCAAAGCCGATGATCCCCATCCACGTCATCGCGATCAGCGCGATCAGCACGTACCGGCTGTTCAGCTTCATCCACAGCAGCGTCGGTACGATCGTCGCCGCGAGAATGATCAGACCGCCCATCGTCGGCGTCTGGCTCTTGCTGCTGTGCGCGGCGGGCGTCCCCTCGCGCACCACCTGGTGCAGCTTCATGTGGTGCAGCCGGCGCAGGATCCACGGCCCGACGATGAACGCCGTGATGAGAGCCGTCATCGCCGCCCCGGCGGCGCGAAAGCTTATGTAATTGAAGAGTCGCAGAAACCCGTATTCGCTCGAGAGCGGATACAGCAGCCAGTTCAGCATTTCTCCGCCCAGGTAGTGAGATGGGGTACCAGCCGCTCCAGCCGGACTCCACGCGACGCCTTCAATAATATGAGCGCGTTGGGCTCGAGCAGCGGCTCCAGCCGCGGCCACAGCGCCTCGACGTCGTCCGCGGTCACGACGCGCGCGGAGCCGGCCGACAGCGCGTCGAGCGGCGCCGCGAACTCGCCGATCCCCGCCACCACGTCCGCCCCGGACTCCACAGCCAGGCGCGCTATCTCCTCGTGGCATTGCGCCGACCCGGCCCCGAGCTCCCGCATGGTGCCAAGCACGATCACCCGCTGCCGCGCGCCATCGGCGGAGCGCACGAGGTCGATCGCCGCCCGCGCCGATCCGGGATTGGAGTTGTAGGCATCGTTGATGAGCGTCGCCTTGCCGAGCTGCTCCCAGGCCGTGCGCATCTTTGGCTGCGGCATCGCCGCGATTCCCCGGGCAGCGTCCTCCATGGTGACCCCGCACGCCCGCGCGACGGCGAGGGCGAGCATCGCGTTGCGCAGGTTGTGCGCGCCGCGCAGCGGCGGGCGCACGGTCACGCCATCAACCTCGATCTCACCCAGCCCATCCGGGCCGATCCGCCAGGTCTTCGCCCGAAAATCGCCGGAATCCAGTCCGGCGCTCACGACCGAGCGCGCCCCGGCGCGCGCGGCGTCCACGACCTCGGGCTGCGACGCGGGCGCGATTCCGACTTCGACACCGGCGTAACATGCGGCTTCCTCGCGCAGCACGCCGGCCAGGTCGCCCAACCCCTCGAGGTGCTCCTCGGCGACGCTGGTCACTACCGCGATGTCCGGCGCGGCGATCTCGCGCAGCAACGCGACTTCGCCCGGCAGGCTCGTCCCCAGCTCGACCACCGCGATGTCGGAGTCGCGCGGAATGCCGAGAATGGTGAGCGGCACCCCTATCCGGTTGTTGAGATTTCCGGTTGTCGCGTGCACCGCGAGTCGCGAGGCCAGCGCCGCGCGTATCAGGTCCTTGGTGCTCGTCTTCCCGTTGCTGCCCGCGACGGCGATGACCGGCTTGCCCCACGCCTTCCGCCAATACGCCGCGAGCTGCCCGAGCGCGACGAGCGTGTCAGGCACCTGGTACACGGGCACACCGAGCGATCCGCCCCGCGGCACCCGCGATACGACGACCGCTACCGCTCCGCCCTCCACGGCGGCCGCGAGATGATCGTGCCCGTCGAACGTCTCACCCTTGAGCGCGACGAAGATGTCGCCGTGCGAGATGGTGCGGGTGTCGGTGGATACCGCGCGCACCGGCGTCTGCCCGCCTGGACCCGTGCCGAGGGCGGCGGCGACACGATCGAGCGTCCAGAAGACGACGGTCACCGCGTGGGCGCCAGGATCTCGGTCACGATCTGCTTCTCGTCGAACGGGTAATGCGTGGTGCCGCGGATCTGGTAAGTCTCGTGGCCCTTGCCCGCGATTACGACGACGTCGGCCGGCTCGGCCAGCTCGATCGCGCGCGCGATCGCGGCCCGCCTGTCTTCGATGCGGTCGTATTCGCCCGGGGTCATGCCGGCGACGATGTCGTCAATGATCTTCTCCGGATCTTCCGTTCTCGGATTGTCGCTCGTGACTATCGCGACGTCGGCGGCCCGCGAAGCGATCGCCCCCATGAGCGGGCGCTTGCCTCTGTCCCGATCGCCGCCGCAGCCGAACACGACGATGAGACGCCCCGTGCACGTCGGACGCAGCGCTCCCAGCAGGCGCTCGAGCGCATCCGGCGTATGCGCGTAGTCACGAATTATAGTCGGCTCCCGCGCGAGAACCTCGAGCCTGCCCGGCACCTGCGGCGCAGAGGCCAGGCGCGACAAAATCCGCGCGAGCGGCACGCCCATCTGGATCGCTCCGGCGACGGCCGCGACGGCATTCTCGACGTTGAAGTCGCCGATCAAGGGGACGTCGGCGCGGTGCGTCTTTCCTTCGTACCGCAGATCGAAGGATGCACCGGCAAGAGAGAACGCGGCGTTGGCGACCCGCAGATCACCGCTGCTCCCGAACGTGAACTTTCTCGGCGCCGGCGGCAGCGACGCCCAAGCCGGCTCGTCCGCGTTGACGACGGCAACTCCGCCCCGCGCGAGGTACGAGATCAGCTTCGCCTTGGCCTCGAAGTAAGCCTCCATCGTCTGGTGATAATCGAGATGATCCCGGGTGAGGTTCGTGAACACGGCCGCTTCGAACTGGAGTCCCGCCACGCGTCCCTGGTCGAGGCTGTGCGACGACACCTCCATTGCGACCGTCTTCACGCCCGCGTCCGCCAGCGCGCGCAGCACCCGCTGCAGTTCGACGGGACCAGGCGTGGTCAGCCCGGCGCCACCCGGACTCGGCTCGCCGTCCACGCCGAGCAGGACGCCGAGGGTTCCGATGGACGCGCTCGGGGCCGACGCCTCGTGCAGCAGCGCCCGCAGCAGCCACGTAGTAGTCGTCTTGCCGTTGGTTCCAGTGACTCCCACGAGCCGGAGCTCGCGCGCTGGGTTCGCGAACGCGGCGGCGGCAGCCACGGCCGCGGCGGCGCGGGAGTCATTTACCACCAGCGACGGCAGCTCCGTCAGCGCGGGGTCCTCCACTATGGCGAGTCCGGCGCCGGCGTCCGCGGCCGCCCGCAGGAAGCCGTGCCCGTCCGCCACTGCGCCGCGCACCGCGATGAAAATCGACCCTCGCGTCACTGCGCGGCTGTCGTCCGTGATCCCGCTCGCCCGCGCTGGAAGCTCTCCCGCGGTTCCCGTCAGCAGTCCCGCGCCGCGCAGGGCGTCGGCGATCACGCCGACGTCGATGGTCATTGCCGGTGCGTGAGAGTGACGACGCTGCCGCGCGCGACCACCGAGCCCGCGCCGGGGTAAACCTGCAGCGCCGCGCCCGGCACCAGCCGGACGCGGAACCCGGCGCCGTGCAGCGCCCCGATCGCGCTCCGCAGCGTCATCCCCGACACGTCGGGCACCAGCTGCGGTGTGGGCTCCGGCGGCTTTCGCGCCGCGGGAACGTACGGCAGACGGACGAGCTCCCGCCGCGTGGGGATCTCCACTGCCGCGGGGCGTGGCGCGGCTCTCGCCACAACCACCGGCTTGGCGGCGCCGTCCACGGTCGCCCTGCCTTTCGCGACCGGCGCGGGCGCCGGCTCGCGCACCCTCGCGGCTACCAGCGCGCTGCGGTCGAGAGCGGCGTCGCGCGCGGCCAGGGCCGCCTGCAGCACGACGCGACTCACCGGCGCGGCCGTCTCGCCGCCATAGATCGCGCGCTTGGGGTTGTCCAGCTTCACGACTACGACGTACTGCGGCTTGTCGCCCGGAAACAATCCCACGAACGAAGCGGTGTAACTGCCGGGCACGTATCCCTGGCCGCCCGCGGTCCGCCGGGCCGTACCGCTTTTCCCTCCGACCTGGAAGTTGGCGAGGTCGGATTTCACGGCCGTGCCGCTGTCCACGACCGCGACGAGCATGCGCTGCATAGTCGCGGCGGTCGCCGGCGCGAACACGCGCCGCAGCACTCGCCGCTTCCGGGAGTAGATCACCTCATCCCCCTGGCGCACCTCACGGACGATCTGCGGCTCGAGCAGCTCGCCGCCGTTGGCGATGGCGGAGTAGGCGGCGGCAAGCTGCAGCGGCGTCACCGCGATCTCGTATCCCATCGCGAGCGCGGCCGCCGACGTCCTGGACCACCTGCGCGGCTCGCGCAAGGTGCCCGACGCCTCCGCCGGAAGCGCGACGCCGGTGGGCGCCCCAAAGCCAAGGTCGCGCAACAGCTCGTACTTGTCACGCGCGCTCAAGCGGTCGGAGAAGCGCACGATGCCGATGTTGCTGGAAAACCGGATCACGTCCGCCAGCGAGAGAGACGGCGCCTTGTGGATGTCCCGGATCACGCGTCCGTCGATCTCCATCACGCCGTTGAAAGTCTCGATCACTTCCTCCGGCCTGGCCAGGCCGCGCTCGATCAGCGCCGCCGCGACGAACGGCTTCAAGGTGGATCCCGGCTCGAACGGCTCGGTGATCGCGGTGTTGGCGAACGCCGACGGATCCACGCGATTGCTCGCGAGGGCGAGCACTTCCCCGCTGAACGGATTCATGACGACGATGTCGCCGCCGGTCGCGTCGAGGCTGTCCACCGCCTGGGCGAGCGCGCGTTCCGCGATGTCCTGCAGATCGCGGCTGAGGGTGAGCGTGACAGTGGCGCCCGTCGTCGCCGTGCCGGCCGGATTCGGAATCGCGCGTCCGCTGCGGTCGCGCGCGAGACGGGACACCGAGCTGTCACCGCGCAGGAGCGTATCCAGCGCCAGCTCCAGCCCATCGAGCGCAACGCCCGATCCATCGGTGCGTCCGACCACCTTTCGGATGCCGGCGAAGTTCGAATAGACCCGGTCCAGCACTATCGTGGAATGCACGCCGCGCATGGGGAGCAGCGGCGCAATCATTTCCGGGGGAAACGCGCCGGGAATCTGCACCCACTTGCGGGTGGTGTCTGTCGCGCGGCTGACCCACGCGCGCTGCACGCCGGCCCTGGTCAGGATCCGGGCCGTGGCCTGCCGATCTCTCAGCTCCCGCGGGGCGATCGCGATCCGGCGCAGCTCGCGAGTCTCCACGAGGACGTTGCCCGCCGCGTCGAGGATCGCGCCCCGGGTCGCCGGCCGCGACGCCGACACGAAATGCTGCCGCTCGGCGCGGGCCGCCCATTGCTCGTGCTCGACGAGCTGCACCTGCGCCGCGCGCGCCACCAGCGTGACTGCGAACAGCAGCAACGCCGCGTGCACCACTCCCATCCGGCTAGGGAGTCGTATCGCCAACCGCCCTCCGTTCCAGGATTATCATCTGACCGTCCGAAGGTATCCGCATTCCCAGCCGTTGCTCCGCGATCGGCATCAGCCGCTCCCGGCTCGACGCGGCCCGAATGTCGCGGGCGAGCCGGGCGCGATCTCCCTCGAGCTGGAGCTTCATCTGCCCGAGCTCCCGCAGCTCGCGCGCTCCGCTGATGCCGGCGCTGCGCCGCCAGATGACGAGCGACGCGAGCAGGACGAACGCGACGAGGACCAGCGCAACCATCGAGCGGCCGCGCAGCGCTACGCGGCTTTTCGCCATCCCCGCAGACGCGCGCTCCGGGCGCGTGGGTTTCGCGCGTTCTCTGCCGCCGACGGGAGTATGGCCCGCTTCGTCACTACCGCTCCGACTGGCCGCCCCCCGCATTCGCAACGCGGGAGCAGCGGCGGACAGATGCATGCCTGGCTCCACTCGCGCATCGCGTGCTTCACGATCCGGTCTTCGCCGGAGTGGTACGCGATGACGGCGAGAACGCCGCCCGGGTTGAGCCGGTCCCGTAAATCGGGAAGCGCGCGCGCGAGTCCCTGGAGCTCGTCGTTGACCGCGATCCGGACCGCCTGAAAGATCCGCGCGAATTCCGGAGCGCCGCTGCGGGGACCGAGCACGGCGCGGATCGCGCCCACCAGGTCGTCGCTGACGGCGAACGGCCGCGTCGCGCGCCGGCGGGTGACCTCGCGCGCGAGACGAAACGCGCGGGGCTCGTCCCCGTACTCGCGAAAGATCCACACCAGCTCCTGCTCGTCCAGCGTGTTGAGCAGCGTCGCCGCGTCACTCACCGCGTCCCCGCCCATCCGCATGTCGAGCGGCGCGCCGTCGCGAAAGGAGAAGCCGCGTGACGCCGCGTCGATCTGGTGCGAGGACACGCCGAGGTCGAGCAGGATCCCATCGAACGTCTTGTCTCTCACTTCGGGCAGAGCCTGAATCCCAGCGTAGTTGCCGACGTACGCCTTGAACGTCGAGGTGCGCTCGGACGCGCGCAGCCGCTCGCACGCAGCTTCCACGGCGGCCGGGTCACGATCCAGGCCGATCACGCTCGCGCCGGACTCCAGCAGCGCGGCGCTGTGCCCGCCGCCTCCCAGCGTGCAGTCGAGCACGAGCCGCGCACCGGCGAGCAGCTCGAGCACTTCGCCCACCAGAACCGGCGCGTGGTATGGGGAATCCCAGCGGCCATCAGGCGGGCGGACGTCGGCGGTAGGCGCTGTTGGGGACATCCCTCGGGCAGGAGACGAATCGTTGCGTCAATATAGCAACAGCCCGCCGTCGCTGGGCGACGGCGGGCTGCCGGGTCATGCGTCCTGCCGAAACCTTATCGGCAGTACTGCCGCACCATCTGCGCGACCGGTGTCTCGAACTGCGGGAGCGCTTGCATGAGCTGCGACGTCGGCTCGGGAAACTCTTCGCGGCCCGCGGGGATGTTGGCGCGCGCGGTCGCGAACGACTGCTGCGCCAGGCGCGCGAGCTCGCAGCTCCGACTCTGCGACGCCTCCGTCGTGGCCGACTGTCCTATCGAGAACGCCGACGCGCCCAGCAGGAACTGCGCGGCGTTGCTCTGCTGCAGCCGGTTGGACAGCTCCAGGAACCTGATGGCCCGCTGGAAGTCGGCGCGATTGCGCGAGCTGTTGCCCGCGCGGTACGCGTTGTTCCCGTGCTGCAGCGCGAGCTGCGCGATCAGCGCGGAGTTGCCCCCGCTGGGCGCGCGCACCAGCACCGAATACACGCTGTCCGGGTGGTTGGCGTCGCCATAGATCGTGGCGAGAATCACGTACGGCTCCGCGGCGCTCGGATCAGCCGCGAGAGCGCGCTGGGCGGCCTGCACTGCGGCCGTCGTGTTCCCGGACTTGCGTTGCGCTTCCGCGAACGCGACCCACAAACTGGCGTCGTTCGGGAACTTCGCCGTGGCCGTGCTCAGCACCTCGACCGCCTCGGCGGTGCGATTGAGACCGGACAGGGCGCCGGCGAGACGCGAGTAGAAGTTCGCGGTCGCCTGCGACGTATCGGCCACGATCAGATCGCGCCCGACGGGGATCGCGGCCTCGAAGTCACGCGCCGCCAGCAGAACCAGCCAGGCGGTGCGCAGCATGGACGGATCGCCCGAGCTGCGGCTGAGCGCTTCCTTGATGATCGGAGCAGCCAGCGAGGCGCGGCCGCTGGCCGCGAGCTCGTTGACCACCTGCTGCTGCAGCGTCAAGTCGTGCGGCGCGGCGGCGAGCAGTCCCGTGAGAGTCTCGACGTACCTGTCCTCGTTACCAGCCGCCTTGTAGCCGAGCGCGGCCAGACGCAGCGCCTGGATGTTGCGCGGATCGGTAGCCAGCACCTGCTCGACCAGCTGGAGCGTGGTGGCTGAGACGACGGTCGTGCTGTCCTTGGGCGTCTCGCGCGTCACGTACGCGTTCGCCAGGCAGACCCGGACCATGTTGGCGTCGGGCTGCTGCCGGAGGCCGGTGTTGGCGAGCCGGATCGCCTCCTCGACGTTGCCGGCGCGGAGCGCATTGTAGCAGCGCTCCTCGTGCTCGATCTGTCTGCGCGCCTGCAGGTACGAGCGGGAGATGGCCTGCGCGGCCTGATCCAGCCGCGCGGCTTCGGCCACCGGCAGCGCCTGCGCCACCGTGTTGTCGCGCGCCAGCACGAGCCGGGCGTCCACGCGATAGCCGGCGGGGGTCCGCGTGACGGTGCCGTCTATGTAGTCTTTCGCGCGGATCAGGCTGGCCAGCGCCTTGGCGTCGTTGGGGCTGAGCGCCTCGGTCGTCGAATAGCCCGACGCGCGGAGGGTGTTCTCGATGTCCGCCTTAGGAATGACCGTTAGATCGCGGGCGTTGGCGTCGCGACCAAGCCGGGCGCGGAGCGCTTCGGCGAACTGCACGCCCACCCCGGGCTCCGGGCTGTGGAACGTGGCAACCATGACGCGCGGCGGCGGCGGTGCGCCCGGCCGTTGCGCCTGTATCGGCACCGCGGCCAGAACCATCGCGGCTATCGTCAGCGCGGTTCCGGCTGCGCTCGAGAAAACGGGACTTGCCTTCAATGTTGTAACCTCCAATACGGTGAACATCTGTACCCGCGCACGCCGGCAGGAGTTCCAGCCGGTTTCGCCCGGACGAATCAGTCCCGGCAATGGGCGAAGAGGGACTCGAACCCCCGACATCCTGCGTGTAAGGCAGGCGCTCTAACCAACTGAGCTATTCGCCCGATTCCGCGGCGTAAC
>CALMKE010000302.1 GCA_937867645.1 uncultured Gemmatimonadota bacterium | reverse complement strand
ACGCTCGGCGCGGACAGCGTGCTCGCGCAGATCGTGAAGCTGATGCGCGACGCGCAAGGTTCCCGGGCGCCGATACAGCGGATGGCGGACAGGATCAGCGGCATTTTCGTGCCGGTGGTAATCTCCATCGCGATCCTCACGTTCGTCGCGTGGTTCGTCACCGCGGATACGGCGCCGGCCGTGCGCGCATTCGCGGCTTCGGTCGCGGTGCTGATCATCGCATGCCCGTGCGCGATGGGTCTGGCCGTCCCGACCGCGGTCATGGTATCCACCGGGAAGGGCGCGGAGCTGGGCGTGCTCATCAAGGGCGGAGAGGCGCTTCAGCGCGCGGGCGACCTCACGCTGATAGCCATGGACAAGACGGGCACAGTGACCGAGGGGAAGCCGACGGTGACCGACATGATTCTCGCACCCGCTGGTCCGGAGCGAGACGAGAGCCGGCTGCTCCGGCTCGCGGCATCGCTCGAGGGGTCCAGCGAGCATCCGCTCGCGGATGCCGTCGTGCGATACGCGGAGAGTCGCGGAATACAGCGCGGAAGCGTGGAGTCGTTCTCTACCGCCACGGGAAAGGGGCTGTCAGGCGTCGTCGAAGGCGCGCGGGTCACCGCCGGCAATGCGACAATGGTGGCGGAGTCAGGGGCTGACGCGAGTTCGTTGCTGGCAGACGCGGAGCGGCTGTCCGCCGAAGGCAAGACAGCCGTGTACGTCACCGTGGACGGTAAGCTCGCGGGACTGCTCGCGATCGCCGATCCTATTCGGAGCACGTCGAGGGAAGCAATCGCGAGCCTGCGCCGGCTCGGGCTCGACGTCGTGCTCGTCACCGGCGACAACGAGCGGACGGCCAGGGCGATCGCGCGTGAGGCGGGGATCGAGCGCGTGGTCGCGGGCGTGCTCCCCGAAGGAAAGGTGGCGGAAATCAAGCGGCTGCAGAGCGAGGGTCAGGTGGTCGCGATGGTCGGCGACGGAATCAACGACGCGCCCGCTCTGGCGCAGGCGGACATCGGCATGGCGATCGGCGGTGGAACGGACATCGCCGCGGAGGCCGCCGACGTCGTGCTGATGCGCGGGGACCTCGGGAGCGTGGTGCAGGCGGTGCGACTTTCCCGTCGCACGATGCGCACGATGAAGCAGAATCTCTTCTGGGCATTCATATACAACGTCGTCGGGATCCCGATCGCGGCCGGAGCGCTGTACCCGCTGCTGGGACTTCTGCTGAGCCCCATTCTGGCGAGCCTGGCGATGGCTTTCAGCTCCGTGAGCGTGGTCGGCAACAGTCTCCGTCTTCGAGGCTTCCGAGCCGACGGAGCGCGCGCATGAGCGCGGCGAAGCCGAAGAAGGCGCATGCGGGCAGTCAGCAGGCGGTTTCCTGCGCCTGCGGCCTGGATGACCGGGCCGCTTCCGGACGGAAGGCGGTAGCCGTGGATTCAGCTGCGAAGACGCGCAACCTCAAGCGGCTGCGCCGCATCGAGGGACAGGTGCGCGGACTGCACAAGATGATCGAGGAGGATCGGTACTGCGCCGACATCATGACGCAGATCTCTTCGGTGAACGAGGCGCTCCGGGGCGTCGGGAGCGAGCTGATGCGGAACCATCTGAAGCACTGCGCCGCCTTCGCGATCCGGGCGGGAGAAGGCGAGGCCGAGGCGATGCGCGACGAGCTTCTGGACCTGATGCGCAGGTTCAACAGGTAGGTCGCTTCGATAGAGCGAGGCCGCAGAAGGTTTAACGCACGGTTATTGCGGGCGTCCAGCCAACGAATTGCCCGCACGCTGCGTAGTTCGAGAGACGGCCCGGGCGATCCCACCTCGCCGCCCGCCTGACCAATCTCGAGGACCAAATGCAGAGAAAGCAGATCATCGCGGCCGGTGTCGCGGTGCTAGTTCTCATAGCCGCTGGCTGGATGCTCACCCGCAAGTCGAACGAGGAGGCTCCCTACAGGTTCGCGACCGTTGAGCGCGGTGACCTGGAGGCTTCCGTATCCGCCACTGGCAAGCTCGGCGCCGTGACGGCGGTGCAGGTCGGCACGCAGGTGTCCGGCCAGGTATCCGCGATCTACGTGGATTTCAACGACCGCGTCAGGAAGGGACAGCTGATCGCGCGGATCGATCCGACGCTGCAGCAGCAGGCAGTGCGTGACGCGCTCGCGGGTCTCGAGCGGGTGCAGGCCGAGCGCGCCCAGGCACTGCGAGAGTACAACCGGAACAAGCAGCTGTTCGACCGGAAGGTTCTCACCGAAGCGGAGTTCAACAACGCGCAGTACGCGCTCGCGATCGCGAACGCCAGCGTTAAGTCAGCGCAGGTCACGCTCGATCGCGCGCGGCAGAATCTGGCGTACACGTCGATCTACGCGCCCATCGATGGAATCGTGGTGGAGCGCAACGTGGACGTCGGCCAGACGGTGGCCGCGAGCCTTTCCGCGCCGCAGCTGTTCCTCATAGCCAACGACCTGTCGCGAATGCAGATACTCGCGTCCGTGGACGAAAGCGACATCGGGCTCATCAAGGACGGCCAGGAGGTTCGCTTCAGCGTGCAGGCGTACCCCGACGAGAACTTCAAGGGCACGGTGCGGCAGGTGCGGCTCCAGTCCGTAACGCAGGAGAACGTCGTGAACTACACCGTCGTTGTGGAGGTCGATAACTCGAGCGGCAAGCTCCTTCCCGGGATGACCGCGACGGTGGACTTCCTCACGGGCGCGGCGAAGAACGCGCTGCTCGTTCCCAACGCCGCGCTTCGCGTGCGTCCGACGCCGGCGATGCTGGAGCAGGTGCGGGGACAGATGCAGGCGCGGCGCGGAGGCGCCGGAGACTCGGGCCGGCGTCGTGATTCGGGGGGAGCGGCCACCGACAGCGCTCGCCGCGCTCAGTTCATCGCCGCGCGACGACAGGCCGGCGCCGGTGGTGGCGGCGGGCACGGTGGGTTCGGTGGAGGCGACGGCCCCCCGAGGCAGGGCGCGGGCACGCCGCGCCCCAACGACACGGTCACTCTCTGGTACGTCGGCAAGGACGGCAAGCTCGGCGTCGCGCGCGTCCGCGCCGGCTTGAGCGATGGGCAGAAGACGGAGGTCCGCGGCCCGGGAATCACCGAAGGCATGCAGGTGATCGTCGCGGTGACGCGGAGCGACGAGCCGGGTGGCAGCGGCAGCCCGTTCCAGGCGCAGCGGCCGGCAGGATTCCGGCCGGGCGGGTTCTGATGCCGGACGCGGCGAGCGGCACGCCCCCCGTCATCCACATCGAAGCGGCGACGAAGGTCTATGAGATGGGGAAGAACAAGGTCCGGGCGCTGCGCGGCGTGGATCTGCAGGTGGAGCGAGGCGAGATGATCGCCGTCATGGGTGCGTCCGGCTCGGGCAAGTCCACTCTCATGAACATTCTCGGCTGCCTCGACACGCCGACGTCGGGGAGCTATCACCTGGACGGAATCCGCGTGGATGGACTGACGCGGAACGAGCTGGCGCAGCTGCGAAACGAGAAGCTGGGATTCGTCTTTCAGGGGTTCAACCTTCTTTCGCGCACCAGCGCGCTCGACAACGTCGAGCTGCCGCTGCTGTACGATCATTCCGGCCGCAAGCGCGACACGAAAGCGCTCGCGGCTGAAGCACTGCAGCGCGTCGGCCTGGGCGACCGGATGGACCACCATCCGAGCGAGCTGTCCGGCGGGCAGCAACAGCGCGTGGCGATCGCGCGCGCCCTCGTGACGCAGCCGTCGCTGCTGCTCGCGGACGAGCCGACCGGGAACCTGGACAGCCGCACTTCGGTCGAGGTGATGGCGCTCTTCCAGGAGCTGAACGACCAGGGGATAACGATCCTGCTGGTGACGCACGAGCACTACATCTCGCGGTATGCCAGGCGCGAGGTCGAAGTGCGCGACGGCAGGATCATACGCGACGAGCCCGTGCGGGACCGACATGTCGCGAAGGTGGACCTCAGCGGGATTCCGGACCAGGATCCGGTGGCGGCGACATGAGAAAATCGGTGCTCGTCAAGGTCGCGGTCCAGAGCATTCTCAAGAACAAGATGCGCAGCCTGCTCACGATGCTCGGGATCGTGATCGGCGTGGGCGCGGTCATAGTCATGGTCGCGGTCGGCCAGGGCGCGCAGTCGCGCATCGAGCAGCAGATCCAGAATCTCGGCACCAACATGATCGTCATCACGCCCGGGTCGAGCCAGCAGGGCGGAGTGAGCCATGGCGCGGGAACGTTCAACCGGCTCACTCTGGCCGACGCGGAGAAGCTCAAGCGTGAGGGCGGCCAGCTTTCCGGCGTCACGCCCGTGATCTTCACGCGGGCGCAGGCGATCGGCGGGCAGGGGAACTGGCGGACGATCATCAACGGCGTCGCGACCGACTGGCAGACGATCCGCGACTGGCCGCTCAAGTCGGGGACGTTCTTCTCCGAGACCGACGTCCGTTCGATGCGCAAGGTCGCGGTGCTCGGCAGCACCGTGGCGAACAACCTCTTCCTCGGGGCGGATCCGGTCGGACAGCAGGTGCAGCTGCGCGGAGTTCCGTTCTCGGTGATCGGAGTTCTCGAGACGAAGGGGCAGACCGCGAGCGGCACCGATCAGGACGACGTCATCATCATTCCGTACACCACGGCGCAATCCCGGCTCAGCGGCTCGCCGCGCATCTGGCAGATTCTCGCCGCGACCTATTCTCCCACGGACATCCCCACGGCGCAGCAGGAAATGAAAGCGCTGCTGCGCGAGTCGCACCGGCTCGGCGCGGATGACGAGGACGACTTCACCATCCGGAACCAGACCGAGCTCGCGGAAGCGGCGTCGGGTACCACGCAGGTCATGTCCTACCTGCTCGCTGCGATCGCGTCCATTTCACTGCTGGTCGGCGGAATCGGAATCATGAACATCATGCTGGTCTCCGTCACCGAGCGCACCCGGGAGATAGGGATCCGGATGGCGATCGGGGCGCGCGGGTCGGACGTGCTCACGCAGTTCCTCGTCGAGAGCGTGGTGATGAGCCTGCTCGGCGGAATCATCGGGCTCCTGGTCGGCTTCGCGGGCGCCGCGATTCTCGGGAAGGTGACCGGGTGGAGCACGGCGACGCCGCCCGAGGCGGTCGCGATAGCCGTGGTGTTCTCCGCCGCGGTCGGAATCTTCTTCGGCTTCTATCCAGCGCGCAAGGCCGCGTCGCTGAATCCAATTCAAGCTCTCAGATACGAATGAAAAACAATGCTGCGTGCTGCGCGCTGCGTGCTGCGCGCTGGATGATGGTCTGCGCATTGCCGGCGATTGCCGGACCGCTGTCGGCGCAACAGCCGCAAGTCATCACTTTTCGGGACGCGATCAGGATCGCGCTCGAGCGGAACAGCTCGCTGAAGCTAGCGCGCAACGCGTCCGAGCTCGACGAGGCGGCGCTGCGCCAGGAGCGCGCGCAACGCGCGCCGGATTTCAGGTACAACGCCTCGACCGCGCAGACGTACGGCCGGACGTTCAATCAGAGCGAAGGTCGAGTGGAGAACAGGAGCACGCAGACCGTCAACACGGGCGTGCAGTCGAGCTTCGTGCTGTACGACGCGTCCATATCGCCGTCCATCAGGGCCGCGAGGCTTGGCGCCGAGGCGGGCGACCTGGACGTGGAGCGCACCCGGCAGACGGTGGTATTCACCGTGGCGACGAACTTCCTGGGATTGATCCAGAATCGGGAGCAGCTGCGCGTTCGGCAACAGAGCCTGGCGGCGGAGCAGGCGCTGGAAGCGCAAATCAACGTCTACGTCGAGGAGGGGCAACGGGCGATAGCCGATCTCTACCAGCAGCAGGCGGTAGTGGCGAGCGCGCGGCTGGCGGTGGTGGACGCCGACCGCGCCGCGCAGCTGGCGGAAGTTGATCTGATGCAGACGCTGAAGCTCGATCCTCGCGGGCAGTACGAGTTCGTCGCGCCCGAGTTCGATGAGGCCGCGTCGGCGCAGCAGTATCAGTTCGACAGTCTGCTCGTTCGCGCCATCGCGCAGCGGGTGGACCTCGATGCCGAAGAGATGAGGCTGGAAGCCGCGGAGCAGTCGCTGCGCGCGGCGCGCGCGGGACGGCGGCCGGCTCTGTCGCTGAATGCGGGCTACAATACGGCGTACAGCAGCGCGACGGATCTCAACTTTTTCGATCAGCTCGACCAGCGGCGCGGCGGATCCGTCGGGCTCGGGCTGTCGCTACCGATTCTCGATCGGTCGGGAACCTCGATCGCCACGCAGCGAGCGCGCATCGCCGCGGACAACGCGCGCATAGCGGTCGAGGACAGGCAGCAGGAGGTCGCGCTCCAGGTGCGGCGGGCCCAGCTCGACTTTCAGTCGGCGCAGGAGCAGCTGCGCGCCGCCGAGGCGCAGCAGCGCGCCGCGGAGCTGGCGCTGCAGACCGTGCAGGAGCGCTATCAGGTTGGAGCGGCCACGCTGGTGGAGCTGACGCAGGCGCGCGCCGTCAGCGTGCAGGCCGCGAGCGCGATCGTGAGCGCGCGGTATAACCTGCTGTTCCAGCGCACCCTGATGGACTACTATATCGGCGTCCTGAACCCGGAGACGGTTCGGTAGGCGGCAATCCTCGAATTCTTGGCGTGGGTCGCCAGCGGCGTCGGGCTCATCCACCCCAGGGCGAGCTCCAGCCCCTCACTGCTTCATTTTCCCTTCTTCGTGGCAGAGACAGCGCGTCCCGCATGGACTCGTACGTTCGACTGTTGAAGGCCTGAAGGCGGACTTCAGAGTAGCCTCGTGTAACGGGATCAGCCTTGCGGTATGTTATGCCGCCAGTCCACCAAGCTCAGAGGTCGGTGACCGTGTACGATGCCCCGCAGAAACTTGCCAACTGGATGTCCCAGCACAGGCACAAGGACAAGAAATACAATCAGACTTACTTGTACCATTCTAGAAGCGACAGGCATTCTGTAGAGCTTTGCCGCTTTGTTGTTGCCGATCTCATTGCTGCGTCCCGAATTCTGCGCGAGAAGGCTGCAGCCCGGAGCATAGCCTATGGCGTGAATGTTCCTTATACGGCGCCGAGTGGCAAGGTAAAGAACTTGGATTTTGCCATCGGCAAGCCGAAGAAGCCGATTACAGCCGGAGATTTCCTTGAAGGCGAGATGATCGCGTGTGTCCGGGAGCTGGAGTCGTTGGAAATCTCGTGCGAAGCGAAGTCCACGATGACGGAACACAGCAAGTCACAACCGCGAATGTACGACGAGCTTTCATCCTCACACGAAATTATTCATCAAGGCGCTCCTTCCGCGATCGCAACCGGGATAGCTGTAATCAATATCGCTGCGACGTTTGTCTCTCCGCTCCGGCAGACTTCAGATTCGCCTTACGTTACCAAGCATAAACAACCGAAGGCGGCGGCCGGAATGATAGAACATCTCCGCGGCTTGAAAATTCGGAATGAGCTTGGAGATGTCGGCTTTGAGGCGTTCTGTACGATCGTCCTCGATTGCGACAACGTGACCTGCGCAAATCTCTGGACGGGGCCGCCGGCGCCTCAGCCCGGAGATCCAGATCACTATGCAACCTACGTAGAGCGGGTGGTGCGCTTCTACGAGGAGCGGTTTTCCTGAGACTCCCGAACTACGACGTGCTGTGTTTTGTTGAATAGGTCGTGATTCGAACACGCGTCCTGGACGCGGGTCACTCCTGCCTGAAAATACTCCCTATCGAGCTCGTTCCCTATGCTATTGCGGCCACAACGCATGGCCGCGAGCGTAGTAGTGAATGTGCCGCTAAACGGGTCTAAGACGGTGTCACCGACGAAGCTGAACATTCGCACCAGCCGGTAGGCAAGTTCTATCGGGAAGGGAGCGGGATGGCTCCGGGTGCTTTCGCCCGGAACGTCGGTCCAGAACGACTTGAACCATTTGGCATACTCTTCTTTCGTCATTCTTGATAGGCGGCGCTGCTCTTCGGTCGGCTGCCGATAAGCCCCCGACTTACGAAGGAAGAGAATGTACTCGACGTCGTTCTTGATTATTGCATTCGGCTCGAAGGGTTTTCCCAGAAAACCTCCGCCTCCTGCCACCTCGTAGTTGGCATTCGCAATCTTATTCCAAAAAATGGGCGTGAGATTGTCAAAGCCGATTTCTCGACCACGAGTCATGATGTCCGCGTGCAATGGCATTACGTAGTGGCGGCCTGCTTGGCGTCGCGCCAGGCAGACGTCCCCTACAAC
>CALMKE010000301.1 GCA_937867645.1 uncultured Gemmatimonadota bacterium | reverse complement strand
ACTCGACGCCGACCGATGCACCGAATACAACCTGATCCCGCTCGCATCCGACGACCCCGCCCACGACAGCTGCACCGCTCCCGGCCTCACCGTCACACCCGGCGCCCCCTCCGACCGTGGGGCAGTCCTGACGCATACGACCCGTCGCATACGCCCAGCAAGTCGCACCCGAACACAAGCTCATGTTCCGGACCTCGATGTCGGGATGCAGGGAGTAGCGCCGGTTCCTACACGGGTACCCGCATCCGTCCTAATTCTCGGTCCGATTGTCCCTCAGCGCCCTCAAATCTCGCCAGATGAGCATCCGCCGCCACCACGGCTCACGCGACAGAAAGCCCTCTATCTGCAACTGGACCTGGCGCTCCCCGTAGTAAGCAAGCGCGGTATACGCAGCTCGGCGTTCGTTGACATCGCCGCTCCTGAGCCATTCCCCCAACTTCGCCTTCGTCTCGCCATCCTGGGCACGTCCAAGCTGAAGCGCAGCAGCACGACGGACGACTACAGGCGGATCCTCAAGCGCCCCCCGCAATTGCGACGCTACATTGCTTCCACCGATCTTCGCAAGCGCGTCAACAGCACATGCGCGAATGAGAGCACTGGCATCCTCGCGAAGAATTGAGCAAAGCGCCTCAGTACTCGCCGCACCGGGTAGCTCACCAAGAAGCTGCACGGCTCGCAGGCGGAGCACCTCGCTCCATCGCCCCTCCTCCATGCGCGCTCGACTCGCGACTGCACGAACGTCACCCTGGTCGGCGAGCCGCTGAAGCTCGAGCAACTCGTGACCCGCGCCAGCTCGCGCGCTGCTCGCTACAGACGGATCGTCGTTTTCAAACACCCGCCTCCATTCCAGCCGCCGCCTCTCTGAAGATCACTCACTGACCATCAGAGAGCGCTTTGCCGAGGACACTTCCCACCGCAATCCCTACGCCCAACACCACCGCTGCCGGCAGCATGAGAAGGAACGCGAAGCTAACGGCTTCAGACGCCGACGCACCGCTCGGCGTCGTCACCACAAAGAGGATGCCGAGAAAGCCGTAAGCCACTCCCCCCGACACACTCCCGGCGAGAACGCGGCTGTCCGAACGTGATGTGATAGCAGCTCCGATCGCTCCAGCCAGGAAGACACCGATACTGCCTCCCAACAGCTCCGCGTACCCCTTTTCGACGGCAGCGGCCGTCGGCCCGGAATCGATACTCGCGTCAGCCCAACCTACCAGTACATAGGCTGCCGCCACGCCAACGAGCCCGCCTAGCAGGCCGGCGGTAGTCGGCCGCAGCCATGTGAATCCGGTATGTCCTACAGACACGTCGCGCGTTGACATGATATCGCGATCCGCGAAGTCATTCGACGCTCGGGTGTCATCGTCGAAGATCGGAGAGCCTAATCCCACGGCACGCCGGAGGGCTCAGCACTGGAGGTGCGCGGACGCCAATGGCTTCCTCCCCAACGCGATACTACCCCAGACCAGATCCTCGCGTAGAAGCGACAGGTCGCTTTATGACTAGGCCGCCACCAGGGCGTTACACGCCTCCCGAAGTCCCTGTCTGAAATCCGCGTCAGACAGGGAGCGAGGAAGCTGAGATCCGTAGCACAGGTCGTGCTCGTACGCCGCCATGTTGAAGCGCCTCTCATACTCGTCCGGTGTTGCAGCTACTCGTCCGGTGTTGCAGCCACCAGCGCGACCGCCGCCCGAGACCCGCTCGTCGTCGCACTCGACCCGCATGCCATCCAGTCCAACCGCGCAACAGCCGGCGCGCGCGCCGGCTCTGAGCACGTCGCAGTCGTCGATCCTGGCGGCTCCGAGTACGTGGCCCTGCCCCACGCAGGTGACCTCCTCACGCCGGGCCCCGACTCCCCGGTACAGCCGCTTGTGCCCTCCTCAGGAGGCCATCTTCATCCTCCACCGGACGGAACCCGCCGACCGCCGCGCTGGGTTCCAGACAAGTAGGGATCCGCTGCGTCGTCCATGCAGTGGCTCCGTGACAAGGAATGGGGAACGCAATCATACTGTCCGTCTTGCGATAAGAAGGCGCACGCTGACGCCCAGCACGATGATGGTGACGTGGGGATGGCCAAACGCTGCCGGTCATAGCCCACAGGTAACCGCCGACGCCCAAGCCCGACGTCACGCCCCGCCGCCAGACAGAGCGCCTCGAGTCGCACCAGATCGCGAACCGCAGGTTTCGACTCGTATTGCGGTTCAGATGTTCATGCGCCAGCACACTCGCGGCTGCAACCAACACAGCGGCGAAGGTAACGAGACTCGCGAGGTTTCCGAGAATGAGCAACGCCGTCATACCCAATACCGCCGTGCCCAACGCGCCGATGCTGGAGATAATCGAGGCGCGTAAGAAAATGCCGCCGGAATCTGAGCTACGACTATGCACTCGGTCCACGCCTCGTATGGACTCGCTTGCTCCATGGGAATGCACCACGCCATGCCGTCGCAGCGCCAGCACCAGCGGCCGCACTTCCGGTCGTAAAGGCCACCGCTGCGGCGTGTTCACACGCAACACGGGACCAGAGATCGTAGATGAACGGTAACTGCGCATACGTCCGATGGATGGACTTACACGCGAGCCAGGCGGCGCCTTGGACCGCCACAACCGACCCGGCTGCGAACAAACCTGCGCCTGCGATGCGGGTCTTGGTTGAAGTGCTTGGCGAATCGCTACCTATCGGCGGCGTCGGATCCACGAGCGGACCACCGCTGTCGGGAAGCATGGCGAACAACCCACTCAAATCGTACGCCATGACGGCATCCTGACCAGGCAGAAGCGGCGCAGGTGGAAGGAGTCCGACACCTCCCGCAAGAGGGTCTCGTAGCCCCAGCCGTAGCGGTGCTTGACCACTATCAACCGCACGTAGCTCTGCATCGGGATCGTAGGCCGGCCGTGGCCGCGTGCCGAGCGGCCACGAGCGTCCGCCTCCCGCTGCCAGTGCGCTTCGATCGGGGTAAGCAGCGACTCGTCCCGCAAGAGCGCGTCGATCCGCGCCAGAGCGCCCGGCAGCTCCCGTAGCCTCTCCGGCAGCACCTCGTCCCACAGACACTCCACCTGGCCGCCCCGCAGCCTGAGCATTCCGACCTCCTCTGCTCGCCTGAAAACCGCACATTTACGGGCAAACTCTGAGGAGACGACCGGACGGCGAAGGCGTCCGCGGGGCGGTCACCTTTTCCCGGGGGAAGTAGACTAGATTAGGAACGGAAGCGCCGTCGCTTGACCGATCGCGCTGCGTTGGGCGCGATTTAGCCCGAACTTCACAAGCTCCGCCGCGTCGCTATAGAGAGCCAGAGTAATCTCTCTTATCTTGCGCCGATCTAGTCCCGCCGAAGCATATTGGGCGATCCACCATCTTGGAAGATAGCCGGTTGCCCAGCCCCGCCCCTTCCAGGAGCGCAATAGACTGCAGTAACTGAGCGGGCGCTGGCTGAGGGCTTCGGCTCGGACTGTCAAGTACCGCGCGTTGTGGGCGATGCGGCGAAGTTCGGGCGCAGACGCGTGGACGCGGTAAAGTCGACGAGACAATCGGTCGTGTTCCCTATACAGGATGACTGGAAGAATGAGTTGTGCGTGATCGAATCGTCCGAGTCGAATCATCTCGCGAACTGATCGCTTCTCACCTTGGTAGCGCTTCCAGCATGTCTGAAGTTGTTTCTCAGTCATGTTGACCGCTGTACGAGTGGGATCACCAATCTGATCCAAGTAAACCTGAGCGGCTGCCGCGAACTCTAGAGCATCCGTCTGACTTCGATCAGCGCTGGTATTGTCGACCGAAGCCTGTCCTCCGCAGGCAGTGAGTGCTGAGAGGATGAGTACCAAAGAGCCGACGCGGCTGATGCTGATCATCCTCGGCTAGTGTACTTCTGGCGCAGCACTCTAATCCGAGTGATCTCCGCACCTGTGGCTTCGTAGATTCGGGACAGGTACCATAGCTCTGGGAGACGCTCATAGAGGTTCACCACTAGGTATCGAGCTCCCCCATCGTGCCAGGGTTCCCAGTAGCCCCAGCCGCAGAAGGTCTTTGCCCGGCCGGGACAGTCCGGATAGGCGGCGCCGAAGACCACGACACGCTCTACCACGCCTGCCCATAGCTCGATGGATGTCAAGGCCGTTGGGCCGGAATCGCGACTCACATCAGCCCAACCTACCAATACAATCTACCGCCGCCGCGCCAACGAGCGCACCCAGCCAGCCGGAATGCGGGCTCACTCGCCCTCCCGTCGCCGTACTCTTCTCCTATCGCGAAGGAATATCACCAACGCGCCAAATGCCAGGTAATGGGCCACCAACCCTGACGAGAGCGCGACAAGATACAGAACAGCCATGGGCGTCAGTAAACCATCCTTCCAAAGACCATAGAGGCCGCCGGCCGTGAAGACGCATCCCCAAATCAGAAGGATCCCCACCTGAGCGACATCGGCTTGTGTAAGACGTGGTGCTTGACGGCTGGTCATCCAAAGGGATTGAAATTGAACTTCACCTCGGAAACAGCGGCGCCGGCACAAGCCCCACTGGCAAACGCGTAAGTGACGAGGAACTTAGCATGTGGGACGCGCACCACGAAACCCGAGAAAGCAAATCCGATCGTCTTTCCCTGCCCCCATGCGATGTAACACGCTGCTGCAGCACCGGCTCCCTGGGCGATCCGGCGCAAAGCAATCGTCTCGGGGAGGCCCACGGCTTCGATCCGATGGATATCTGGATGGATATCTGGATCGACGACCGGCTTCGGCGGCCCCGGGCCAGGGGGCGCGGAGAAGTTGCAGTACGACGGGGAGGCAATCCAGACCACCGAGCTGCACTCGACCGGATCAGAGTATCGCACGCCGCCGACTGCATCCTGGACGACGAACGCGCCGGAAGGATCGGCGTTCGCGATCGGATCCTGCGCGGCGTAGTCGTAGGCGTTGAGCGAACCGGCTTCGATCGGGTCGACGCTGAGGAACCGCCCCAGGCGGCGTCGTACGGCCGCGCTCCCATCTCGACCAGGCCCGAGGCGGGGTCGTGCTTCTTGTCCCACCCCCCCGTGAACAGCTCGACCAGGCCCGCCCCCAGCGGCGCCACGAGCGGCTGCCCGAACGGGTCATAGCGGAACAAGCCCGTCCGAACGC
>CALMKE010000300.1 GCA_937867645.1 uncultured Gemmatimonadota bacterium | reverse complement strand
GGTCGCGTGACCGGCGCGGTGATATCGGAGAACTCCGGCCAGCCCGGCGGCGGGATCAGCATACGCCTGCGGGGGACCAACTCGATTCTCGGGGGCGCCGAGCCGCTGTACGTGATAGACGGCGTGCTCGTGGACAACTCGTCCGAAGCGCTGGTCAGCCTGAGCGGCAACGCGCCTCGCGGCAACCAGGCGCTAAGCAACCGCATGGCTGACTTCGATCCCGCGGACGTCGAGCGCATCGAAGTGCTGAAGGGCGCCGCA
The DNA here is from genome assembly GCA_937867645.1 of uncultured Gemmatimonadota bacterium. Lineage (GTDB taxonomy): Bacteria > Gemmatimonadota > Gemmatimonadetes > Gemmatimonadales > Gemmatimonadaceae > JACDCY01. The sequence goes on along the minus strand of CALMKE010000300.1, from coordinate 3,590 downwards.
GCGGCCGCGCTATACGGCGCGCGCGCGAACAACGGCGTTATCCAGATCTTCACCAAACGCGGCCAGTCGGGCAAGGCGAAGGTCACTGCCGCCACCGACATCACCTGGGGCAAGACGCCGAAGCGGTACGACCTCAACATGCACCCCAACGCCGGCTTCACCGACGTTCTCTTTGGCGGAGCACCGGCGCTCGACGCGCCCATACAGCGCTACGACATTCAGGACCAGGTCTGGCGCACCGCGATGAGCACCAACACGCGCCTCTCCGTGTCCGGGGGAAACTCGGGGACAAGCTATTACATGGGTGGCGGCTACCAGCGCGAAGAAGGGATTCTGCGCACGACGGATTATGAGCGGACCAACGTTCGCGTGAACCTGTCGCAACAGCTTTCGAACCAGTTGGACGTGGGACTGCGCGGGACGTATATCCGATCCCAGGCAGACTACATCCCCGAAGGCGAGCAGACGCAGGGCGTGCTGACCAGCGTGATATTCACCCCTACGTCGGTGAATCCGGCGTTCAATCCCAACACGGGGCGCTACCCGTACAATCCCGTGCTCGGAGTGAATCCGCTCGACGTGCTGGAAAACTGGTCCGCGCCGGAGAAGGTCACGCGCATGCTCGGCGGAATCGACGCCACCTGGCGTCCGATCGAAAGTCTTTCCATCAAGTACATCGCCGGACTGGACGACTACCGGCGTGAAGCCAGGTACTATCAGCCGCCGCTGTCCATCGGCCCGAACTTCACCGGCTCCATACAAAACCCGGTGCAGTTCAGCCGCTTGTTCAACAACGACCTGACCGCGAACCATACGTGGCAGGCCACTCCGGCATTCGGGCTCAACACTTCCCTCGGATTCCGCTATACCGCAGACAAGAGTGAGAGCGTTCGAGCCGCCGGCTCGGACCTTGGCCCCGGCCAGACCCTCGTGGGCGGTGCGATCCAAACCGCGTCGCAGAGTCAATCCGAGCTGCGCACGGTGGGATGGTATGTGGAAGAGCGCGCCAGCATTGGCGACCGGCTCTTTCTCACCGGTGGCGTGAACTGGGATGCATCTTCCGCGTTCGGCAAGGATCAGCGGTTGCAGACGTTCCCGCGGTTCGGCTTCTCGTACGTACTGGACCGCGAATCCTGGTGGCAGAACGGGATCGGAAACGTGCTGAGCTCGTTCCGGCTCCGCGGCGCGTACGGCCAGACGGGCGGGCAGCCCCCCGGGCTGTACGCGCGCTTCGCGAACTACGTCAACACTGCCTTCAGCGGCAAGCCCGGCCTGGTGTCGAGCACGACGGCCGGCAACCCGGACCTCAAGCCCGAAAGGCAGCGTGAATACGAGGGGGGATTCGACGTCGGCTTCTTCCGCGACCGCGCGCAGATCGAATTCAGCTTTTACGACAAGAAGACCACAGACCTGGTTCTCTCCGTCCCGCTGCCTCCGAGCAGCGGATTCCAACGGCAGTTCCAGAACATCGGCAGCCTGACGAACAAGGGCGTCGAAGTGGCGCTGAATACCATCAACATCAATCGCGATAACTTCGCGTGGCGCACGCGCTTCACCTATTCGGCCAATCGCAACAAGATCGACAAGCTGGTCGGAGACGCCGACACGCTCGTGTTCGATTACCTGAACGCGGTGATCGTTGGCCAGCCGATCGGCGTTTTCTTCGGCGGCACCTATGCGCGGACCGCTGAGGGAGCGATCGCATATCGCCCGATCACGGTAGGCGGGCGAAGCCTGAACCTGCCTTACCGCGAGACGGTGACATTGCCGAATGGATCGGTGGTGGCCGCGCGCCGCATCATTGGCGACCCCAACCCGGACTTCGTGGCCACGTTAGGCAACGAATTCGATCTCGGTGACAGGGTGCAGGTGAGCATTCTGTTCGATGGCCGTTTCGGCAACGACGTCGCGAACTTTACGCGCCGCATCTCCGAGCTGTTCGGCGTCGCGAAGGTGAATGAGCGCGAGATCAGCGGCGATACCGTATTCCGCACCTTCTCCCTCAATCCCGCGGGACGAAGCCTCATCTACGAGGAATACATCGAGGACGGCAGTTACGTGAAGCTGCGCGAAATCGCTGTTCAGCTGGCGCTGCCCGCCTCCATGGTGCAGCGGCTCGGCGCCGAGGGAGCGACGGTGCGGTTCGCGGGGCGCAATCTCGCCACGTGGACCGATTACACGGGACTCGACCCGGAGACGAACATGTTCTCGGCCAGTACCGTCTCGCGTGGAGTGGACTTCGCTACCAGTCCGCTGCCCCGCCAGTTCAGCATCGGCCTTTCCTTCAACTACTAGGGTGCGCGAATGACACATACACGAAAAATCGCGCTCCTCGCCGCGCTGACGCTCAGCATGGGCGCGTGCGATCTCGAGCTGACCAATCCCAATTCACCTACTGAAGAAGAAGTCATCACCGACCTCGACGGTCTGCTGGCGGTAGCCGTGGGCATGCAGGGGCAATATGCCCAGGCGATCGACGATTACATGGTGACCAACTCGCTCATCACCGACGAGTGGGGCACGCAGAGCCGCGCGCTCATCTCCTACCAGTCACTGCTGACAGGAGAGAACTTCGATCGCTCGTACGGAGTGGTCGAGGCCCCGTGGTCCGCATCGTACTCCGTTATTAAATCCGCGAACACCGTCCTGGTCGGCGCCGATCAGGTGGGGCTCGGCGCGGGGCTGCGAGCGGGCACCGTCTCTCTCGCCAAGCTGTTCAAGGCGATGGCGTTCGGCATGCTGATTCAGCAGTACGAAAAGGTGCCCGTAGTCGTGACAACGGAGGGCTCGCAGCCTCAGCCTCGCGCGGTCGTCATGGATACGATTCTGACGTTGCTCGAATCCGCGCGCTCCGACATCGCCAGCGTGTCCGACGCTGATCTGGCCGGATTCCGTACCCGCGTGGCGGGAACGGGGCTGAATCTCCGCGCGACGATCGATGCGATGCTCGCCCGGTACTATCTCATCGCGGGCAGGCACACCGACGCGATCACCGCCGCCGACCGGGTGCCGCTCAATACTCTGTCCGTATTGTCTTACCCGTCCCCGTCCCGCAATCCGATCGAGAACCTGGCGTTTCAGCTCTTGTACGTGGCCGGGCTGAAGAGCTTCGCCACCCAGGCCGAAGCCGGCGACAGGCGCCCGAACTACTGGCTGGATACTACGCGGGCCGGACCCGTCGGGAATCCGCGCGATACGACCCTGTTGTACCTGCGGAAGTACTCGACGCCGAACGAGGCCTTCCCGCTATACCTGCCGGACGAGATGAAGCTGATCAAGGCCGAGGCGTACGCGCGCACCAACAACCTCGTGCAGGCGTTGGCTTTGGTTAACCAAGTGCGTACTCAGACCAGCTCGACCGTAGACGAGCCGGTTGCCGGGCTCCCCGCAATAGTACTCGCGACTCAGGCGCAGATTCTCGCCGAGATCGCGAGGCAGCGGCGGTATGAGCTGTATGAGCAGGGGCTGCGCTGGGAGGACACGCGCAGGTTCGGCACGGCGGTGACGACGGTACCGACGCAGCCCTGGCTGCCGATCCCGCAGCAGGAGTGCGACGTCAATCCGGCGAATCCATGCGGCTGAACAGCTAT
>CALMKE010000299.1 GCA_937867645.1 uncultured Gemmatimonadota bacterium | reverse complement strand
GAAGTTCGCGAGCTGCTGACCTTCCACCCCGTGGAGACGCTGAGCCAGGTGCTCGACATCGCGCTCGTGCCGCCGGAAGAGCCGGCGCAACCGCTGGAGGCGGTTGCGTGAGAGCAGCTGGCAGCTGGCAGCAAGCAGCTAATTGACGAAGACAGCTACTGAATCGGGCCGGATGTGAACACGCGCCACGGGTCGAGCCGTAGCACTTCTGGCTCGGTCCCCTCCACGAAGTATTCCACGTAGCGGCGGTCCGGCGCGGTCAGATCGCTGGCTAACTGGTCCGTGCCCCGCTCGACCAATCCCGAAATCACACCGGGGGGCGCGGTCCACAGCTGACCGGGGCCGCCGGAGCGATACAGCGTCGCGACCATCCGCCCCCACGCAGGGGCGGCCAGGATTCCCCCCGCGGCCCCGCTGATCGGCGTCGGCCGGTCAAAGCCGAACCAGACGCCGGCCACGATGTCCGGTGTCAAACCGATGAACCAATTGTCCGTGTTGTCGTTGGTCGTTCCGGTCTTGCCGGCCACCGGGACCGCGGCCGGGACGAACCGGCGGACGCTGGTGGCCGTCCCCCGTTCCACCACGTCCCGCATCATCTCCCGCACCACGAAGGCGACTCGCGCGTCCATGGCTGGCGCCAGCGCCACGACCGGCGCGGAATGCACCGTCCGGCCCCGGCTGTCCTCGATCCGCTGTATGAAGCGCGGCTCGACGGGCGTGCCCAGGTTGGCGAAAGTCGTGAAGGCCGCGACGATGTCCAGCGGCTGCACGGCCGAAGCCCCGATGGCACTGGCCGGGCCGGGCGCGATCGGGGAGCTGATCCCCATCCTCCGCGCCAGCGCGATGACGGAGTCCATCCCCATCTCGACGGCGAGCTGGACCGCCACGACGTTCCGCGAGCGCGCCAGCGCGTCACGCAAGGTCATCGCGCCCATGAACCGGTGGTCGGAATTCTGCGGCCGGTAGTACGTGCCGTTCGCAAGCCGGAACGACACGGCCGTGTCCTGCACGATCGTGAGCGGCGTGAGCGAATGATTGAGCGCCGCGGCATACACGATCGGCTTGAACGCGGAGCCGGGCTGCCGCTCGCCGTCCACGGCGCGATCGAACTGCGAGTCTTCGTAGTCGCGCCCTCCCACCAGCGCGCGGACATCTCCGTTGGACGGATCGATCGCGACGGCGACGCCCTGCAGATAACCCGGGGTGCCGGTCCTGTAGCTCGCCCGGGTCGGGTGCCGGTAGCCGGGGCGCGCCTCGAACGCCGCCGCTTCCGTCTCGATCGCGGCCGCGGCCGCGTTCTGCAGATCGGGATCGAGCGTCGTGTAAAGGCGATATCCGCCGTTCATCACGGGTATTCCCGCGCGAGTCGCCTGCACGCGCACGACGTTCACGAAATTCTGCGCGGGGGCCGACATCCCGCGATTCGGAGCGAGCCGGAGCGGCGTGCTCTGCGCGGCGCGCGCGGCCACTGCCGAGATGTATCGCTGCTCGGCCATGAGGCGGAGCACCACGTTGCGCCTGGTCCGTACCCGGTCCGGGTTCCGCAGCGGATCGAACACCGCCGGCCCTTTCGGCACCGCCGCCAGCGTCGCCGCCTCCGCGAGCGTGAGTCGCGCGGCGGGCTTTCCGAAGTAGTGCCGCGCCGCGATCTCGATGCCCGACCAGCCGTGCCCGAAATCGATCTGGTTGAGGTACGCCTCGAGGATCTGCTGCTTGCTATAGTGCCGCTCCATCTCCCGCGCCGCCTGCTGCTCCCGCACTTTGCGGCCAAGCCCGCGGTCGGAGCGGTCGATGATGTCCGGGTGCATGTTGCCCACGAGCTGCTGCGTGATCGTGCTCGCTCCGCGACGCTCGCCGAGGAAGTTGTCCTTCAGCGCGCCCGCGATGCCGACGACGTCCACGCCGTCGTGCTGGTAGAAGCGCTGGTCCTCCACGGCGACGAACGCCTGGCCGACGTACGGCGGGAGCGACGAGAGCGCGACGGACACCCGCCGCTCCCGCCCGATCTCTCCGATCATCGAGCCGTCGCGCGCCAGCACCAGCGAGGCCTGCGGCGGCGTGATGATCTGCCAGGGCTCGCGCTGCTGCGCCGCGGCGGGGCACGCGACCGCCAGGAGCCCGGCGGAGATCGCGGTTACGAAGCCCGCGGCGGCCCGCTGAGTCCGCACAGGTGCGAAGGGTGGAGGTGTCATGTAATGTTCGGCCAATGCATTCACTAGTACACCTGGCGGCGGTACAGTTCAAACCGCGCAAGGGTGATTACGCCGGCAGCCTCGAGCGGCTCGGGCCCGTCTTTGCCCAGCTGGACGAGCTGGACCCCCGGCCCGAGCTGGCGCACTTCGCGGAGACCGCTCTCACCGGCTACTTCGTGGAAGGCGGCGTCCGCGAGGTCGCCGTGACCGCCGGAACGCTCGCGGCCGACCTCCACAAAGTGTACACCGACGCCACCGGCGGCGCGCGCACGCTCGACGTAGCGCTCGGCTTCTACGAGCTGTTCCGGAACTCGCTGTACAACAGCGCGCTGTATGTCACGCTCGGCGGCGACGCGCCGGTCATCCGGCACGTGCACCGAAAGTTGTTTCTTCCGACGTACGGCCTGTTCGACGAGGAGCGCTTCGTGGATCGGGGGCTGGAGCTGCGCGCGTTCGACACTCCCGTCGGCCGCGTGGCGATGGTCGTGTGCGAGGACGCGTGGCACAGCTTCATGGGCACCATTGCGGCGCTCGACGGCGCGCGCCTTCTATTGATTCACTCGGCGTCCCCCGGGCGCGGTCCCTGGCAGCGTGATCCCGCGGAGACGTCGGCGCCGGGACCCGCCACGCTCGATCGCTGGGACCGGCTCGCGCGCGACATCGCGGAGGAGCACGGCATGTACGTCTCCATCGCGCAGCTGGTCGGCAGCGAGGGCGGCAAGCTCCTGACCGGCGGCTCCGTGGTCGTCGGACCCAAGGGCGACATCCGCGCCCGCGGGCCCGTGTGGGACGAAGGAATCGTCAGCGTCACGGTGGACATGACCGACGTGACGAAGGCGCGCTCGGACATGCCGCTCCTGAGCGATTTCGAGACGCTGCTTCCACACATGCTGGAGAACGTTCAGCGCATCAAGCGCGGCGATCCGGTCCAGCTCGAGTACGACAAGGCGAAAAAAAAGCCCGCCGCGAAGAAAGCGGCGAAGCCGGCGAAAGCCGACAAGGGCGCGGCCGCCGGAAACGGGAAGAAGAAAGGCGGCCTCGAGGTCACCCGCGTGATCGAGCGCCCGCTGGCCCCGCCGCCGATCGACATCGACCCGAAGCTGACGACGGAGTGGCTCGTCGCCTTTATCCGGGATGAGCTGGAGCGGCGACGCTTCAGCAAGGTCGTGATCGCGCTGTCGGGTGGCGTCGATTCCGCCTGCTCCACCTACCTCGCGGCCCGCGCACTCGGCCCCGAAAACGTCGTCGCCGTGCGCCTTCCTTATAGAACGTCGAGCCCGGAGAGTCTCGCGCACGCGCAGCTCGTGATAGACGATCTCGGAATCGCGTCGGAGACGATCGACATCACCGGGGCGGTGGACGGGTATTTCGAGCACGAGCCGGACGCGGACCCGACGCGCCGCGGGAACGTCATGGCGCGCGTGCGCATGCTCGCGCTGTTCGACATGTCGGTGAAGTACTGCGCGCTGCCCGTCGGCACCAGCAACAAGACCGAGCGGCTGCTCGGATATTTCACCTGGCACGCGGACGACAGCCCGCCGATCAATCCTCTGGGCGACCTGCTCAAGACTCAGGTGCTGACGCTCGCGCGTTACCTCGGCGTGCCCGAGGAGATCGTCGCGAAGCCTCCCACGGCCGATCTGGTGCAAGGCCAGACCGACGAGGGCGACATGGGGATCAGTTACGCCAAAGCGGACGAGATCCTGAACTGGCTCGTCAGCGGCTATCGGCCGGAGGAAGTCGTCTCGCGCGGGTACGACGCGGGTGAGGTCGAAGTGGTGAACCGGCGGCTGTCGGCCACGCACTGGAAGCGCAGGCTTCCAACCGTGGCGATGGTGAGTCATGCCGCGATAGGGGAATCGTACCTGCGGCCGGTGGACTATTGAAGGCTATTACCCTTGACGACCGACGGCGGTTTGGCCGGGCCTTCTGTTGCACGGTAGCGATTATCCTCGTGGCGGCTGCTTCTTCGGCTGGGCAGGCGCAGACGCCCGGTGAGCAAAAATCAGTAATCAGTTCCGGCTCGGACCCGATGCACAAGTCGGCGATGGTTTATCGCGATGGGGAAGGGATCCCTCGACTGATAGAATCTTCGGCGGAACCGTCCATGACAACCTGGATTGGCGAAGCGGGCCGACTCTCGGTTCGACGGCATCTCCTTACCGGCCTCATGATCGGTGCGGCGGTCGGCGCGGTAACCGGGACGGTGGTCTCAGGGAGGAGCGGGAAGTGCAGCGACTGTGGTATTGGTGGACCGTTGTTCACTATTCCCGTCTTCACAGTGGGTGGCGCAATTGCGGGGACGCTTGTCGGTGGGGTCGTTTACATAGTCAGATCGCGGCAGCAATAGCGAATCTGCTCGACCGACAGCGCCTGGATCAGAGTTCCAGGTTACTACCACACAGAAGGTATCAAGAATCCCGGCATAGCTTACCGGGCCGCCCTGCACTCGCCCCCGGAGAGGGTGAGCGCCGGCGGGCCAATGAACTCGCAGGTGGAGCCGATTCCATGCTCTCTGTTGTACGCGCGCTCTTTCGTCGCCAGCTCGTCCAGCGTTCGAAAGAGCGCGGCGGAATCCGTACTGAGACTGCAGTACGGGAGGTAATAGCGGGGGCCGCCGCACGATTTCGCGCCGACCGGTGCGCTGCGGCATTGGTCCACGCTGGTGCATCCGGCGGTGATGGCGAGTGCTCTCGCCTCATTCTCCAACCGGATGAGCTCGGAACGATCGACAACGGACGAACATGGTCCAGTCACCGCGATCAGCATTACAGCACTCAACACGCCGGATTTCATCGTACGCCTCCGTCACTAATTGCCGGCATTACGACCCTTCCGAATTCACTCCCGATGGCGTCACTGGCCGGTGCAGGCGCCACCTGTGAGCCGCAATTCGGGCGGCATGCGGAACTCGCAGGTGGACGCGAGCTGGTACTTGCGGTTGTACGCGTCTTCCGCGGCCGCCACCTCGGCGAGCTTCCTGAAGAGCGCCACGGAGTCGGTGCTCGTCGAACAGTACGCGATGTAGTAGCGCGGCCCGCCGCACGCGCGATTACCCACAGGCGCAGTGCGACACTGCGAAACTGTGGAGCAGCCGGAAGCCTTCGCAATGGTCTTGGCCTGGTCCTCAAGCCGAACGATCGCCGCCCAGTCCGCTTCCTGCGACCCAGGCTGCGCTCCCGGAAGGGGTGGCGCCGAGTCGCCGGGCCCTGTCCCATTCGCGGGCGGCTGCACGCAAGCGGAAACGAGTAACGCCGCGAAAATGAGAATGCCGTTTGATCGCTTCATTCGGTCAGTGAAGTAGGCAGCTGACGAGCCGGCAGCCGTTCAGCTGGCAGCGGTCAGCTATTCAGTTCGCTGTGGCCTTTAACCATCCGCGCATAATCCCGGCCACTCCCGCTGGCCCTCACTTAGCGCCAACGCACTATTTTTTAGGCACCATGGCTACCCGCGCTATCCCCGAGCCGAAGACCGCACCAAAGCAAAGCGCCGCCCGCGAGCTCGGCCGCGACCAGCTCGTCGCCGCATACCGCAACATGCTCCTGTCGCGCAAGCTGGACGACAAGGAAGTCCAGCTCAAGCGGCAGAACAAGATCTTCTTCCAGATCTCCGGCGCCGGGCACGAAGCCGTTCTCACGGCCGCGGGCATGCTGCTCAAGCCGGCGTACGACTGGTTCTACACCTACTACCGCGATCGGGCCCTCTGCCTGCACCTGGGAGTCACGCCCGCCGAGATGCTGTACGAGGCCGTCGGGGCTGCGATCGATCCCGCGTCCGGCGGACGGCAGATGCCCAGCCACTGGGGCCACAAGGACTACAACATCGTGTCCTCGTCGTCGCCGACCGGCACGCAGTTCCTGCAGTCGGTCGGCTGCGCCGAAGCGACATTGCGCGCGCGCCTCATCGGAATCACCGAGGGGTTCGAGAAGGACGAAGTGGTTTACGTCTCCACCGGTGAAGGCACGACCAGCGAAGGCGAGTTCTGGGAGTCGCTGAACACCGCGTGCAATCTGAAGCTGCCGGTGTTGTACCTGGTCGAGGACAACGGCTACGCGATTTCGGTCCCGGTGGAAGTCAACACCGCCGGCGGGAGCATCTCCAAGCTCGTGCGCTCCTTTCCCGGGCTGCTCGTGGAAGAGTGCGACGGCTGCGATTTTCTCGCGAGCTACGACACCCTGTCCAAAGCCATCGAGCACGTGCGCAAGCGGAAAGGTCCCGCCCTCGTGCATGCCAAGGTCATCCGCCCCTACTCGCACTCCCTGTCGGACGACGAGACGATGTACCGTCCACCGAACGAGCGCGAATCCGACGCGGCGCGCGACCCGGTCACGCACTTCCCGAAGTGGCTCGTCGAGCAGGGTCACGCGACCGAGCAGGACATCGCGAAGATCCAGGAGGAAGTGGACGCGCTGATCCTCGCCGCGACCGACGACGCGCTGGCGCAGCCGCAGCCCACGGAAGACACGGTGCACTTCGGCGTGTACTCGCCGTCCGTGGACCCGACGAGCGAGCAGTTCGACACCGAGGACGACCCTCAGTTCAGCGGCGACCCCACGACCATGGTGGACCTGCTCAACGCCTGCATGAAGGACGAGATGCGCCGCGACGAGAAGATTCTGCTGTTCGGCCAGGACGTCGCCGACGTGTCGCGCGAGGAGTACGCCGGCAAGGTCAAGGGCAAGGGCGGCGTGTTCAAGGTGACGTGGGGACTGCAGAAGGAGTTCGGCGGCCACCGCGTGTACAACTCGCCGCTCGCCGAGGCGAACATCGTCGGCCGCGCGATCGGTCTGGCAACGCGCGGCTTCAAGCCCGTCGTCGAAATTCAGTTCTTCGATTACATCTGGCCGGCGTACATGCAGCTCCGCAACGAGCTGGCCACGATGCGGTGGCGCTCCAACAACAACTTCTCGGCGCCGGTCGTCGTGCGGGTTACGTACGGCGGTTACATCCGCGGAGCCATCTACCACTCGCAGACCGGCGCCTCGCTGTTCACGCACTGCCCGGGTTTGCGCGTGCTGTGCCCGTCCACCGCGCTCGACGCGAACGGACTGCTGCGAACCGCCATCCGCTGCGACGATCCCGTCATCTTCCTCGAGCACAAGCATCTGTACCGGCAGACGTACAACAAGGCAGCGTATCCCGGTCCGAACTTCATGATCCCGTTCGGCAAGGCGCGAATCGTCCGTGAAGGCACGGATGTGACCGTCGTGACATACGGCGCGACGGTGCAGCGCGCGCTCACGGCCGCGACCGCCGTTGCCGACCAGGGAATCTCGGTTGAGGTGATCGACCTCCGCTCCCTCAGCCCGTGGGACCGCGAGGCCGTGTTCACGTCGGCGAAGAAGACTTCCCGCGTGATCGTCGCGTACGAGGACTCGATCTCGTGGGGATACGGCGCCGAGATCTCGGCGGCGATAGCGGACGAGTGCTTCGCGTGGCTGGACGCCCCGGTGAAGCGTGTCGCGTCCACCGACACGTTCGTCGGTTACGCGCCGCAGCTCGAGGACGCGATCCTGCCGCAGGTCGCCGATTTCAAGCGCGCGTACGAGGAGATCGCCGGCTACTATTAACTCGGCCAATAAATAGTTGATATCCATGCCTGAGTGTTGTATATTAGGCCATGAGACGACCGGATGCACGAACTCTCCCCGCCGCGGCCCAGGAAGAGAAGCGCCGCCTCGCCATCCGCCTGCGAAAGCAGAAGAAGACCTTCGCCGAGATCGGCCAGCTCCTCGGAGTCCACTGGGCCACGGTGCACGGCTGGTGGGGCCGCTACCAGGCTGGCGGCGCCCAGGCGCTCGCGGCGCGCCGCCGCGGACGGCGTCCCGGCACCCGGCGCACGTTGAGCGCCGCGCAGGAGCGGACGATTCAGCGCTTGGTGAGCGACAAGACGCCGGACCAGTTGCGGATGCCGTTTGCGTTGTGGACGCGCCGCGCTGTGGGCCAGCTGATTCTCCAGCGCTACGGCATCCGGATGCCGGTACGCACCATCGGGCACTACCTGAGGCGCTGGGGTTTCACACCGCAGAAGCCGCTCAAACGGGCCTACGAGCAACGGCCGGAGCTGATCGCGCGCTGGCTCAGGCACGAGTACCCGCGGATCGCCCGGCGCGCTCGCGCGGAGGGTGCGGAGATTCACTGGGGCGACGAGACCAGTCTCAGCACCAGCGATCCGAGGGGACGCGGCTTCGCGCCCAGGGGCAGGACGCCCGTGCTCATGGTTGTCTCCCAGCGGAAGTCCGTGAGCTTCCTCTCGGCGATCACCAATCGGGGCAAGGTGCGCTTCATGGTGCTCAAGGGGCCGCTCTCGGCAACCATTTTCATCGGCTTCATGAAGCGGCTGGTCCGCGACAGCGCTGACAGCGCTGACAGCGCTGTCAGCGCTCGCAAGGTGTTCCTGATCGTCGACAGATTGAGCGTGCACCGCTCGGCGAAGGTGAGATCGTGGGTGCGCGCGCACCGAGAGGAGATCGAGATCTTCTACCTACCGCCGTACGCGCCGGAGCTGAACCCGGACGAGTACCTCAATGGCGATCTCAAGCTCGGCGTGGCGGGACGAGCACCCGCGCGAACGAAGCCCGAACTGACGAAAGCGGCCAGATCCCATCTGGCAATGTTGCAGCGCCGTCCCCATCGCGTCCGCAAATTCTTCGAACATCCGCGCATCAACTACGCGGCGTGATATCATCTATATCTTGGCCGGAGTAATAACACCTATCCAGTAGTTCAGAATACGGCCTCAGCGCAAAACGAGTACGATCTCGGCGACGTCGTTGCCGCCGACCTCGCCGCTCTCCTCGCGCTCGAGACTGAAGCCGCACTTTTCCAGGACCCGGATCGAGCCGACGTTGTGTTTGGCCACGTGCGCGTAGAGGGGACGCTCCGTCACGAGGTGCAGGAAAGCAGCGAGCGCCCGGGTCGCGACACCCTTGCCCCAATGCTGCTTGCCGATCCAGTAGCCGACGAGGCGAACGCCGTCCTGCTGCCAGCTCCCGATGTTGCCCGCGACCTGGCCGTCGAGGAGAATCGCCTGCTTGGCAGCCGCCGGGTTGCCGAGGATGTTCGTCGCCCAATGGGCGTCGAAGGCGGCGCGGTCGCGGGAGGGGAAGGCGGCCATGCGCGTGGCGTCGGCGTCCAGCTGATGCTCGTAGAAGATGGGGAGGTCGGCAGGCTCGACGTCGCGGAGTCGCACGTCGTTGCTCATTACGCGGCAAACATCTCTTGCAGGACGTGGAGCGACTTCAGCAGGGTGGCGTCGGTAAGCGCGCCCAGGCGCTTCACGAGTCGCGCACGGTCAACGACGCGGATCTGATCCAGCACGACCCGGCCGTCGCGCCCGCCGAAACGACACTCGATCCAGAACGGTGACGTGTAGCGACCCGTAGTCAATGGCGCTACGATGAACGTGGGCCAGTACGCATTCATTTCGTCGGGTGAGACGACGACGCACGGGCGCGTCTTCCGGAGCTCCCTGCCGCGCGTCGGATTAAGCGCGACGAGATAGACCTCGCCGCGGCGCACCGGCGCGGTCAATCCCACTCCCACTCCTCTGCATCGAAGCGGGTGGGAGTCGGCTCATCGAGCAAGCGCGCCTCCTTCGTCTTCGCGAGCCGCGCGGCCGCCTCGGCCCACCCCGCGCGCGGCCGCGTTCGGGGAGTAATGATCACAGCGCCGGCACGGGCGCGGATCTCAACCTCATCGGTGAGGCCGGCCTCTTCGAGGAGGGGCTTGGCGATACGGACGCCGCGCGAGTTGCCGATCTTCACAAGTCGGGCTTTCATGCGGAGCAGACCCTTGCTGAGGGATGTGCTTACAATGTAAGCCCCACGTCCGGCGCGCACCACCATGGACGTAAATCTGCGCGGCGGACGCGCTCAGCCCGAATCAAAACCGCGCCGGTGAAAGCATTCCGAAGCCGCTCAGGGCAGCACTTCGAATGGGGCGCTCCATTCGCTCTGCACGCGTGCCGGGTGCTCGGTACGGGGATCGGTAACGCCGTCGAGCATTATGCGCATGCGGAATGTGCCCGGTGGCAACGCACTTACCCTCGATGCGAAGCGTTCTGCGTGGCCTGCAAATCGAGGGCCGCGCGAGGACGCCGCCTACGCGTGCGTCGGGCCCGATCGAAGGCATTGGTCGCGACAGCGGCAAGCTGAGTTTCCCCCCAAGCTGAAGGCGCCGCAGCAGCACCCCCCCCCCCGGAGGCCTGCGCGGCTGTGGCGGGCGCTACGCCGCTCCTCTCCGCGCGTGAGATCATGCTCCGGCAGGTCGCGGTCGAGTACCACCGTGTCGAGTTCGCGGAACGTCATGTCGGTCCATCCATCGCTTGTCCGACGCTAGCCTGCGAGCTGCTTGATCTCGCTTCGCAGGCCACTGAGCTCGAGCTGGTCAAGCTGGACTTTGCGGCTCGCGTTGTCGATGTCTATGCCGACGAGTTCGCCACCCGCATCGTAATCCAATACGACGCCGTCCGAGATCTCCCGACTTTCGACACTGCCCTGCTCCGACAGGTCGATGTACAGCGAATCAGTGTCCTTGTGATAAGCAAGCTTCATGGGGTGAACCCGCGGTCTGGGAATGCGTTGTGAATTGTAAATCCATCTTCGAGCGTGACTACACGTAGATACCGGCCTTCGAGTTCCGCAATGGGCGCCCAGAACCGCCAGCGGTTATCCTCTTGGCGTTCCACCCTGACAGGCGACTGAAGCACACGGACGCGCCACTCGCGCTTCAGATATGGTAGCGCGTCGCGCGCACGCCGCCCTATCTGTCCAAACGTCGTGTCAGCACGACGTGCGTCGCGGCGGCGGTGGGCACGTGCGTGGTGCACTCGTAGCCGAGGGCCGGGAGATCGAGGCCGTGCAGGAGATGCTCGCCCGACCCGAGCAGCCTTGGCGCGATCGCCACGTGCAACTCGTCAATGAGGCTCGCTTCGAGATACTGGCGGATCGTCGCCACGCCGCCGCCGATCTCGACGTCCTTTCCCTCAGCTGCCGCCATCGCCCGGTCCAACGCCTCGCGGATACCGCCCGTGACAAAGTGGAAGACGGTGCCGCCTTCCATCTGAATCGGCGCGCGGCCGTAATGCGTCAACACAAATACGGGGCCGTGGTACGGCGGGTTCTTGCCCCACCAGCCGCGCCAGGCATCATCATCGGGCCAGGGGCCGCGAATCGGGCCGAACATGTTGCGTCCCATGATCCAGGCGCCGACGCCCTCGCCAAAGCGCGCCGCGATGTCGTCGTCAACGCCGGTGGTGCCGCCGGTCTTGCCGCTGATGCGCTGGAACGCGCGGGTCGGGATAAACCAGTCGTGCAGAGCTTCACCACCGACGCCGAGGGGCTCCTCGCGAGTCTGACGCGGGCCGGCGCCGTAGCCGTCGAGCGAGATCGTAAAGTTGTGTACGCGTACGCGAGCCATCGTTTGCTCCCAGGCAGGAGTATCGGTCCGAAGAACTGTGGCTTCTACACTTGCGTCGAACGACAGGGAGGGAAATCGACAGCGCCGCGTACTGCAGCGCAGGGATCGTCTCGCGTACCAGCTCGTCCAGCCGCTTGACGATGAGATGCAGATCCGGCATCACGCGCCGCATCCAAGTCTCGATGTCGGCGTGGCTATCCGATGGTACCGGTGGCTTGCGAGCGGTATCCGGCTTGCGTGGTTTCTTCATTGCTCCCAATCCGCCCTATTTTCGCTTCGAAAAGTTGCGAACCTGTGGGGCTTCAGTTGCGCGGGCGCCCCTGCTTTGTCTTGGTAGTGGCACGGCGCGTTTGCGACTCCCGCAGGATTTGGTGCGGGGCCTGACTTACGAGCGGGTATCGATTGGGGTGTTCAAGCGACTCGACGGCCAAGTCCACGTCCAGGGCGGGCCAGCGAAGATGGTGCGGGCTCGGGCGTTCGACGTCACCAAGCTGGCGGATGCTTGCGTCCGCGAACCACGGAAAGTCGATAAAGGGAACGAACAGTTCCCGGCCGTCCAATAACAGCCAGAATCCGTTTGGCGACACGTTGGTCAGCTCAACCGCCAAAGTGTTCTTTCCAAGCCGAGTGGGTAGGAGGCGCACGCCTCTCCTGAGCAGTGATCTCTCCCTGTGTCCGTCTAGGATTTCCGCACATCCAGCACGAGCATGGCGTACGGGTTCGGGCCGTTCTTCCAAGAGCACGGGCCGAGGAGCCTGTCCAACCGTCGTAGTAACGCCGCACGCGCGCCTTGACGCGTGCTTGCTGGTGTCTTCGGAAACCGCGATCACGCATGGTCCATTTTGCGAGTATTCTCCGGTGTCGCTGCGCGCCCTTCGGTGCCTGGATGGCTACTTTTTTCCGCCAACCGGAGTCGCCGAGCTCGTTGGCCTCGAGCTTTCACCTGTACCGCCCTGCGGAGCTTTCGGAAGGTTCGTGCAGTGGGGCTTGGGCGAGTACCCTCGCTGCTCAGTGGGTGAATATCCTTGGTTTAGCGGACGGTATCCGCCCTTCTCGACCTTACCGTTATCGCCGCGATCATTCTTTCGCATGGGAAAGCTCCTCACTAGGCGCTGAAAACAACTCGATGTAGGAGTATTGGTCCTTCCGCAGCAGGACGCCACGCGAATTCGGCATCACTTCCCCAAAATGCCCAGCATCGTCTACAGAATACACGGCTTCCAGATATATGTCCCCATCATTCGGAAATGAGCCGGCGTACGACTTTCCACCCCAATAGCCGCCCAAAAGTTTCCCATTGTTGAGGTGTATCAGCGCAAATCCAGGCTCGCGATCCCGGCTAGCGCCGGTGCGTTCTCTATAGCCTCCGTTGTTCTTAGGACCTCTGTTGAATGCACCCGAGGTTCAAGCCGCGCGAGGAGTGTGGAAGCATGCACCGGATCAAGGCGAATCTTCAGACCCCGGGGAGTGAATATCGGCATTCGTCGTTGTTGTTACGGTTGCCGGCCTGTCGATTGAACGTCGCGTCAGTTCTATGCGTGCGTCAGATCGTCATGAAACAATTGGTGTCGAGTGTCCTTCACCAACTTCGGCGCGCTGAGCTTATCACCGTATAAGTACAGGTGGCTACTTTCAGTCGGAATGACATCCGTGAGCTGCGAGCCGTACTTCGCCTTAAGAATCGTGGCCACTTCTGCAAATCGCTCGTAACCCTCGAACACCGCCGGCTCGCTAAAGACGACTTGGTCTCCCAATCTGATGACTGTCCGCGAGGAGACCCCATCGTCCGAGAAGTCCCAATTCAGGAAAAACGTGGGGTTGGATATATCCGGTAGGTCCTCCGGGCCACGCAACTTCTCCTGCTGAAACTGGCTGTGGAAGCGCTCGGCAGCCTCAACGTGACGCCGCTGCGCGTCATTTAGCTTTCCCCAGTTAGCGCGCCATTCTTCCAGAGTCGGGTGCTGTACGAGCAGGAGCGTGGCTCGGCACGCCGGGCAACCGAATTCGGTGAGGTCAGCAAAAAGTTCTCCGGCCTCAAGCGCGCTGCCAAGACCGACCCAGCCACAATTGGCACAGTTGTAGTGGCCCGCCTTCCAGTCGTCGAAATAGTTCGCGATTTCGGCCATCCGGCCCTTCGCCTTTCTGCTAGTTAAGGATCGCGCGCTTGCTGAAATACTCAATCACGGCATCCGATCGAGCGACGTTCGCAGCTTCTGTCAAGCGCAACCGCTCCCACATGGAGTTCATGCCATCAAACTGCCTATTCAGAAATCGCTCAAAATCAGCACGGTCCATTGCTGTTGTGCCGGGAGCCACCTCCGTCACGCGGCAAATGCAAAAAGCCAATGCAGCAAGTGATTCGTCTTGAAGATCGGCAAAATAAAACCAATAGGGAAATTGACTGTCGAGGTCAGCGACAAAGCGTCTAACCTGTGGAATCTCCCAGAGTTCGCGAGCGTCGGACTCGTATCCGGCGAAGCCCACTCGCATTATCCCGAGAGCTTGCGGCGCTAGGACCGCGCTTCGTGCGAACACCGTTAACCCCTGAAGAACGGGCGTAGGATCGCCATCTTCGACGACTTCCCTTGGAATTACGATGACGATGGGCTCGGTGGAAGAGGTCATCATTCTGGTCCCTTCGGCCCCGGGTCAGCGCCGTTTCCACTGGGAGGTGTGAATCGCGTGCGGATATATTCCCTCGCGCTGTCAGGAGGCAGTTTCACCGTTCCCGGTCCGCTTCTCACGAAGAAGTCGCCATCCTCTTTCGCTGTTTCCATCCCCTTCCACCTGAGAAAGACGGGCTCAGGGCTCCGCTGACAGCTCACTACGCAAACCGTCCTTCCGTCCACGATCTGGGTCTTGGGATCAATGCAGGTCCCCGCCCGGTCGCCAAGCCCGTTACGCACCACCTGGGCAAGGTGGCGCATGAACTTGTCGTCGTTCTCCAGCCCGTCCTTCTCGATCCCAACGATGGTGCCGTCGTCCGCAACGCCTATGAGCAGGTCGCCACCCTCTGTGTTCAGGAACGCAGCGATGGTCTTGAGCGCCGCAAAGGTCACCTGTTTGTCGTCCTGCTTGTCCTCCTTCAGGTTCCACCGAAGCGTTGACTTGAATTCGAGGGTTTTTGACTCGCCGCGCTTGATCAAATCCTCGGCGTTCCGGTGCGCTCGGAGGTACTGGTCGAAGAGGAAGTTCTTCACCACTTCCCCAAAAGCACGGTCGTCCGTGATGCGCTTGTACAGCTCGAAGTTGGAGTCGACGATCTCCTGGATTACGTGTTCCACCTTCTGGTCGAACGTGAGCCGCACGTTCTCCCGCGTGTTCACGCGAGCTGCCGCGTCGAGCGCCGCGTCGTCGTCCAGCTTCTCCATCATCTGGCCGAGCGTGATGCGGTGCTCCGGCCCGAGATTGAGCCCAAACCGCTCGTTCAGCTCCGCGATGATCCGTGAGAGCGTCTCAAGCTCCTCCGCGTCCACGCCATAACCGGTCTTCGTGCTCACGGGGTCAAGAACTCCCGGGCGGCGCTCGAGCGCGATTTTTCCGCTACCGGTCTGCTGGATGCGGTACGACTCCATGTCGATGTTCTGCTGCACCTCCCGCGGAAGTTCGACGCGGTCCGCCGGCAGCAGCCGGCGCAGGTGCCGGGCGAACACGTACAGCTTCTCCAGGTCCGCGTCGGCGAAGGTGAGCACCTGCGCCAGGAAGGCGTACAGCCGCACGTAGTCGGTGAGATGCCCGCGGAAATCGTGCTGCTCTTCCGGCGAGAGCGCATTGTACCGCTCGACTATTGGCGCCAGCACGGCGTACAGCCGGTCCTGCGTCGCCTTCGCGTCGAAATAGACCTTGGCGAAAGCGTCCACGTCGGCTTCGGTGTGCACAGGGAAAGCGGACAACCGCGACTGCACCTCGTAGAGCAGGTTTGGGTCGGTAGCCTCGGAGAGAAGCGTCGTCTCGTAATACGGCTCGAACGCAGCCTTGATCTCGTCGGATTCGTTGGCGAAGTCGAGTACCATCGTGCCCCGCTTTTCCGGGTGCGTTCGGTTTAGACGCGACAGCGTCTGCACCGCGTTCACCCCGCCGAGCTTCTTGTCCACGTACATCGTATGGAGCAACGGCTGGTCGAATCCGGTCTGGAACTTGTTCGCGACGATCAGGAAGCGATACTCCGCTCGGTCGAACGTCTTCGCGGTTTGCGCTTCCGGAAAACCGTTCATCGCGGACTCGGTGTACGACTGTCCGCCATCCTGCACGGTGCCAGAGAATGCCACGAGTGCCTTGAACGGGTAGCCGCGCTCGGCCAGGTAGCTGTCCACCGCGAGGCGGTACCGCACCGCGTGCAGCCGCGAGCGGGTCACGATCATTGCCTTCGCCCTTCCGCCGATCTCGCCCTGCACCTGCGCCGCAAAGTGCTCCACGCAGATCTTCACCTTCTCGCCGATCGCGTGCGGATGCAGCTCCACGAACGACTTGAGAAGATATTCGGCCTTCTTTCTGTCGTAGCGAGGATCGTCCTCCACCTTCTTGAGCAACCGCCAGTACGCCTTGTACGTCGTGTAGTTGGCCAGCACGTCGAGGATGAACCCCTCCTCGATCGCCTGCCGCATGCTGTACAAGTGGAAGGGTACAAACCTCCCTTCGGCAGAACGCGTCCCGAAAAGCTCCAGTGTCTTTGGCTTGGGCGTGGCGGTGAACGCGAAAGTGGAGAGGTTGGGAAGCGGGCCACGCCGCGACATCTCCGCCACGATCCTGTCCTCCAGCTCCTCCTCGGGCGTGGCGGCCTCTTTCTCCTCGAGCTCAGCCTCCTCGAGCGATCGTGACGCGAGCACTTCCTTGAGACTCTTGGTGCTCTCTCCCGATTGTGACGAATGCGCTTCATCCACAATTAGTGCGAAACGCTTACCAGTCAGCTCGCCAATCTCCTTCGCGATCACGGGAAATTTCTGAAGCGTGGTAACGATGATCGTCTTCCCCGACTCCAGTGCATCCTTGAGCTGCCGGCTGGTTGTGTCGATGTTCTCCACGACGCCGAGCGTCTGCTCGAACTGGCGCATCGTGGTCTGGAGCTGGCGGTCGAGCACGCGCCGATCGGTAACGACCACGATGGAGTCGAAGACGCGCCTGTCGCTCGCGTCGTGCAGCGTCGAGAGCTGGTGGGCGAGCCATGCGATGGTGAAGCTCTTGCCGCTCCCCGCCGAGTGTTGGATGAGGTAGCGCTGGCCCGCGCCGCGAGCTCGCGCGTCGCCGATGAGGCGGCGGACGCAGTCGAGCTGCTGGTAGCGTGGGAAGATGAGGAAGCGCCTGCCGGTCTTGTGCCCCCTGTCGTCCTCCTCCTCGACTTCATGGATGAACTGCCGCACCAGGTCGAGCACGCTGTCCCGCGACCACGTTTCCTCCCAGAGGTATGCGGTTGCATAGCCATTACGTGTGGGCGGTACCGGCGGGTTCCCCGCCCCGCCGAACTTCCCCTGGTTGAAAGGAAGGAATCGTGTCTTATGGCCGGCTAGCTGGGTAGTGACGTAGACGAGGTCCGGATCCACCGCGAAGTGCGCGAGGCAGCGGCCGTAGGTGAGCAGCGGCTCGCGCGGATCGCGGTCCCGCTTGTATTGGCGGATTGCGTCCTCGACGTCCTGGGCGTTGAGCGGGTTCTTGAGCTCCGCTGTGAAGATCGGGATACCGTTCAGGAAGAGGACGAGATCGAGACAGTTCTCGTTTCGGGTGCTGTAGCGCACCTGCCGCACGACCGAAAAGAGATTAGCCGCATGCAGCCGGCGCGTTTCTTCGTTTAGTCCGCTCGCCGGCCGGAAATATGCGAGGCGGAACTTCACTCCCGAATCCTTGAGCCCATTGCGGAGGACGTCGAGCGCGCCGCGCCGCTCGATCTCAGCGGAGAGACGCTTGAGGAACTGGTCCTTGACAGCGGAGCCGTGGTGCTGCTCGAGCTTCTTCCACGCCTTCGGCTGCGTGGCTAGAATAAAGTCCTCTACGTCGCGAGGGAGCAGACAGAGCGTGCGGTCGTAGTCCTCAGGCGTGCGTTTGCGGTAACCGCCGGGAGGCGATTCCCCGTAGGGTTGAGCGACCTCCCGTACAACGCCGGTCTGCCCGGTACAGGCGTCGGGGCCGTACTCCAGTAGCGCGCACTCGATGGCCTCCTCGAAGGCACGCTCGGCGATGACGGGGCTCACGCCGCTTCCTCGCGCACGTCAATCTTGCCGGTGACGGCTGCGGTTATGTGGGCGGTACGGAGTTCGTTGAGTCGGGAGATGGCGTCGCGGACTTTGGCAATGAGCCCGTCGATTCGCGCCGTCTCGAGGTCGAGGTATGCTGCGATGGCCGCTTGCTCGGAAAGCGGCGGCGTCGGAACGCGCACTGACCTCAGGAGTTCCTGACTGAGGTTCGGCTGACCGCCGCCGTAGCCGAGCGAGATTAAATATGGCCGCCTCATCTGAAGCCAGTAGAACCAGAACTCCATTTCGATGCCCTTGGGTCGACTGAACACGCAGCATGCTTGATTGACCGTCGCATCGATCCCGAGGACGCCAAGCCTTCCAATGGTCGCCCCGTACATGGCGACTGCTATGCTGCCAGCAGGATGGAGTTTCAGGCTGGAATGCGCCTTGAGCGCTGCCTCGGTGACGTACTTCTCCGTTTCTAGAATTACCGACTCACGAAGCTCCGATGTCGTGATCCAAGGAGTGTCGCCGCCGTAGTACCCAATGTCTTCGGACTGCGGAGTCGTGCCGCTACCAATTGAGAACAACCAAGTCGCCTTCTTCACCTCCCAATGTGCCGGAATCTCTCCAAGCCATTCGACGCCGGAAGCTTTCATCGGCACGTTCGGGTCCAGCCCCTCGGTCACGGCGCGAGTGATGAGGGCGGTGCGCTGCTCATGAAGTAGTTCGATCAGCTGCTCCTTCTTCGCCACCAATGCATCGATCCGAGCCGTCTCGCGGTCGAGGAAGGCAGCGATGGCGCGTTGCTCTGGTTCAGGAGGAGCGGCGATTTCATACGTCGCCATCTCGCTTTCGTTGATGGCAGGGAAACTGACGCCCTTCGAATTCGCCACAACGCGTTCAACGAAATACGGTGCTCGCAGCGCGTATGCGGCGTATTCGGTTGTCAGTTCATCGGTCGGCCGAACCACCGCGAAACCCGTTGACACCACCATCCCGGGCTCAGGATCGACGATCGGAGCAATCGCCCGAAGGTAGGTCCGCACAGTCGAAACAATCACGTCACCATCCCGGACGAGCCTCCGCGCTCGTGACGGTGCTGAAGCGAAAGTCAGTCGCTCCCGCTCGTTTATCCGACCCAAACTGTCAACTCCACCGATGTCGACGTAGACTATCTCGAGCGTTGGATCTGTATCCTCTGTCAGGACTTCCGGATTCAGCACAGCGAGGTGCTTGAGGCGTTTCACCTTCCAGCTAGTAGGAATCCTCCCCAGCCACTCGACGCCGGAGTCTCTGTACGCCGGGTACGGCCGGAACAGACGCGCGGTCACCGCCAGGGCCCGCCCGGCGGCCAGCCCCCGGCAGGGGCGCGACCGGCGTCGAGGTCCTGCCAGAGCGGGTGAAGAAAGCCGACGACGACTTCGCCCACCGGTCCGAAATCCGGAGAAACGCCGTCGAGGCGATTGCGGGTCACGTAGGCCCGCCACTGTTGCGCGCGAGACTCGCTCGAGTAGAAGGGAGCTGTCAGCGCCACTGGAACGTCCGACGTTATCGGCGTTGCCCGGCGCTCGAAGGTCGCTCGCGCCGCGCGCACGAGCGTACCTCGCTCAAACCGGAATGCCAGCGCGAGCGCATGGGTGTCGTAGAAGTCTTTGTACCGGCTGTTCCGTTCGCCCAGTGTCACCATCGCGTGCAATTTCTCGGCGACGACGGACTCCGGTGGATACGCCAGGATCCGCGGCGGAGGATCCCCGAGGATCGTGCGGTACTCCTGTTCTTCCGGGCCAGGAACGATCGCGTTGCCGAACCCGACGTCTACCTGGATTGAAATTTCGGATTCCCTTAGCCGCGCTCTGAGCTTGAGGCGAAGACCGTCGTACTCGGAGCCGTCGCGGATCGGCTCCGCCGTGATGGCATCAGTATCGAAGACGAGCTGCTCGACGTCGTCCGGAGTGTTGCAGATCTCGCGGACCGCCTCGATCACATCCTCCGGATCGGAGCTGCCATATCCGGTGAAATCGATATCACGCGTGGGGCGATACGCCGTACCCCAGATCGCGAATAGCGTAGCCCCCTTTAGCACGAACCGCTCACGATGGCGCGATCGGCCGAGCCGATAGAGGAATCGCTCGATCGCGTACCGCTGCAGACCCAGCCCCACGTCTTCACCGCGAGCGCGAAGTTCATTTCGCAGCCGTTGGCGGATCGACTCCACCCGCCCGTCGGTCTCCCGATCGTTCATGCCGACAGCGCCTCCAGGTAGGGCGCGATCACGGTACGGATGCGGCATACCTCCGCCGCCCGGTCGATTTCGCTGACCAAGGCCTTCCGCGAGCGCACCGCGTCGCGTAGCGCCTCCATGGCGACGTCGAGGCCGACCTTGTTCCGGTAGCGGAAGCAGTCCACAACCGTGCGCGCCGGCGTCGTGATTTGCACCCGCACGCCCTGCATCGTCTGCGTAACGACGCCGTAGGTCAGCATCTGCCCAGAGAACCGG
>CALMKE010000298.1 GCA_937867645.1 uncultured Gemmatimonadota bacterium | reverse complement strand
CCCTGAACGAGATGCACGCCGAGTGATTTGAGGATCGCCAGCTCCTCGGCGCGCTCCACGCCCTCCGCGATGACCTGCGCGCCCTGGTCGTTGGCGAACCGGATCATCGTCTCCACCAGGTTCTGCTTGATGAAGTTCGTGTCTATGCAGTTGATCAGCGAGATGTCGAGCTTGATGAAATCGGGCTCGAGGTTGGCGATGGAGCCGAGCCCCGCGTAGCCGCTGCCGGCGTCGTCCACGGCGAAGCGATAGCCGGCGTCGCGAAACGCCTGCAGCCGGTTGCGGAACTTCGGATAGTCCTTGATCGCGGTGCGCTCGGTGATCTCGATGACGACGCGCTTCGGATCCGGGGCGTCCAGCTGCTCGGGGGTGAAAGTCGGATCGGCGAAATCGCCCGGATCGACGTTGAGAAAGAGCAGCTCGCCGTCGTCGAACCGGTGCTGCATCCCTTCGATCGCGCGCGCCCGGCAGATGCGGCTCAGCTCCCACAACAGGTCGCCGCGCGCCGCGACCTCGAACATGACTTCCGGGCTGCGCATGCTGCGCATCACGCCGCGCGCGAGCGCCTCGTAGCCGAATATCTTCCCCGTCTCGGCGACGACGATGGGGTGGTAGTCCACGTACACGCCGCGGGTGCGGATGCTCTCGCGCAGATCTTCCAGCTTCTTCACGGTCTCACGCGCTTCCACGCTCTGCGAGGCGAGGACTGCCTGGCGGACGCCGCGGTAGATCTGCCGCTCGAGCCGGAACTTCGGGTTGACCATCACGTGCGCGCGACCCGCATAGATGTCGAACAGCGACGCGATCTCCTCGCCGTGCACCGCTTCGATTCGCTCCGACACGTGCTTCTGCAGGCCGCTGATTATCTCGGTGATCTGCTCGTCGCTCGCGGCCTCGAAGCCGGGCTCCGGGATGTGAAAGAAGACGAAGTCGTCGTCGTTGGTGAACCGAACCATCACGCGCGAAGACCGGAGCGGGCTGTCGTGCAGGTAGGCGCGCATCGCGGCCGCGGTGGTGGCGAGCACCGCGTCCAGCTTCTCCCAGCCGTAGATCTCCTCGATCTTGGAGTAGCGGCTGAAGTTGAAATAGAGAATCAGCAGCTCGCCCCGCTCCACGATGACGCGCCGCATGCTCTCGACGGCGGCCTGGAGCGTGGGGAGGCCCGTTACGCCGTCATAGAGCAGATGTTCGTGCTCCACTATCGGCCCGGCGTGAGCATCCGCGCATTGCGCTCCACCGTGTCGGCGAGCTTCGAGAGCTCGAAGGGCTTCTCGACGAAGTCGTCCGCCCCGGTCTGGATCGCCTGCCGCTTGTTGGTCCAATCGTGCAGGGCTGTCACCATGATGACTCGCACCGGCCGCGCCGAGTCATGGCTCTGCTTCATCTCGCGGCAGACCTCCCACCCGTCCCGTCCCGGCATCATCACGTCGAGCAGCACGATGGATGGGCGCTCGCGCTCGAATATCTCCAGGGCTTCCTCGCCTCCGTAGGCCACGGTTATGGGATAACCGCGGGCCTTGAGATAGTCGCGAATGATGTTCGCGTTGTCGTGATTATCGTCCACGACAAGAACGTGGGGAAGCGGCGTATTGGTCATCGGATGGGTGCAACCCTGCAGAGGGGGGCGGGGCAAGATACAAGCCAGCCAGGATTGCGGCCTCAGGACCAACCACAACCGAGGATCGGCGATTAAGTGAGGACTGAGGAGAGATCCTCGAGAGGGTGGTCTTGCCGGCACAAAGTCCGGCCTGCAACGTAGTAAAGCTTTACACATCTGTATTCAGCCCTCTCTGGAGTACTACCACATGCACCGGTTTTTCCCGTCCTTCCGGCGCGCGATCATCGCATCGCTGGCGCTGGCGCTCGCCGCCGCCCTCCCCCTGCAGTCCGTCGCGCAGACGCGCCCCGCCGCGCGCGCCCAGGCGCAGCCGCCGAGAGCCACTCTCGTCACGACCGTCGAAGGGATCTCCGAGTATTCCCTTCCCAACGGTTTGCGGATCCTGCTCGTCCCGGACCAGTCGAAGCCGACCGTAACCGTCAACATCACCTATCTCGTCGGCTCGCGGCACGAAGGATACGGCGAGTCCGGCATGGCGCACCTGCTCGAACACCTCGTGTTCAAGGGCACGCCGCGGCATTCCAACATCCCCCAGGAGCTCACCGAGCACGGCTCGCGCCCCAACGGAACGACGTGGTACGACCGCACCAATTACTTCGAGACGGTCCCCGCCACCGACGTGAACCTGGACTGGGCGCTCGATCTCGAGGCCGACCGCATGGTCAACAGCTTCATCGCGAAGAAGGATCTCGAGAGCGAGTTCACGGTGGTGCGGAACGAGTTCGAGGGCGGCGAGAACAGTCCGTTCAACGCGACGCTCGAGCGCACCATGTCCACCGCGTACGTGTGGCATGGCTACGGCCGCTCGACGATCGGCAACCGCGCCGACATCGAGAACGTTCCGATCGAGCGGCTGCAGGCGTTCTATAGGAAGTACTACCAGCCGGACAACGCGATCCTGGTGGTCGCCGGCAAGTTCGATCCCGAGAAGACGCTCCGGCTGATCGAGCAGAAGTTCGGCGTGATCCCGAAGCCCGTGCGCTCGCTGCAGAACGCGAACCTGCTGTACCCGACCTACACCGCGGAGCCGGTGCAGGACGGCGAGCGTGAGGTCACAGTCCGGCGCGTCGGCGATCTCCAGCTGCTGCTCGCGGCGTACCATGTGCCCGCGGGATCGCACCCGGACTTCGCCGCCGTCGAGGTGCTGAGCTCGGTCCTCGGCGACAACCCGTCGGGCCGGCTGTACAAGGCGCTGGTGGACACAAAGCTCGCGGCAGCCGCGGGATCGTTCACGTTCCAGCTCAAGGAGCCGGGCCTGCTGTTCGGGTTCGCGCAGCTGCGCACCGATCAGGGGATCGACACGGCGCGCAAGGTTCTGACGACGACGCTGGACAACCTCGGCGCGACCCCATTCACGGCCGAAGAAGTGAACCGCGCGAAGACCGACCTCAACAGAAACATCGACCTGCTGCTGAACAACTCCGAGCGCATCGGCTTCGAGCTGACCGAGTGGGCGGCGATGGGAGACTGGCGCCTGCTGTTCCTGCACAGGGACCGCGTGGAGCAGGTCACGCCGGCGGACGTGCAGCGCGTGGCCGCCGCGTACCTGAAGCCCGCGAACAGAACGATCGGCATGTTCCAGCCGACGCCGACCCCCGACCGCGCGACGATCCCGGCGGTCGCCGACGTGCTGGCGCTGGTCCGCGATTACAAGGGGCGGGCCGCGGTGGCGGAGGGCGAGACGTTCGATCCTTCGCCGAGTAACATTGACGCGCGGGTGACGCGCTTCCGGCTGGCCAACGGCGCGGAAGTCACGTTCCTTCCGAAAGACACGCGCGGCGATCGCGTGGTCGCCAACATCGTGTTGCGGCACGGCACCGAGCAGACGCTGATGAACAAGTCCACCGCGGCGTCGCTGGCGGTGGAAATGCTGTCGCGCGGGACCACGAGTCTCACGCGCACCCAGGTGCAGGACTCGCTGAGCAAGCTCAAGGCGCGGGTCAACATCGGCGGCGCCGGCAACAACGTGTCCGTCCGGGTCGAGACCATTCGCGCGAATCTGCTTCCGACGCTCGATCTCGTCGCGCAGCAGCTCCGCTCGCCGCGCTTCGACGCCGACGAGTTCGCCAAGCTGAAGCAGGAGGAGCTGGCCGGGATAGAAGCCGGCAAGTCGGAGCCGCAGGTGCTGGCGTCCATCGAGCTCAACCGGCGCCTGAACCCGGTGCCGAAGGGCCACGTCCTGTACGTCAGCTCGCCGGACGAGTCCGTCGCTGAGATCAACGCCGCGACGCTGGACGACGTGAAGCGCTTCCACTCCGAGTTCATGGGAGCGAGCTTCGCCGACATCGCGATCGTCGGGGATTTCGACCCCGCGGCGACGCGCGACGCGGTGACGCGGCTGTTCGGCGATTGGGCCAGCCCGCAGCCGTTCAGCCGGCTGGTGCGGGTGTACGCGCCTACGGATTCGGCGATGACGTCCATTCTCACGCCGGACAAGGCGCAGGCGATCTACCTCTCCGCGCAGACGATCGAGCTCAGCGACGCGGACCCGGATTATCCGGCGATGCTGCTGGCGAACTACATGCTCGGCGGCGGGTTCCTGAACTCGCGGCTCGCCACGCGGCTGCGCCAGCGCGACGGACTGAGCTACGGCGTCGGCTCCGGCTTCTCGGCGCAGTCGCTGGATCAGTACGCGGTTTTCCAGGGCTTCGCGATCTACGCGCCGCAGAACGCGGACCGTGTCGTGACGGCGTTCCGGGAAGAGCTGGACCGCGCGTTGCGCGAAGGGTTCACGCAGGCCGAAGTGGACGCGGCCAAGACCGGCTACATACAGTCGCGGTCGCAGGCGCGCGCCAACGACGCGGAGCTGATGGGAATTCTCGTGGCCCGCAGGTTCGCGAACAGGACGATGGCTTACGACGCGAAGCTGGACGCGGATCTCGCCGCGCTGACGGCCGAGCAGGTGAACGCGGTTTTGAGAAAGTACCTCGATCCTAGCAAAATGATCGTGGTGCGCGCTGGAGACTGGAACAAGCCGGCGACGCCCTAGCACTTAGTCGAACGAAACAAAAGGGGTGGATTCGATTTCGAATCCACCCCTTTTTCTTGTCTCTGCGTCAGCGGGTCAGAGCGCCTGCGCTTTCTCCGTGACTACGCGGACGTTGTTGTCTTCCACCTGCAGGAAGCCGCCGTCCACGGCGAAGCGCTTGCCGCCCGCGCTCGCGCCTTCGAGCCGGAGCTCGCCGTTGCCAAGCAGAGTCACCATCGGCGCGTGGCCGGTGAGAATGCCGAGCGAGCCGTCGAAGGCGGGCGCGACGACGGATGTCGCCTCGCCCTCGAACAGCAGGGCTTCGGGGGATATCACCGAAACTTTCAGCATGTGCCGTTAGCCAACAGCCAATAGCCAATAGCCAATAGCTTCGTCCTCACGCCTTCGCCATCTGGTTGGCCTTCTCGATCACGTCCTCGATGCCGCCGGCCATGAAGAACGCCTGCTCGGGGTACTGGTCGAACTCGCCGGCGACGAGCCGCTCGAACGAGGAGATGGTCTCCTCGAGCTTCACGTAGCGGCCGGTGATGCCGGTGAACTGCTCGGCGACGGCGAACGGCTGCGACATGAAGCGCTGCAGCCGGCGCGCGCGGCCGACGATCTTCTTGTCGTCCTCCGACAGCTCGTCCATGCCGAGAATCGCGATGATGTCCTGCAGCTCCTTGTACCGCTGCAGGATGCGCTGCACTTCGGTCGCGACCTTGTAGTGCCGCTCCCCGATGAACTGCGCGTCCAGGATTCGCGAGGACGACGCCAGCGGGTCCACGGCCGGATAGATGCCGAGCTCGGTGATCGCGCGCGACAGAACCACCGTCGCGTCGAGGTGGGCGAACGCGGTCGCCGGCGCGGGATCGGTGATGTCGTCGGCCGGAACGTAAATCGCCTGCACCGACGTGATGGATCCCGACTTGGTGGAAGTGATGCGCTCCTGCAGGTCGCCCATCTCGCTGGCGAGCGTCGGCTGGTAGCCGACGGCGCTCGGCATCCGGCCGAGCAGCGCGGACACTTCCGAGCCGGCCTGCGTGAAGCGGAAGATGTTGTCAATGAACACCAGCACGTCGGCGTTCTCGACGTCGCGGAAATATTCGGCGACGGTGAGGCCCGACAGTCCGACGCGAAGACGCGCTCCCGGCGGCTCGTTCATCTGCCCGTAGATCAGCGCGGTGGACGCGAGCACGCCCGACTCCTGCATCTCCAGATACAGATCGTTGCCTTCGCGCGTGCGCTCGCCCACGCCGCAGAACACGGACTTGCCGCCGTGTCCCTTCTGGACGTTGGCGATGAGCTCCATGATGACGACGGTCTTGCCGACGCCGGCGCCGCCGAACAGTCCGATCTTTCCACCCTTCACGAAGGGCGCGATCAGGTCGATGACCTTGATGCCGGTCTCGAATACTTCCGTCTTCGGCTCGAGCGAGGAGAACTTCGGCGCCGCGCGGTGGATCGGCCACCGCTCGACATCGTCCGGGATCGGCGCGCCGTTGTCCACCGGGTTGCCGAGCACGTTGAGGATGCGGCCGAGCGCGGCCGACCCGACGGGGATCGTGATCGCCTGACCCGTGTCCACGACTTCCATGCCGCGCACGACCGAGTCCGTGGAGGACATCGCGACGGCGCGGACCTGGTTACGGCCGATGTGCTGCTGCACCTCGGAGGTCACGTCGATCACCTGACCGTAGTCGGTGGTCGCCTGAATCCGCAGCGCGTTGTACAGCTCGGGGAGGTGCTCCGGATCGAACTCGACGTCGAGCACCGGTCCGATGACCTGGACGACGCGTCCGATGTTCTTCTCTGTCTTCACGGCAGTGGCCATTTCTTATCCCTGTAGCCCAGCGGCACCGCCGACGATCTCGGCGATCTCCTGGGTGATCTGCGCCTGACGGGCGCGGTTGAAGGTCCTGCGAAGTCCGTTGATCATCTCGCTCGCGTTTTCGGTGGCGTTCTTCATCGCCGTCCGGCGCGCGCCCTGCTCGCCCGCGTTGGATTCCGCTAGCGCGCGGTACACCGTGTTGCGTACGTACAACGGGAGCAGCTCGCCAAGAATGGCGTCGGCCGACGGGTACAGCAGGTAGTCGCGCTGCAGTCCCTGCTGACCTTCTTCCCGCGCCGGAGGCTGCACCGGCAGGACCTGCTCCGACACCGGCGGCGTGGACAGCGCCGAATTGAACTTGGCGTACACGACGTAGACGGCATCGAGCCGACCGGCCGCGAAGTCGTCCATCAGCGCGTCGGAGAGTGACGCCGCGTCCGTGGAACTCGGCTTGTCGGTAATGTCGGTGCGGCTCGTCTTCACCGCGCGGCCGACGTACTTGAAGTAGCCGAGCCCCTTCCGGCCGACCACGTGCAGCTCCGTCTCGGTTCCGGCGCTCTCGAGCCGCGCGATCAGGTTCCGCGCTTCCTTGATGAGGTTGGCGTTGAACCCGCCGGCGAGCCCGCGGTTGGACGTGATGAGCAGGATCGCCGCGCGCTTGACCGACTCGGGCTGGCGAAGCAGCGGGAAGCGGTCGGCGACGTCCGACGAATACACGCTCGAGATCACCTCGCGCAGCACCAGCGCGTACGGCCGCGCGGCGTGCACGCGGTCCTGCGCGCGCTTCATCTTGGACGTCGCGACCATCTCCATCGTGCGCGTGATCTTGCGCGTGTTCTCGACGGACTTGATGCGACCCTTGAGCTCGCGGCCTTTAGCCATTGAACTGCAGCCGTTGGCTGTTGGCTGTTGGCTGTTGGCTAGCTAACAGCCAATAGCCAATAGCCAATAGCTGTCTGTTCGAGTTACGCAGCGGCATCGGCCGGAGTGCGGGAAGAGTTGAAGTTCTCGATGGCGCTCTTTAGCTGCCCTTCCGTGTCCTTCGACATCACCTTTTCCTTCCTGATCTTGTCGAGGATGTCCGCGTGCTGGCTCGTCACGACTTCGAGGAAGTCACGCTCCCACGGGCGCACTTCGGACACGTCGATCTTGTCGAGGTAACCATTCGTCACGGCGTAGATGATCACCACCTGCTGCTCGACGGGCATCGGCTGGTACTGCGGCTGCTTGAGGATCTCGACCGTGCGCGCGCCGCGCTCGAGCTGCCGCTTGGTCGCGGCGTCGAGGTCGGATGCGAACGACGAGAACGCTTCCAGCTCGCGGTACTGCGCGAGGTCGAGGCGGAGCCGGCCGGCGACCGCCTTCATCGCCTTGATCTGCGCCGCGCCGCCTACGCGCGACACCGAGATGCCGACGTTGACCGCGGGCCGCACGCCCGCGAAGAACAGGTCGGACTCGAGGAAGATCTGCCCGTCCGTGATCGAGATCACGTTGGTCGGGATGTACGCGGACACGTCGCCGGCCTGCGTCTCGATGATCGGGAGCGCGGTGAGCGACCCGCCCGGCTTGAGAATGTTCTTGTCCACCACGCCCGGATCCTCGCGCAGCTTCGCCGCGCGCTCGAGCAGGCGGGAGTGGAGATAGAAGACGTCGCCGGGGTACGCCTCGCGTCCCGGCGGGCGCCGGAGCACGAGCGAGATCTGGCGGTACGCCGCGGCCTGCTTGGAAAGGTCGTCGTACACGCACAGCGTGGGCTTGCCTTCGTTGTACATGAAGTACTCGGCCATCGAGCAGCCCGAGTACGGCGCGATGTACTGCATCGGGGCGGGGTCGGACGCCGCGGCGACGACGACGATGGTGTACTCCATCGCGCCCGCCTGCCGCAGCTTCTCGACGACCGCCGCGATGGTGGACTTCTTCTGCCCGATCGCGACGTACACGCAGATGACGCCGGTGCCCTTCTGATTGATGATCGTGTCCACGGCGATGGCGGTCTTGCCCGTGCCGCGGTCGCCGATGATCAGCTCGCGCTGGCCCCGGCCGATCGGGATCATCGAGTCGATCGCCTTGAGTCCCGTCTGGATGGGCTCGCGTACCGGCTGCCGCACGATGATGCCGGGCGCCTCCGACTCGACCTTGCGCGTGTGCTTGGCGCCGATGGGTCCGCGGTCGTCCACCGGGTTGCCGAGCGCGTCCACGACGCGGCCGATCATCTCCGGTCCGACCGGCACCTCGAGCACGCGGCCGGTGCGGCGGACTTCGTCGCCTTCCTTGAGCTGGAGGTAGTCGCCGAGAATGACGGCGCCGATGTTGTCCTCTTCCAGGTTCAGCGCGAGTCCGGTGATCTTCGCGCCGGTCTCGGAAGAAGTGGCCTCGAGCATCTCGCCGGCCATCGCTTTCGCGAGGCCGTAAATGCGGGCGATTCCGTCCCTGACCTCGAGGACGGTACCGACTTCTTCTACGTCCAGCTCATGGAGATCGGCAGCCTCGATCTCTCGGAGGAGGATGTCCTTGATCTCCCCGGGGCGAAGCGTCGTTTCAGCGGGCATAACGGATGTGTTCTGAGAGGTAAAAGCCGGGCCCTTGCGGGGCTCTCGGCGGGGTCCTGGAGGGCTTGTGAAAAATATCACAAGCTCGGGACCAGTTCAAGTT
Organism: uncultured Gemmatimonadota bacterium; assembly: GCA_937867645.1. GTDB lineage: Bacteria > Gemmatimonadota > Gemmatimonadetes > Gemmatimonadales > Gemmatimonadaceae > JACDCY01. Next base: position 4,235 of record CALMKE010000298.1, on the reverse strand, counting down.
AGCGGGGTGAGGCCACCGGCGACTGAGGACAGAGGACCCATGCGGCCTCAGGACCAACTACAACCGAGGATCGGCGATTAAGTGAGGACCTGGGAGACCCCTTCCCGTGGTTCCGCTCATCCTCGGTCCTCACTCAATCGTAGATCCTCGGTTGCTCCTGGTCCTGAGGCCGCATGGGTCCTCGATCCTAACTCCTCCTAATAGCGCCGGACCAGGTCGATCCCCGTATAGAAATGGCGGAGGATCTCGGCGTAAGTCTTCCCTGCTTTGGCCATGAGAACCGCGCCGACCTGCGCCATGCCGGTCCCGTGGCCGAAGCCGCCGCCGTACACACGGAACGAGCCTGGAACGGCGGCGCCGTCCCGCACTACCGGCTCGATGAAGAAGAGCGTGCTCGGAAGGTTCACGAAGCCGCCCGTCGAGTTCACGTACTTCAGCGCCGACCGGATCACTCCCATGGACGCGGGGAACGAGCCGGCGTCCGTCACGAACTCGAGGCTGATGACGCGGCCGGAAGGACCGCGCTGCAGCACTTTGATCTCGCGGACGAGGCCGACGTCGCGCCCGGCGAACGTCGAGATCATGGACGTCAGCTCCGCGGGGGACCACTCCACCATCCAGCGGTGATAGCGTGGACGGTCGAGATTGAACGGGGCAGCCGGCTGCCTGAAATCGGTGATGTACGGCGATGACTTGAACGCGTCGAGGCTGGCCACGTACGGCCGGCCGTCGGTGGCCGGCATGTCCGGAACCCCGCGCATGTACGGAATCGGATTCTCCGCGAACGATTCCTCGTTGTCCGCCGTGTGCCCGCCGGACGTGGACGAGTAGCGGGCGAGGATGAGTGATCCGCCGTAACGGGCGACGATGCCGCGAGTGCCGTCCACCGCCGCGGTCGAGACCGGGTGCTCGGCGGAGCGGCCGCCGTAGACCTGGTCGGCCACGGTCGCGCGCAGATCATATCCATCGGAGGCTCTGCGGCCGAGGTAAGCGATCGCATAGGTCCGGGCCGCTATCGCCTGAACCTTCTGCGCCTCGACCTCGGGGAACGCGTCCGGCCCGAGCTCGCGCGGGACTACGCCGTAGAGGTACTGCTCCATCGGCAGCTCGTTGATGCCGGCGAGCTTCCCTTCCGAATTGACCCGCACCTCGGCGCTGCCCCTGTAGGGTTGGCCGGCGATCGTCACGGTGCCGGACGTGGACGTCACGTGCACCGGCCCGGACGACTGCGCGACTGTAGCGCCGAGTCGCACCTGATAGCCGCTTCCCGAGCGCGTCACGACCACGGCGCCGTTCGAGCCGGACGCGAGCACGCGGCTGGTCGGGCGCTCCGTGGCGATGAAAGCCCCTGAGCTTCCGACCATCACGCTGTCCGCGGACTCCACCACTCCGATGCGCACGTTCGGCTCGACGTCCGGCAGGGTAGGTCCCGGCGGGTTGGGCTCCGGCAGCGGCGCCACGGGGCCGCGAGCGGAGCAGCCGAGCGCGCCGAGTGCGAGCGCGAAGAGAATCCAGCCGGGAAAGCGGGGCATTCCGATTACCTCTGGGTTGAAACGGGACGAGCAGACGCGGGATGGATCGATGCCGCATACGGCACGGTCCATACCGACCGTGCTGCATGGCGACGGGAGTGAAGGACCTCAAGCTGTGGCAGGAAGCCGTCGCGCTCGCGGGCGACGTATTGCGCGCGGCCCGGCAGCACGGCCGCAAGGAGCTTCCCTCGTTCGTGGACGAGCTGACCAGCTCCGCCGCCGCCATAGCGACCGGCATTGCCCAGGGATACGACCGCTCGGACGCGCTGGATCAGCAACGTCTGTTCGAGCAGGCGCGGCGCGCGCTCAGTGTGTTCGAGACGCAGCTCGCGATCGCCCGGCATGGAGCAGCGCTGCCGCACGATACCTCGACCGCGCTCGCGGCGCGCGCGGCGACGGTCGGCAGGCTGCTCACGGGATTCCTCACGTTCATCGAGCGGCAACACGCCGCCGAGATGGAAGAGGGCACGCGCCGCATCTCACCCGCGGCTCCGTCCTCGCCCCTGCGAAAAGCGCTCGACGAGATCTACTGTGCGTAGGCGGGCCAGCGACGCCGGCCGGGTGCCGACGATGCGCTGCGACGTGCTCGACAGGTGCGAGGAAGACGCGAAACCCAATACCGCCGCGACGTCGCGCACGTCGTAGCCGGGATTCTTCGCCAGCTCCGCCGCGGCGATCAGGCGCACGAGGTCGATGACACGCTTGAGGTTGGGGGAGCCCGCGCTGGAGAAGACGCGGCTCAGATGCTCGCGGCTGAGTCCGACCGCGTCCGCGATGTCGCCCGTCCGCACCGGGCGGCCCGCCTGCCCCACGATGATCCGCCAGACGGCGTGCTGCCGCTCGTCGCTCAAGCCGACCGCTGGGGGAGGATTGGAGAGCGCGGCGGCGAACCGCGCGGTGAACGTGCGCGGCTGAACCAGCTCGCGCACGACGGCGTCATCCACGCCTTCCACCAGAACGTCGGCGAACTCGAGCGACGCGGCGCGCGCGAGGGCGGGCCCGTCGGCGGATCGCAGCGGCAGGATGCCGAAAAAGGGCGCGCTGGGATACTCGAGCGCGAGTCCCGCGATCTTCCAGAGGTCGTCCGCCCCCGAGGCCAGATCCACGACTGCCGCGTCCACCAGGTTCTGCCTGAAAGCGCTCTCCATCTCGCCGGCGGTGCGCGCCAGGAGGACTTTCGTCCGGCGCTTGGGAAACGCCGACCGCACGAGCGCGCGGGCGCGGTCGCGGACCGCGTAGGCGACGATGGTTGGCGCGAGCGCGACGGGCGCGAGCATTACACGCCGAGCATCTGCGTTGCGTCCGGCGCGGGCCTGCCCTCGATGAACTGCCGCACGATGGGATCGGTGCTCTGCTGAATTTCCTCGACCGTGCCCACCTGGCGGATGCGCCCCTCGTGCAGCATCGCTATGCGCGACCCGACCGCGTACGCGCTCTTCATGTCGTGCGTGATGACGATGCTGGTCACGGACAGGCGCTCGCGGAGCCGGATCATGAGCTGATCTATCACCGATGCGGTGACCGGGTCGAGTCCGGTGGTCGGCTCGTCGTACAACATGTATTTCGGCTTCCGCGCGATGGCGCGCGCGATACCGACGCGCTTGCGCATCCCGCCGCTGAGCTCGGCGGGATACCTGTCTTCGATGTTCAGCAGGTCCACGAGCGCCAGCGCTTCGCTCACCCTGCTCTTGACTTCGCCGCTGGTGAGGTGGGTCTGCTTCTTCAGGCCCATCGCGACGTTCTGCGCGACGGTGAGCGAGTCGAACAGCGCGGCGAACTGAAAGACGTAGCCGATGTGGGCGCGAAGCTCGTACACCTCGTTGCGGGAGAGCTTGGGAACTTCCTGCCCGTCCACGAACACGGTGCCTTCATCAGGGTCGAGCAGGCCGACGATGTGCTTGATCGCGACCGATTTCCCGGTGCCGGACCCGCCGATCACCACCATCGTCTCACCCTCGGACACGTCCAGCGAGAAGCCGCGCAGGACGTGCTTGGTGCCGAAGGATTTGTGGACGTTGACGAGACGGATCACTGAAGACAGGTATCAGGTATCAGGTATCAGGTATCAGGCTATGAGACACATCACAAAAGCTGTGTCGGGGCCGGGTGCATGGCTACCCCCGGCAAAGCGCGAGGCGAAAAAAAGGGCGAGCTGCCTCGCTCGCCCCTTCTGTTACCTGATACCTGATACCTGATGCCTGTCCGCTAGGCCGCGAAGCTACCCAGCGCTCTGCCCACCTCGCCCTCGCGCAGCCGCTTCAGAGCGCGGTCGCGCAGCTGCCGAACGCGCTCGCGGGTGACGCCGAGCATCGAGCCGATCTCCTCGAGCGTGTGCTCGCGTCCGCCTTCGAGGCCGAAGTAGAGCCGCAGCACCTTCGCGTCCCGCGGGGGGAGCGTCGAAAGGGCCGCCTCGATCTCGTCGTTCAGGAAGCGGCTCATGGCCTCTTCCTCGGTGTCCGGCATCTCGTCGGCGACGAAGCGCTCGATGAGCGAGCGATCGCCTTCCGGGTCCATGGGCGCGTCGAGCCGGACGTCGCCCGTGTTCAGGGCGGCGAGCGACTGTACCACGTCAACCGACAGGCCGGTCAGCTGCGCCAGCTCGTTGGGCGTGGGCTCGCGGCGCATCTTCTGGCGCAGGATCTCCGACGCCTTGATGATGCGCGACAGGTCCGCGGTCCGGTTGAGCGGCACGCGCACCGTGCG
>CALMKE010000297.1 GCA_937867645.1 uncultured Gemmatimonadota bacterium | reverse complement strand
CGCGCCTTCTTGAGCGTCCACGAGCGCCACACGGCTTCGATCGCGCCCCACAGCTGCGCTAACGGATCGGTGGGGAAGGGCGCGCCCGTCACGTGCTTCACGAGCTGCTTGTATTCCTCGACGAGATTGCGAAGCGCGTCCTCGTCCAGCTCGGTGTCGTTCTCCACACCTTCCGTCAGCTTCTTGGCGGAAAGCAGCTGCTCGAACTTCTGGCCCGACACTCCGAGCACGACGTCCGAGTACATCTGGATGAATCGGCGATAGGAGTCGTACGCGAAGCGCGAGTTCGCGCTGGCGCGCTCGAGTCCCACGACCGTGCGGTCGTTGAGGCCGAGGTTCAGGATCGTCTCCATCATCCCTGGCATCGAGAACGGGGCGCCGGACCGCACGCTCACGAGCAGGGGATTCTTCGCGTCGCCGAGCTTCTTGCCGGTGCACTTCTCCAGGCGCGCGAGATTTCCCTCGACCTCCGCGCGCAGCTTGTCCCCGTACTTCAAGTCGCGGAGATAGGCGATGCACTCGGAGCAGGCGATCGTGAAGCCCGGCGGGACAGGCGCGCCGAGGTTGGTCATCTCGGCGAGGTTGGCGCCTTTGCCGCCGAGGACGGACTTCATCTCGCGCGTGCCCTCGGCCTTGCCGTCGCCGAAGAAGAAAACGGACTGACTCACTACCGTTGCGAGTTTTGAGTTGAAGGCGCTGCGCACTGCGTGCTGCGCGCTGCGCCCTCGCCGGCCAGGGCGCAGTGCGCAGCACGCAGTGCGCAGCGCAGTTCCCTCACTTCCCCAACCTCAGCTTCACCGGATCAGTCGGCGGCGGCGTTGGATAGTCGCCGGAGAAGCAGGCGTGGCAAAACCCCGCCGGTCCGCCCGGCACCGCCCGCAACATTCCATCCAGAGATAGGTAGCCGAGCGAGTCCACTCCCAGCTTCCGCGTGATCTCCGGCACCGTGAAATTCGCCGCGATCAGCTCCTCGCGTGTCGGCGTATCGATCCCGTAATAGCACGGCCCGGTGATCGGCGGCGAGCTCACGCGCAGGTGCACTTCGCGCGCGCCGGCGCCGCGGACCATCGCGACGAGCCCGCGCGTCGTCGTCCCGCGCACGATCGAATCGTCCACCATCACCACGCTCTTCCCATCCAGCACCTCGCGTACGGCGTTGTACTTCACCTTCACCTTGGCGTCGCGTCCCGCCTGCGTCGGCTGGAGGAAGGTCCGGCCGACGTAGTGGTTGCGGATGAGCGCCAGCTCCAGCCGCAGCCCCGACTCTTCCGCGTAGCCAAGCGCGGCCGAGTTGGAGGAGTCGGGCACGCTGAACACCAGATCGGCGCCCGGCGCGGGAGCTTCTCTGGCAAGCTGTCGGCCAAGCTCGCGGCGCGCCCGGTCCACCGAGCCGCCGAAGATCCGGCTGTCGGGGCGCGCGAAGTACACGTACTCGAAGACGCACTTGCGCGATTCGACGCCGGGGAAGGGCCGCGACGACCGGATTCCGCTGGCGTCCACGGCCACGATCTCGCCGGGCTCGATCTCCCGCTCGAAGGTCGCTCCGACGATGTCCAGCGCGCAGGTCTCGGAGGCGAAGATCACGGCGCCGTTGAGCCGTCCCATTACCAGCGGGCGCCAGCCGCGCGGGTCGCGGGCCGCGAGCAGGGTGTCGCCGGCGAGCACGACCGCGGAGTAGGCGCCCTCGACTCCGCGGAGCGCGTCGGCGAGCTTCTCCTCCGGCGCGGCCGAGCGCGAGCGCGCCATCCGGTGCACGATCACCTCGGAGTCCATGGTGGACGCGAAGATGGATCCCTGGTCCTCCAGCTCGAACCGCAGCTCGCTGGAGTTGGTGAGGTTGCCGTTGTGCGCGAGCGCGATGTGTCCGTCGCGGAAGCGCGCGAGCACCGGCTGCGCGTTCTCGATCGTGGAGGAGCCCGTGGTGCTGTAGCGCGTGTGCCCGATCGCGGTCGAGCCGGTGAGCGCGGCGATGCTCTCCGGGCTGAACTTGTCCGACACGAGCCCCATCGCGCGCAGGTTCCGCGCGGTTCCGTCGTCACCGACCGCGACGATTCCGGCCGACTCCTGCCCGCGGTGCTGCAGCGAGTACAGCCCGAGGTGGGTCAGCGAGGCCGCGTCGGGATGGCCGCGAATGCCGAATACGCCGCACATGGCGCTAGACCGTGGTCACGGCTGCCTGCTCCAGCACGGCGGCGCTCTCGACGCTCCCTTCCATGATCGCCGGGATGGCGTCGTGGTATGCCGCCGCCAGCCGGTCGAGCGGGGCAACCAGCGCGCGGTTCTTGCCGTGCTTGATCTCGAGATTCCCCGAGCCGGTGCGCACGCGTCCGATCACCATCGGCGGCACCATGTGCTTGACAGCGATCCGCGCGATCTCGGCAAGTGAAGACTCCGGCACCGTCACGATGATCCTCGCCTGCGCTTCGTTGTACAGCAGCTCCCGCAGCGGCACGTCAGCCCAGGCGGAGAGATCTACCTCCGCGCCGACGACGGCCGACCGGTTGGCGATCGCGCACTCGGCGAGCGCGACCCCGAGCCCGCCGTCGCTGCAGTCGTGCGCCGAGCGCACGTGGCCGGCGCGAATGCACTCCAGCAGGCACGCGATCGTGTCGCGCTCGAGCTCGGGATCGCATTTCGGCGGCGCGCCCGCGACCGTTCCGTGGATCCGCGCGAGATACTCGCTCCCGCCGAGACCGTCCGCCGGCTCGCCGAGGATCTCGCCGAGCAGCACGATCACGGCGTCGTCTTCGGACCATGTCGCCGGCGTCACGTGCGACAGATCGTCAATGAGACCGAGCATCCCGATCACCGGCGTCGGGTACACCGCGCCCGACGGGCTCTCGTTGTACAGCGAGACGTTGCCGCCGGTGACGGGCGTGCCCAGCGCGCGGCACGCCTCGCCCATCCCCGCGATCGCCTCGCTGAGCTGGAAGAAGTTCTCCGGCCGCCTGGGGTTGCCGAAGTTCAGGCAGTTGGTGATCGCGAGCGGCCGCGCGCCGGCGCACGCCACGTTCCGCGCCGCCTCGCACACCGCGGCCCGCGCGCCGTTGCGCGGCGACAGGTACACGTACCGTCCGTTGCAGTCGGTCTTGACGGCGATTGCCCGGTTCGATCCACGCAGCCGCAGCACGGCCGCGTCGCCACCCGGCCCGATCACCGTGTTGGTGCGCACCGTGGAGTCGTATTGCCGGTACGCCCATGCCTTGCTCGCGATCGTCGGGGAAGAGAGCATGCGCTCGAGCGTCCAGAGCGGGTCCGCTTCCTCGGGCAGCTCCGGAATGCTCGCGACGTCGGTCTCGCGCAGACGGACGATCGCGTCGCTCTCGCGCGCTTCGGGCGAGTAGCGCGGGCAGTCCGTCACCAGCCGCGACCCCGGGAACTCGGCGACCACGGTGTCGCCTTCCGTCACCCGATACACGGGCTCGGCGATGACTTCGCCGATCACGGCCGCGGTCAGGTCCCACCGCTGCAGGATCTCGGCGACGGCGTTCTCGTGCCCGCGCTTCGCGACGACCAGCATCCGCTCCTGTGATTCGCTCAGCAGGATCTCGTACGGCGTCATCCCCGATTCGCGCACCGGCACCCTGCTCACGTCTATGGTGACGCCGACCTCGCCACGCTCGGCCATCTCCGCGGACGAGGAAGTGAGTCCCGCCGCGCCCATGTCCTGAATCGCTACGATATGGCCGCTGCGGATGAGCTCGAGGCTGGCTTCGAGCAGCAGCTTTTCCGTGAACGGATCGCCGACCTGCACGCGCGGACGCTTGGCGTCGCTCGCCTCCGACAGATCCTCGGACGCGAAGGACGCGCCGTGGATCCCGTCGCGGCCCGTGCGCGCGCCGACCGCGATGATCGGATTGCCGATCCCCTCGGCCTTGGCCGTGATCAGCTCGCTCTCCTTCATCACGCCCACGCACATCGCGTTGACGAGCGGGTTGGTCTCGTACGCGTCGTCGAACACGATCTCGCCGGCGACCGTCGGGATCCCGACGCAGTTGCCGTAGTCGCCGATCCCTTTCACCACGCCGGCGAACAGGTAGCGCACGCGCGCGCTGTCGAGCGACCCGAAGCGGAGCGAGTTGAGCATCGCGATGGGACGCGCGCCCATGGTGAAGACGTCGCGCAGGATCCCGCCCACGCCGGTGGCGGCGCCCTGGTACGGCTCGACGGCCGACGGATGGTTGTGCGACTCGATCTTGAAGGCGACGGCGAGCCCGTCGCCCACCGACACCACGCCCGCGTTCTCACCCGGGCCCTGGAGCACCTGGGGGCCTTCGGTGGGAAGCGTCCTCAGCAGCGGCCGCGAGTGCTTGTACGAGCAGTGCTCGCTCCACAGGGCGCTGATGATCCCCAGCTCGGTGAAAGTCGGCTCGCGGCCGAGCATGCGGACGAGCCGCTGGAATTCGTCTTCGGTGAGCCCGTGCTCCGCGACGAGCGCGGGAGTGATGCGCGGGTCGCCGGGGCGCGGAGCGACATTGCTCACACGGCGGTCCTCGCGAGCAGGGACTCGAACAACAGCAATCCGTCGGGCGGGCCGAGCAGGGGATCCACCGCGCGCTCCGGATGCGGCATCATGCCGAGGACGTTCCCCTCGTCGCTCACGATGCCGGCGATCGCGCGCATCGAGCCATTCGGATTCGCTTCGCCGGTCAGGTTTCCGGCGGCGTCGCAATACCGGAACACGACGCGGTCGTCGTCCTGCAGCCGCGCAATCGTGGCGGCGTCCGCGACGTAGCGCCCCTCGCCGTGCGCGATCGGAATGCGCAGCACCGCGCCCTTCTCGTATTGCGAGGTGAACATGGTGCTCTCGTTCTCGACGCGAAGGTGGACCGCGTCCGAGATGAACCGCATACCCGCATTGCGCACGAGCGCACCCGGCAGGAGTCCCGCTTCACACGCGATCTGAAAGCCGTTGCAGATCGCGAGCACGGGCCCGCCGCGGCGGGCGTGCGCCACTACCTCGCGCATGATCGGGCTGAAGCGCGCGATCGCGCCGGCGCGAAGGTAGTCGCCGTAGCTGAACCCGCCGGGGAGGATGACGACGTCCACACCCTCCAGCTCATGGCTCTTGTGCCAGAGGTAAGTCGCCTCGGCGCCGAGCTGGTCCACGACCGCGCGATACGCGTCGTAGTCGCAGTTGGAGCCGGGAAAGGTGACGATCCCGAATTTCACGCCACCTTCTCCTGATACCCGATACCTGATACCTGCCAGCTCACAGAGGTACCGCGGAGGTGATCTCGAAATCCTCCGTCACCGGGTTCGCCAGCAGCTTCTCGCACATCTCCTGCACGGCCGTCTCCGCCTGGAGCGCGTCGGGCGCTTCCGTCTCGATCACGATGTGGCGGCCGACGTGCACCGACTTCACGTGCTTGAACCCGAGCGAGTGCAGCGCGCCCGTGATGGTGTTCCCCTGGGGATCGAGCAGCCCCGCGCGCGGGATGATCTGCACGGCGATCCGGTACACGCGGTGCTGCTTCATTCCGGCCCCGATGAAAAAGGCCGCTGGCCGCCGCGGTTGCGACGCCGGCGGCGGCGCTTGCGCTGCGCGGCTGCCAGCTCCGGCTCCAGCAGCTCGCGGGTGAGCGGCTCGTCCAGCTCGTCGTCGTCGCTGATGACGGGCGCGTCGCCGCTCGGACGCCGGTCCATCAATCCGTACACCACCGTCTTTACCAGCCCGTACACCACGTACAGGATCAGCGCGGGAAAGAAGAACTCTTTCGGGAGGAACAGCACGCCGAAGAAAGTGGACGCGACCACGAGCGAGCCGATGATCTCGCTCGGCTTGCGGTAGCCGATCGTCGGGACGGCCGGGTACGACACGTTGCTGATCATCAGGAACGCGAGCATCAGCATCAGGTACCGCAGCACCATGTCCCACGGCAGGTCGCCGATCATGGTGTTGCTGTACAGGTCCGTCTGGCTGAACCAGTAGTACGTCGCGAGCGTGACCCCCGCGGCCGGACTCGGCAGTCCGTGAAAATATTTCTTGGCGCGTCCCGCCTGCTCCACGTTGAAGCGCGCGAGCCGGATCACGGCGCACGCGGTGTACAGGAAGACGAATATCCAGTCCCAGCCGTCGCGGTTGAGGACCGCGAAGTACATGATCAGCGCGGGCGCGAGGCCGAAGGAGATCGCGTCCACCAGCGAGTCCAGCTCCGACCCGAAGCGTGATCCCGTGCGCGTGGCGCGCGCCACGCGGCCATCCAGCGCGTCGGCGATTCCGCCGAAGACCACGTACAGCCCGGCCGTCGTAAAATCCCCGCGCGAAGCCGCGACGATGGCGAAGATTCCGAAGAACAGGTTGACCAGCGTGAAGCCGTTCGGCAGCACCACCACGGCGCGCCGCACGCGCCGCTGTCCGCGCGTCTGCTCGTCGATCATTGCGGGAGAAGGTCCGCCAGCACGGTAACGCCGGCGTTGCTGGTCTCGCCGGTCTTCACGCGAACCTTGGAGTTGGGCGGAATGAACACGTCCACTCGCGATCCAAACCGGATGATTCCCATACGCTCGCCCTGCTTCACCTGCTGGCCTTCCTTGCTGTACGTCACGATCCGCCGCGCGATCAGGCCGGCGATCTGGCGCACGAGAATGCGGCCGTGCTTCGTCTCCAGCCCGACCGACATCTGCTCGTTCTCCAGACTCGACTTCTCGGTGGCCGCGTTGAGGAACCTGCCCGGGTTGTAATGGACGTACCGCACGGTGCCGTCGGTCGGATACCGGTTAACGTGCACGTTGAAGACGTTCATGAACACCGAGATGCGGATGGCCGAGCCGCCGATGAACGCGGGCTCCTGCACTTCCGTGATCATCACGATCTTGCCGTCCGCCGGGGAGACGACGAGCGTCTCGCCGCGCTCGCCCTCGCGCTCCGGGTCGCGGAAGAAGTACGCCACCCACAAGGCCAGCACGGTGAGGACGAACGCGAGCAGCCACAGGCTCCACGATCTCCGCGCCAGCGCGAACGCGTACGCCGTCGCGGCGGCCGCCGACGCTATGCCGATGAAGACGAGTCCTTCGCGCGCGAAGCTCACGCGGCGACCGGCAGCGGAGCGCCGGTGAGGCGCTGGTAGATCTCGAGGTATCGCCGGCTCATCGAATCAATCACGTCGGGTGGAAGAGGAGGAGGCGGCGCATCGCCGTTCCAGCGGCCGGCATTCTTTTCCCGTTCCAGGTGATCGCGCAGCGGCTGCTTGTCGAGACTGGGCGGCGCAGCGCCTTCCTCGTACCGGTCCGCGGGCCAGAAACGCGAGCTGTCGGGGGTGAGCACCTCGTCGACTAATATAACCCGACCGTCCACCTCCCCGAACTCGAGCTTGGTGTCCGCGACGATGATCCCGCGCGACGCCGCGTGCTCGCTCCCGCGCTCGTACACCAGGCGGGTCAGCCGCTCGAGCTCGGCGATCCGCTCGGCGCCCACGATCGCCGCCGCTTGCCGGCGCGTGATGTTCTCATCGTGCCCGGTCTCGGCCTTGGTAGCGGGACTGAAGAGTGGCGGGGACAGGCGGGAGCTCTCGCGCAGCGAGCCCGGCAGCGGCTCGCCCGCGAGCGTGCCACTCTTGCGGTACTCCTTCCACGCCGAGCCGGCGAGATAGCCGCGGATGACGCACTCGATGGGGAAGACCTCGGCCCGGCGAGACAGCATCGCCCGGCCGGCCAGCTCCGCGCGATGCGGCGCGAGCGCGGGGATCGCCTCGCAGATCTCGCCGATGTCCGCGCTCAGCATGTGGTGCGGCACTTCGCCGCCCAGCCGGCGGAGCCACCACGCCGTAAGCTGCGTGAGCACCGCCCCTTTGTGCGGCACCGCCTCCCGCATGATGACGTCGAACGCGCTGACCCTGTCGGTGGCCACGAGGAGCAGCTGGTCCGGCCCCGCCTCGTACACGTCCCGCACTTTGCCCTGGCGGATCAGGGGAAGGGGAAGATCGGATTTATGCAGCGGCATTGGGATTGGTGAGCAGTTACTAGTCACTAGTCACTAGTCACCTGGTCTTAAACTCGGACTTCATCCGTGGTACGCGCCGCCGGCGTTCCAGCCAGCAAGGGCTCGACAACCTCCGCCAGGAACTCGTCCACCTGCTGGGGCGCGCGGCCCACGAACCGGTCGGGCGACAGCACTCCCCGCAGATCGTCGAGGGGAACGCCGTACTCCGGGTCCGCGGCAAGCCGGTCGAGCATGTCGTTCGTATCGGCGCCCTCCTTCATCGCCCGCGCCGCCGCGAGACTGTGCCGCCGGATGACCTCGTGCGCGACCTGCCGGTCGCGGCCCGCGCGCACCGCGCGCACGATCAGCTCTTCGGTCGCCATGAACGGCAGCTCGCGCTCGATGCGATGCCGGATCTGCCGCGGATAGATCTCCATTCCCGTCACGATGTTCGCCATCAGCAGCAGGATCGCGTCGGTCGCGAGAAACGCTTCGGGGATGACGATGCGCCGGTTGGCGCTGTCGTCCAGCGTCCGCTCGAGAAACTGCGTGCTGTGCGTCTGGTGCGCGTTGGATTCGAGCGAGATGACGAAGCGCGCCAGCGACGCGATGCGCTCCGCGCGCATCGGGTTCCGCTTGTACGCCATCGCCGACGACCCCACCTGGTCCTGCTCGAACGGCTCCTCGATCTCGCCGAAGGTCTGCAGCATCCGTACGTCGCCGCTGAACTTGGCGGCGCTGGACGCTATGCCGCAGACGATGCCCAGCACCCACGCGTCGAGCTTCCGCGTGTAGGTCTGGCCGCTCACGGCGAGCGCGGAGGGGAAGTCCATGCGCGCGGTCACCCGCCGCTCCAGCTCGCGGACCTTCTTGTGATCGCCGCCGAAGATCTCCAGGAAAGACGCCTGCGTGCCCGTCGTGCCTTTCACGCCGCGGAACGGCAGCATCCCGCGCCGGTGATCGAGATCCGCGAGATCGAGCGCGAGGTCCTGGAGCCAGAGCGTGGCGCGCTTGCCCACGGTCGTGAGCTGGGCCGGCTGCAGGTGCGTGTAGCCCAGCGCCGGCTCCGCGCGCCACTCGCGCGCGAACGCGGCCAGCGAGCGCATGATCTGGAGGATCTTGCCGCGCAGCAGGTCGAGCCCGCGGCGCATCAGGATCAGATCGGCGTTGTCCGTCACGAACGCGCTCGTCGCGCCGAGATGGATGAACGGCTTGGCCGCGGGCGCCGCGTCGCCGAACGCGTGGATGTGGGCGACGACGTCGTGCCGGAACCGGCGCTCGTACGCCGCCACGGCGTAAAAGTCGATGTCGTCGAGGCGGTCGCGCATCTGCGCGATCGCTTCCTGCGGGATGGCTACGCCCAGCTCCTGCTCCGATTCCGCCAGCGCCAGCCACAGCCGCCGCCACAGTCCGTACCGCGTGCGCGGCGACCAGAGCTCGAGCATGGCGGACGACGCATACCGGTCCGCCAGCGGGGAGGAGTAGCGGTCGTGCTCCGTCATCGCACCCTGAAGTAAGTGCGACCCAGCTGCCCGTTTCGCTCGAACCACACCTCGATCACGCTGCGCCCCGCGTAATAATTGATCGCGCGCGCGGCCTCCTCCGCCGAGGCGATGCGGAAGTTGTTGATCTGCAGGAGCACGTCGTCGCGCTCGATCCCGATCTCAGCCGAAACGCGCTCGCTGATGTTGACCACCAGCGCGCCGTTGGAGCTGCGGATGCGGCGGCTCTCGCGAATCTGCGGGGAGAGCGTCACGAGCTGGATTTCCTGCAGCACGGCGACGCGCGGGGCGGTGACCTCGGGCAGATCGGTGATCCGCAGCGTCACGGTCATCTCGCGGCTCCCACGCCGCAGGGTGAGCGGCACGGCGTCGCCCACGCGGAAGTCGAGCCGCGCCGCCTGCCAGTCGTACGGATTGCGCAGCGCCCGTTCTCCGGCGCGCAGAATCATGTCGCCCGGCCGGACTCCGGCGCGGGCGGCCGGCGAGCCGGGCACCACGCTGTTCACCACTACTCCGGCGTTCAGGATCTCGCGGGGGTTCGCGCCCGGCGCCACCACGCGCACGTTGATCCCGTCCCACGGCTGCCGGATCACCCCGTGCGCCAGCAGATCTTCCATCACGCGCTTCGCGCGATCGATCGGAATCGCGAAGCCGAGTCCGATGGACCCGCCCGAAGGAGAGAAGATGGAGCTGTTCACGCCGATGACTTCGCCGGACGCGTTGATGAGCGGACCGCCGGAGTTTCCGGGGTTGATGGAGGCGTCGGTCTGGATCATGTCCACGTACACGCCCGCGCCCTCGCCCGCGCCGGCCGCGATGTTCCGGCCGACGCCGCTGACCACGCCCGCGGTCACGCTTGGCTCGGTGTTACCGAGCAGAAATCCGAACGGGTTGCCGATCGCGATCGCCCATTCGCCGATCAACAGGTCGCGGGAGCTGCCGAGCGGCGCCACCGGCATCCCCTGCGCGTCCACCTTGAGGACCGCCAGATCGTTGGTCTCGTCGGCTCCGAGCAGGCGCGCGGGGTACGTCGCGCCGCCGGGAAGGGCGACGGAGATTCGCGTCGCGCCGGCCACCACGTGCGCATTGGTGAGGATCGTTCCGTCGGCGCTGACGATGAACCCCGAGCCAAGACCCGGTCGCGTCCGCTCGACGGTGCGACCGAAGAAGAAGTCGGTGACACGCTCGACTGCCTCTGTCTGGACGGTGACGACGGACGGCGCCACGCGCGAGACCGCGGCGGTGATGGCCGTCCTGCGGGACGCTTCCACCTGCGCCGGGCTGGCCGCGGCGGTGGCGGATTGCGCGGAGGACGCGTTGGGCGAAGCTCCCTCGCAGCCGACGAGCACGAGCATTGCGAGCGGGACTCCAAGCTTGCGTTTCACGATTTGCTCCGGTGTTTTCCGCGCTTGCCGGCTTCGTTCAGGAATCTGTCGAGCGCGCGGTCCGTCGAAGGGTGCAGAATCAGCGTGCGCAGCAGCGTGGGCGTGATGCAGATGATGTCCGCGCCGGCGAGGATGCAGGCCGTGAACTCGGCCGCGCTCCGCGGACCCGACGCCACGAGATCGCATTCGGCGTGGGTGCGGTCGAACACCGCGCGGATCTCGCCGAGCACCTCGTCCACCGACTGGCCCTGCGCGTCGAGGTCCGGCACCGAGACGAGCACCTTGCCCGCGCCCGCCCTGGCGGCGATCGAGGCCTGCGCGGCGTTGAAGATGTAGTTCGCGCACACGTCCACGCCGTCCACGGTCAGCCGCCTGATTACCGGCACGGCGTCCTCGACGAGCGGCACCTGCACGATGATGCGGTCGGACATTCGCGCGATCTCGCGGGCCTCGCGATACATCTCAGCGGTGGTCATCGCGCCGACGGCGACGCACACCGGCAGCGCGAACTCGGCGACTATCTCCGAAAGCTCGGTCTGCTCGTGCTCCGCGTCGCCCGAGCCCGCGTACAGAATGCCGTCCGCGAGCCCCGCCTCCGCGGCGGTGCTGATCTCTGCGAGGTTGTCGCTGCGAACGTAGATCTGCATCAGGGCGCGATTCGGGTCATGTCGCGGATTCTTCCAGATAAAGATCGCTCGGGTACCGCACCTGCTCCAGGAACAGCGCGTGCGCGGGCGCGGGCGGCGACACTTCGCGGTTGTCGCCCGCGACGAGCAGCCGCTGGATCGCGTCGGCCTCCCGCCGGCCCGTCGCCGCCTGGACCATCGTGCCGACCAGGTAGCGCACCATGTGATGCAGAAACCGGTTCGCCTCGATCTCGAACGTCAGCCGTCCGGGCCTCGACCGCCACGCCGCCGAGTGAACGTTACACCGGTGATCGTCCGTATCGGGAGCGGTTCCCTTGACGGCGAAGGCGAGGAACGCATGCTCACCGTGAATCGCCGCGGCTGAAGACTCGAGTATCCCCACATCCAGCTCCCTGTCCACGGCCCACTCGTAGGGTCTGCGGAATGGCGAGCGGGCTTCCTCGTCGAGCCCGATCCGATACGAGTACAGCCGGCTCAAGGCGCTGTACCGCGCGTGAAAGTCGTCCTTCATCTCGTGCGCCGCCGCGACCCATACCGACCCGGGCAACGTGGCGTTGAGCGCCTTGCGGAGCGCGGGCGCCGTCCACTTGCGCGAAACGCGCACGCCGGCCGCCTGGCCGCGCGCATGCACGCCCGCATCGGTCCGACCCGCGCCGATCACGGTGACGTGATGCTGGGTGAGCTTCGCGATGGCTTCTTCGAGAGTGCCCTGGACCGTCGGCTCATCGAGCTGTCGCTGCCAGCCGGAAAAGCCCGAGCCGTCGTAGTGCAGGACCAGCTGAATCGTCCGCGTAGCTCCGGCTTCGGGCCCCGGGGGCGACGGGGGCGGCGTCATTGTGCGGAAGCTATTCGGGGAAGCCCCATGACGCTAATGTTCAGCACGATGTCTCCCCAGCCGCTTCCCGCCTTCTGCCAGACTCTCGCCGCCGCTCCGGACCTGCGCGGCGCGCTGGGCGTGCTGTACGCGGAGATGGCGGCCAACGATCCGGGACTCGAGCTCGCTTTTTTCCCTTACGACGCGCGCAAGGGACTGTTGACCGCGCGGCTCGTCGCGGGTCCTTCCGGCATCACCACGACGGGCATCGAGCTCTCGCCCGACCACCTGCCCGCGAAGCTCAAGAAGGACGTGTTGGGCGGAGCGAAGCTGGTGGACTTCGGGGACCTCTCGAACGATTTCATGAAGTTCCTGTCCTTCGGCACGCCGACGGGTGGTGGATACCTCCTGCTGCACGGCGTCCGGTTCGATGGAGAGCTGTACGCGCTGCTCGCCGTGATCGAGCCCAAGCGCCGCTTCGGCGGCAGGGCCACGGACCGCATGCTGCCGCTGATAGCGCTGTTCATGAACGCGGCCTCGAAGTTCGCCGAGCGGGATGCGCGGGCCGAGGCGGTGCGCGCGCTCGAGGAAGTCTCGGAGTCGCTGCACGCCAGATACACGGCGATCGTCAACGATCTCGAGATCCAGCTCGCCGACGCGAGGCTCGCGGCGGAGGGGAAGGGCGGGGGCGATACGCGGCGGGTGTTGCAGCTGGAGCAGGCGGCGCGCGAGGCGGCGGCGCAGGCCCAGACGGCAAGCGAGCGGCTGAGCGCGGTCGAGCAGCAGGTGTCCGCCGCCGTCGCGCAACTCGAGAAAGCCCATCTGGACATGAGCAATCAGACGCTGCAGCTCCGCGCGCAGGGGAAAGTGCTGTACCGCATAGAGCGGCTGCTCGAGCATCGCGACAAGGCCGAAGATCCACGCAAGCTGCTCGACGAGGTCGTGGCGGCGGTGTCCGCCCGCGAGTGACGCAGCTCAACGCACTTCAGCACGCGATCAAAGACCTCGCCTTCCACCGCCCGCTCGACGCGGACGAGGTCGGCGCGGCGTTCGACGTGATCATGCGCGGCGAGGCGACGGGCGTGCAGGTCGCCTCGTTTCTCACGGGCCTGAGAGTGGCCGGCGAGACAGCCGAGACCGTCGCGGGCGCCGCGCGCGCGCTGCGCCGGGCGATGATCCGGCTGCCCGCCACGGATCCGGACGAGCTGGTGGACACGTGCGGCACCGGCGGCGGCGCGGTCACGACCTTCAACATCTCCACCGCCGCCGCGTTCGTGGCCGCCGGCGCGGGCGTGCGAGTGGCGAAGCACGGCAACCGCTCGTTCACTTCCGCCTGCGGCAGCGCCGACGTCCTGGAAGCGCTGGGCATTCGCATAGACGCTCCGCTCGCGGTGATGACGCGGTCGCTGGAGGAAGCGGGGATGGTGTTCATGTTCGCGCCCGCGATGCACCCGGCGATGAAGCACGTCGGGCCGATCCGGCGTGAGCTCGCAATTCCGACCGTGATGAACATCGTCGGCCCGCTGGCCAACCCGGCCGGCGTGGGACGGCAGCTCGTCGGCGTCGCCGACCGCGACCGGATGGGAATCCTCGCGGCCGCGCTGCGGCAGCTGGGCTCGGTGCATGCGATGGTCGTGTTCGGCGAGCCCGGACTCGACGAGATCTCGCCGCTCGGTCCTACGCACGTCGCCGAGATCAAGGACGGCGCGGTGACCGAATGGACGATCGATCCAGCCAAGCATGGAATAGGGAAGGTGAGCCCCAACGATCTCGCCGGCGGATCGCCTGCCGACAACGCGCACTTGATACTCGATCTGCTGGCCGGTGGCGGATCACCGGGCGCGAAGGCCGCGGTGGAGCTGAACGCGGCCGCCGCGATCTACCTGAGCGGCAAAGCCGGAAGCTATTACGAGGGCGTCACGCGGGCGCGCGAAGCGCTCAAAGCAGGGTCCGGACTCTCCGCGCTGGAGCGGCTTCGAGCCGTGTACTCCTAGCTGCGTTCGAAGTCCGCGGCCAGCGCGCGCCGAGCACGCGCCGGGCCGTCGCTTCGACCGCGGCGTCGCCTTCGACGCCGAACAGCACCCACCGCTGATCCGTGCGCCGTCGCCAGAGCGTGAACTCGACTCGCTCCCGCTTGTTGATGGGATCCTGCCGTCCGAGTCCTGCCTCGAGCATGACCGTCATGCAGCGCCTCGTCGCGGGCTCCCGCCTCGCTTCGTCGCGGAAGGCGAGGAGCACGGCGTCGGCGAGCAGCACCAGTGAATCCGCGTTCGCGCTGCGGGACTGCGCGACGACGCCGAGGCCGGGACACTTCATCCAGCGCTCGTCCCGATGCACCACGACCTCGACCGACTCACCGCCGGCGATCCTGACGATGCGCCGCTCGCCGCCCTCCGACTCGACCAGATCGGTCAGCGGCAACGTGCCGAGATACAGCGCGTGGACTTTCGGGGTAACGAACAGCGTGAAAACGAAAGTGAGCGCGGCGAGGAGATACCGAGTCGTCGGACGCACGAACACTCCACGGAAAGGGAATCCGTGGGAAAGACGCAATGAGTCCTGTGCGAGCAACATGCGCCGAGTAGAGCCGCGGGAGAACAGCGGGAGCGCGGTGTGCGTTACCCGTTTTTGCGTTTTGCGTTAGGGCGCAAACTGCGGTGGGCGTTTCGCAATTGCGCCACGACGCGACCGCGGCCCGCCGTTACTACCTGACGGGCCGACGGTTTTACGGTCAACGCACACCGCTCGCAGTTGTCGAGCGCGCTAGTACCTGCGAATCACGCCGACGACGACGCCCTGGATCGTGACGTCGTTCTCGTGCACGTAGATCGGCTGCAGCGCCTCGTTCGCGGGCTGGAGCCTGATGCGGCCGTCCTTCTCCCGGTAAAACTTCTTGAACGTCGCCGAGGTGTTGTCTATCAGCGCGATGACCATCTCGCCGTTGTCGGCGGTGGGCTTCTCGTTCACGATCACGTAGTCGCCGTCGCGGATCTGCTCGTCCACCATCGAGTTGCCGCGCACGCGGAGGACGAAATGATTCCCGTTCTTGCGAACCAGGTCGTCGGGAACGGCGAAGGTCTCGGACGTCGAGATCGCTTCGATCGGCATGCCGGCGGCGACGGTGCCCATGAGCGGAAGGTGCACGGCCCGGCCGTACACGTCGGAGGAGGGGATCTCGATCCCGCGGCTCTCGTTGTAGTGCCGCTTGATGTAGCCCTTCCGCTCCAGGTTGGTGAGGTGCTCGTGCACCGTCGCCAGGGAGCTGTAGTCGAACCGGTCCGCAATCTCCTCGAAGCTCGGCGCGTAGCCGTTGGCCTCCGAGTAGTCGGCCAGATATGTGAGGATTTCGCGCTGCCGTTTCGTGAGCGACATATCTTGTTGAGCCCCGTATAAAGGTTGTGACCCTGCCGCACCGAAGATTTGCCGAACTCACACGTTAGCCGAACAGCCCCCGAAGCGCAACAGGAATCTTCCTGGAGCGCTCCGGGAGGGACTCTGGGCGAGCTGGTGCGGCTCGCCGAGGGGCGAGTCGAGGCTCTGGAGCTCCGCGCCGGTGAGCTGGAGGGGCTGGCGGCCAGTCGGCCGCCGGCGCGACCCTTCGCTTCCGCGCTCCAGGCCGAGACCGTGGGGGTGATCGCCGAGGTCAAGCGCCGGTCGCCGTCCCGGGGCGATCTCGACCCGGATCTGGTCGCCGGCGACCGGGCCGCGGCGTACGAGCGAGGCGGCGCGGCCGCGATCTCGGTCCTCACGGAGCCCGCGCGCTTTGGCGGCTCTCCGGCGGATCTCTCGGACGTGGTCGCCGCCGTCGAGCTGCCGGTCCTGCGCAAGGATTTCATCGTGCACGAGCTGCAGATCCTGGAGGCGCGCGCGCTTGGCGCGTCCGCGGTGCTGTTGATCGCGCGCGCGCTCGCGCCGGGCGCGTTGGGTCGCTTGATCGACGCCGCGCGCGCCCACGGCGTCGAGCCGCTCGTCGAGGTGCGCACACGCGACGAGCTGGCGCGGGCGTTGGACGGCGGCGCGCACGTCATCGGCATCAATGCCCGGGACCTGGAAACGCTGGTAGTGGACGAGCGCGTCCCCCTCGAGCTGATCGCCCACGTGCCGGGCGAGCACGTCGCCATCGCGGAGAGCGGAATCAGCGGTCGCGCGGGCGTGGAGGCAGCGGCGCGCGCGGGCGCGAACGCCGTGTTGGTGGGAAGCGCGCTCTCGACTGCCGGGGATCCAGAGCAGGCAGTCCGCGATCTCACCGGCGTTGCCCGGGTCGCCCGATGACCACGGCGATCAAGTTCTGCGGGATCGCGCGGCGGGAGGACGTGCGCATGGCCGCCGAGCTCGGCGCGTCGTACGTCGGGGCGATCTTCGCGGAGAGCCGCCGCCGCGTGACTCCCGCGGAAGCGGCGGACATGTGGACCGCCGCGGGCTCCATGAAGAAGGTCGGCGTCTTCGGCGCCGCGCCCGTCGAGGAGATCCTGGACGCCGCGGCCGTGTCAGGACTCGACGTGATCCAGCTGCACGCGAGCCCGGGCGACGGCACGATCGACCAGCTGCGAGCCGGCTTTCGCGGGGCGATATGGTCGGTAATCCGGATCGGCGAGGCCGGCGTCGTGGAAATCGCCGGCGAATCCGCCGCGGCCGACGCGATCCTCGTGGACAGCTTCGCCGAATCCGGACTCGGCGGCACCGGACGCGCCTTCGATTGGGAGCGCGAAGCGTCGGCGATCCGGCGCCTCACCCGCGAGCAGCCGCTGATCGTCGCGGGCGGGCTGGATCCCGACAACGTCGGCGCCGCGATAACGGCCCTCGCTCCGGACGTCGTGGACGTATCATCCGGCGTGGAGTCCTCGCCCGGCGTAAAGGATCACGACCGCATGCGCGCCTTCGCCCGCGCGGTGGAGCTGGCCAATGGCAGGTAAGAAGGACGCCACGGCTGTAGCTAATAGCCAACAGCCAATAGCCAATAGCTCCCCCGATCGCTTCGGCGAATTCGGCGGGCGGTACGTTCCTGAAACGCTGATCCCGGCGCTGGATCAGCTCACCGCCGCGTACGCGGAAGCGATGGAAGATCCGTCGTTCACGAGCGAGCTCGACGAGATGCTGCGCGACTACGTCGGCCGGCCGTCGCCGCTCACGTTCGCGCCGCGGCTCTCGGAGCACGTCGGCGCGCGCGTCTTCCTCAAGCGCGAGGATCTCAATCACACCGGCGCGCACAAGATCAACAACGCGGTGGGACAGGCGCTGCTCGCGCGGCGGATGGGGAAGCGCAGGATCATCGCCGAGACCGGGGCGGGCCAGCACGGCGTCGCGACCGCGACGGTGTGCGCGCGGTTCGGCCTCGAGTGCGTGGTGTACATGGGCGAAGAGGACATGCGCCGGCAGGAGCTCAACGTCTTCCGGATGCGCCTGCTCGGCGCGACGGTGGTGCCGGTGTCGTCCGGCACGCGCACGCTCAAGGACGCCACGAGCGAGGCGATCCGCGATTGGGTCGGCAGCGTGAACGACAGCCATTACATCATCGGGTCGGTCGTCGGTCCGGCGCCGTACCCGCGGATCGTGCGCGACCTCCAGTCGGTGATAGGGCGGGAGGCCCGCGCGCAGATGCTGGAGCGGACCGGCGGGCTACCAAAGGTGGTAGTCGCTTGCGTGGGCGGCGGGTCGAATGCGATGGGAATCTTTCACGCCTTTGTGGACGATGTGGGCGTGGAGCTCGTGGGAGTAGAAGCCGCGGGGCGTGGCCTGGACTCGATGGAGCACTCGGCTTCGCTAGCGCGCGGGTCGCCGGGTGTGCTGCACGGATCGCTCAGCTACCTGTTGCAGGACGAGCACGGGCAGGTGCGCCCGGCCCACTCCGTGTCAGCCGGATTGGATTATCCTGGCGTGGGGCCAGAGCATGCCTATCTTATGGAGATTCACCGGGCTACATATGTCTCCATCAGCGACTCAGAGGCCCTGCGGGCGTTCGCGCTGCTCAGCAGGCTGGAGGGTATCATCCCGGCGCTGGAATCCGCGCACGCCGTTGCCTGGATCGCGGAAAACCGAGGCCGCTGGTCGGACAGTGACTCGCTGCTGGTCTGCATCAGTGGTCGAGGCGACAAGGACGTGGCGCAGGTAAGCGATATGGATCTCTTGAGCTGATGACTTCACCCACAGCCGCAACTCAAACTCCAGAGCAGGAACCGCCGCCGTTCGCGGCGGCCATCGTCACGGACGTGCTGAAGACGTTCTCCAAGGCCGTGCGCGCGCACCAGCTCTACCTCCCGAACAATCCGATGCACGCGCGCTCGATGGAAGCCGCGCGCGCGGCGTTCCAGGGGCTCTGGCAGCAGACGGACGAGATCGTGCTGCAGGTGGCCGAGACGCAGTTCCTCTGGGAAGAGCTCGTGGTGTACGAGGAGGCGGAGAAGTCCACGGAGAACCTCGCGTGGGTGTTCTTCAAGGACGGCCTGCGCGAGCTGAAGATCTGCAAGGGCTTCGAGATGACGGACATGGACGCGATCATGGACATAATCCAGCGCGTCCGGACGGCCACCGCGGACGACGACGACCTGCTCACGATCCTGTGGGAGCAGGAGTTCTCGACGTTCGAGTACAAGTACGTCGGCGCCGGCGGAGGCACCGGCGACACGCCGTACGATCCGATGGAAGCGGGCGCCGCGCCGGAGCGGCTGCCGCCGCCGGGCGAAGTGGAGCGTGGCGGGAGCGAGCAGCTCGTGTCGTCCGCGAAGCCCGCCGGCGTCGTCAGCATGGAAGACTTCGACTCGACGCTCTATTTCCTCGACGAGCGCGAGATCGAGTACATCCACAACGAGATCGCCAAGGACTACTCGACCGATCTCCGCCCGCTGGTTATCGCGTCGCTGCTCGACACGTTCGAGACGCAGGTGGACGTCGGCGTGCGCGAGGAGATCGCGCGCATCCTCGATGGAATGCTGATCAACCTGCTGTCCACCAACCAGGTGCGGACCGTGGCGTACCTGCTGCGCGAGGTCGCGCTCACCGCGCAGCGCGCCAGGGAGCTGACCGAAGTTCAGGTGCAGCGCTTTAAGGACCTGCCGGAGCGGCTGTCGGAGGGCGCGGTGCTCGGCCAGCTCCTGGAGACCCTCGAGGAGACGCCGCTGTCGCCGCCTCAGAGCGACATCTCCGAGCTGTTCCTCCAGCTCCGCCCGACCGCGCTGGAGACCGTGTTCGCGTTCACGCCGCGATCGCACAACCGGGAGCTGTGCGAGCTGCTGGAGAACGCGGCCGACCGACTGGCCGCGTCGCACACGTCGGAGCTGGTGCGGCTGATCAACGTCGCCGACCCGGTGGTCGCGCAGGAAGCCATCCAGCGCGCGGCGGCGATGAAGACGGCGGCTGCCGTGCCCGCGCTCGGGCAGGTGATAAACAACAGCGCCGATCCGTCCATGCGGCTCGCCGCCGTGCTCGCGCTCGCCGACATCGGCTCGCCGGGCGCGCTCCAGGTGCTGGAGAAATGCGTCGAGGACACGGAGCGCGACGTGCGCGTCGCCTCGGTGCGCGCGCTCGGCGCCAGGTCGTACCGGCCGGCGCTGCCGCGCGTGGAGAAGGCGCTAAAGGGGAAGCCGCTGCGCGAGACGAATCTCACGGAGAAGATGGCGTTCTTCGAAGCGTTCGGCGCGCTCGCGGGCGACGGCGGCGTGGAGTTCCTCGACTCGGTGCTGAATGGAAAGGGGACCTTCGGCAAGCGCGAGGAGCCGGAGTTCCGCGCCTGCGCCGCCATGGCGCTCGGCAGGATCAACACTCGCCGCGCGCGCGAGTCGCTGGAGAAGGCGGCGGGCGACAAGGACGCCGTGGTGAAGAACGCGGTCACGCGCGCCACGCGAGGCGTCGCCGCATGACGTCACCGCAGCTTACGACGCCGCCGTCCGGCGGCGCCGCGCAGGGCGAGCACGGCAACCCGGCGTACCTCCGGAAGATCGGCCGGACGCTGATCATCAGCATGTACAGCGCGATGCGGTCCATCAAGCTGTACCCGCCGGAGCACACCTCCGTGCAGCGCGCGCTCGAGGACGTCGCGAACGTGGCGCGCGAGATCAACGAGCACGAGCACGAGCTGGAGTTCAGGGTCTCGGGCGAGTTCATCTTCCTGAACGAGACGCGGCTCCGCCTGGACCTCACCAACTACGCCAGCTTCGGGCAGGTGCTGAACATCTGCAAGGCGAGCGGCGTCGGAGTCATCAGGGCGGCCGAGACCGCCACGCCGAACGACTGGCTGGTGTTCCTGAACGCGCTCGACACCCCGCTGAAGAACGATCCCGAGGGGAGCCTCGACAGGCTGACGGAGCGGCTCCGCAACGCGGGCGTCACCGCGTTCGAGCTGGAGCAGCCGTCCGAGTCGGACACCGACCGCGAGGCCAGCGAGCAGGTGCACGCGGCCGCCGTGCGGACGTACGCGCAGTCCGTCACCGTCACGAAGGACGTGATGAACTCCGTGCGGCTCGGCAAGACGCCGAGCCTCAAGAAGATCAAGCGGCTGGTGCAGACGATCGTGGACCAGATCCTGAACAACGAAGTCTCGCTCGTCGGCCTCACGACGATCCGTGACTACGACGAGTACACGTTCACGCACTCGGTCAACGTCTGCATCTTCTCGGTCGCGCTCGGCAGGCGGCTCGGCTTCACCAAGCGCCAGCTGTACGACCTCGGCATGGCCGCCCTGTTCCACGACATCGGCAAGTCGCGCATTCCGATCGACATGCTGCAGAAGACCGAAGGGCTGACCGACGAAGAATGGAAGCTCATCATGGCGCACCCGTGGCTCGGCGTGCTGGGATTGTTCCAGATGCGCGGCCAGGCGGAGCTGCCGTATCGGGCGATGGTCGTGGCGTACGAGCACCACATGAAGTGCGACCTCAGCGGCTACCCCAAGCCCATCCGCGCGCGGCAGATCTGCATGACGGCGAAGATCGTCGCCGTCGCCGACGGCTACGACGCGGCCACTTCGCGGCGGAGCTACCAGACGGAGCCGCTCCCCCCGCCGGCCGTGCTCGAGGAGATGCGCGACAACCCGCGCCGCGGAATGGATCCGGTCGTGGTGAAGGCGTTCATCAACCTGCTCGGGATATACCCGGTGGGCACGCTGGTCGTGCTCGACACGTTCGAGCTGGCGATCGTGCAGACGGCGAACCCGAATCCGGAGCTGCTGGCGCGCCCGATCGTGATGGTCGTCAGCGATCCGATGGGCAATCTGATAACGCCGCCGACCGTTGCGGATCTCGCCGAGCAGCGGCCGGATGGAACGTACGAGCGGACGATCATCAAGACCGCGGACCCGGAGCGGTATGGAATCCGCGTCGGAGATTATTTCCTCTGAGTCGATAGCCCGGCGGTTCGAGGCGCTGCGCGCGGAATCGCGCCGCGCGCTCGTGTGCTATGTCACGGCGGGGCATCCATCGCCGTCGGCGACGGTAGAGCTGCTGCAGGGATTGGAAGGCGCGGGCGCCGACGTCATCGAGCTCGGCGTGCCGTTTTCGGACCCCGTCGCGGACGGTCCCGTCATCCAGGCGAGCTCGGCCGCGGCGCTCGCGAACGGCGTGACGCTCGACAGCTCGCTCGAGCTGCTCGGCCGCGCGGGCGTGTCCGTGCCCGTGGTCCTGTTCACCTATCTCAATCCTCTGCTCGCGGCCGGCCCGGACGCTCTGGGCCGCGCGGCCGCCGCCGGCATCGCGGGCATCCTCGTGACGGACCTCCCGCTGGGAGCGGATCCCGCGCGTGAAGCGTGGCTCGCGCGCAGCGGCCTCGACTTCATCCGGCTCGTTGCGCCGACCACGCCCGACGACAGGCTCGCGGGCATCTGCGAGCACGGCAGCGGCTTCGTCTATCTCATCAGCCGGATGGGAGTGACGGGCACGCGCGACGGCGCTCCGGCCGACGTCGGCCCGATGGTAAGGAAGCTGCGTAGTGTCACGGACCTGCCCGTGTGCGTAGGATTCGGGATATCCACGCCGGCGCAGGCCCGCGCGGTCTCGAAGATGGCCGATGGAGTCGTCGTGGGCAGCGCGATCGTGCAGGCCGCCGGGGACTCGGTCGAGGCCGCGGTGAATCTCGTCCGCTCGATGCGGGAGGCAATGGATGGCTGAAGACGTCGTGACGCTGAAAGGGATGCGCTTCCACACGCACATCGGCGTGCTGCCGCACGAGGCGGAGGTGGCGCAGTCCATCGAGGTGGACGTATCGGTGTGGGTGGAGCGGCCGAAGAACGCCGACGGGCAGGCCAGCGTGGCCGACTACCGCGACCTGTACGACCGCGCCGCGGGCGTCCTGGCGCACGGACACATGAAGTACCTGGAAGACGTCGCCGAGCGGATCGCGGAGCAGGCGCTGGAGGTCCGGCTGGTGAAGCGCGTGTCGGTGTCGGTGCGCAAGCCGCACGTGGCGCTGCCGGGGCCGCTGGCGTATGCGGAGGTGACGGTGGAGAGGAAAAAGTGATCAGGTATCAGGTATCAGGTATCGGTAACTGCGGCATTTGCCTTTCCTGATACCTGATACCTGATACCTGATACCTGCTTCGTGCTCGCCTTCATCGCACTCGGCTCCAACGTGGGGGACCGCGCCAAACATCTAGCCGCCGCCCGCCATGCAATCGCCGCCCTGCCGGATACATTCATTGTCGCCGCCTCCGACATCGAGGAGACGGAGCCGCTCGGCGGACTCCAACAGGAGAACTACCTGAACCAGATGCTCGCCGTGAAGACAGCGTTGGAGCCGATGCAGCTGCTCAGCGAGCTGCAGGGCATTGAGATCGCGAACGGGCGCACCCGCGGCGAGCGGTGGGCGCCCCGCACGCTCGACCTCGACATCGTGGCGTACGGCGACACCGCGCTCGCGAGCGCGCAGCTCACGCTCCCGCACCCCGGTCTCGCGCAGCGCGATTTCTGGCGGCGGGAGATGGCGCAGCTGGAGGAGCGGCTGTGAGCAGCGGCAGCGGGGACGCGGCGCGGGCGCTGACGATCCGCGAGTACGTCCAGAAGAAAGAGAAGGGCGAGAAGATCGTCATGGTCACGGCCTACGACGCGCTGTTCGGCCGCCTGGTGGACGAAGCCGGCGTGGACGCGGTGCTCGTGGGCGACTCGCTCGGCAACGTCGTCGCGGGGCTCGACACGACGCTTCCCGTGACGCTCGACCAGATGATCTACCACGGCACGATCGTACGGCGCGGCGTGAAGCGCGCGCTGCTGTTCGTGGACATGCCGTTCCTCACGTACCAGGCGAGCGTCGAGCAGGCCATCATGAACTGCGGCAAGGTGCTTCAGCAGACCGGCGCCAGCGCCGTGAAGATGGAAGGAGCGGGCGCGGAGATGGCGGAGACCGTGCGGCGCGTGGTCGGGGCGGGGATCCCGGTCGTCGGCCACATCGGCTTCACCCCGCAATCGGTCCACACGCTCGGCGGCGCCCGTGTGCAGGGGCGGGACGCCTCCAACGCCTCCCGGCTCATTGACGAGGCGCGCCGGCTGGAGGACGCGGGCGCATTCTCGATCGTGCTCGAGCTCGTTCCCGGGGAGCTGGCGGAGAAGATCACCGCCGCCGTCACGGTGCCGACGATCGGCATCGGCGCGGGCGCCGGCTGCGACGGCCAGGTGCTGGTGCTGCCCGACCTGCTGGGACTCAACGACCGGTTCGCCCCCAAGTTCCTCAAGCGCTACGCCGAGCTGGCCGGCGACGTGCGCGGCGCGGTCGAGCGATTCGCGAGCGACGTGCGTGGCGGCAAGTATCCCGGCCCAGAGCACAGCTTCTGAGATGAACGTGGTGACGACGATCGCCGACGTTCGCGCGGCGGTCGCGGCCGCGCGCTCGCGCGGGGAGGCAGTCGCCTTCGTTCCCACGATGGGCGCGCTGCACGAAGGGCACCTCAGCCTGGTGGACGCCGCGCGCCGCCGCGGCGGGTTCGTTGTGCTGAGCATCTTCGTCAATCCGCTGCAGTTCGGACCCAACGAGGACCTGGCGAAGTATCCGCGCGACATGGCGGGCGACACGGCGCGCGCGGCCGAGCGTGGCACTTCGCTCGTGTTCGCGCCCTCGGTGGACGAGATCTACCGGCGGGAGCGCACCATCGAGATCCGCCCGCTGAAGTTCGCGGACGACTGGGAGGGCGCGTCCCGTCCTGGACACTTCACCGGCGTGCTCACCATCGTGGCCAAGCTGTTCAACATCGTCCAGCCCGACGTGGCCGTGTTCGGGCAGAAGGATCTGCAGCAGGCGTGTCTCGTGCAGGCCATGACGCGCGAGCTGGACTTTCCGCTGGAGGTTCAGGTCGAACCGACGGTGCGGGACAGCGACGGTCTCGCGCTGTCGAGCCGGAACCAGTTTCTCAGCCCCCGCGAACGGAAGGCGGCGCTCGCGCTGCCGCGCGCGCTCACCAGGCTTCGCGCCGCTCACAGGTCCGGCGTTAGGACCGGCGCCGAGCTCGAGCGCGTCGCCGAGGAAGTGCTCGCCGCCGAGCCCGGCATCGAGCTGGACTATCTCGCGGTCGTGGACACGCGCACATTCAAGCGCGCCAGGACCGTGGGCGCTCATGCCGCGGCGATCGGGGCGGTGCGCATCGGGACCACGCGACTCATAGACAACGAGCTTCTGCAACCGTGAAAGACACGCTGAGCGACTCCGACTCTTTCTCCGCGCCATACGTGGAGCTTCCCCCCTGGGCGCAGGTCGGGGAGAAGCGGCGCGCGCACATCGCGCGCGTCACCGCGCTGCTGTCGGCGTGGGCCACGGGGATGCGGCTCGATCCCGCGAAGGCGAACGAGTGGATTGACGCGGGCCGGCTGCACGACGCGCTGCGCGAGGCGCCGGAGGAGGAGCTGCGCCGCATCACCGGCGACGGTCTGTCACCCTTGGGATTGCTGCACGGGCCGGCGGCCGCGATCAAGCTGGCGCAGGAAGGGGAGAAGCGGTCCAGTCTGCTGGACGCGATCCGGTATCACACGGTGGGCTCACCGAAGTGGGACTCCACTGGCAAGGCGCTGTACATGGCCGACTACCTCGAGCCCGGGCGCAAGTTTCTGCACGAGGACCGCGAGTTTCTCGCGAGCCAGGTGCCGCACGCATTCGAGGGCGTGTTCCGGCAGGTAGTGCGCTTCCGGTTGGAGTGGTCCATTCGCGAGGGGAATTACATCTATCCGGAAACCGTCGCGCTCTGGAATGAGTTGAGGTGACTGGTCAGCTATTGGCTATTGGCTATTGGCTGTTGGCTATTGGCTGACCCGTGACTAATCCGGGGGACTTCGAAGAGCTCGTTCCACAGCGGCCGCGTCGGAAGATCGGGCGGTGGTTGCTGCTCCTGCTGGTGCTGGCCGCGGGCGGGTGGTACGGGTGGGATTACTACCGCGGCGCGGCCGGGCCTGAGGCAGGTGCGCCCGGCACGTTCGAGGATCCGGCGCACAACGTCACCGCGCCCGCGGGCGTGCGCATAAAGGTCGAAGTGCAGAACGCGACCGCGACTCGCGGCCTCGCGCGCCGGGCGACGCTCTACCTGCGGGACCGCGGCTTCGACGTCGTCTCTTTCGGGAATGCGTCCGAGCGGAGGGATTCGACCATCGTGCTCGACCGATCCGGCCACGCGGACTGGGCCGCGCTCGTCGCTACCGCGATGAAGGCGAGGGCGGAGAGCCGCCCGGATACCTCACGCTACCTGGACGTGACGGTCCTGGTCGGCGCCGACTGGCGCCCGCCGCCGCTGCCGTTCTACCCGTAGCTGCCCGCACGCGGCCGCGATGTCCATGCCGCGGCTCTTTCTGATCGCGGTTTGAATCCGCATTCCGCGCAGCGTGCGCGCGAAGATCGAGATGTCGCGCGCGGAAGTCGGCTTGAAGTCGCCCGCTCCGCCGGGATGCAGCGGAATCAGGTTCACGAACGCCTTGCACTCGAGCGCGAGCTCGCCGAGCTGGCGCGCGTGCTCCGGCGTGTCGTTGACGCCGCCGAGCATGACGTACTCGAACGTGACGCGCCGGTCGAATTTCTTCGCGGCGTCTATGACGTCCGCCAGCGGGTACTTCGTATTGATCGGCATCAGCGACTGCCGCAGCTCGTCGGTCGGCGCGTGGATGGAGAGCGCCAGGCGGAACTGCTCCGGCCGCTCGCTCAGCGCGACGATGCCGGGGAGCACGCCCACGGTCGAGACGGTGATGTGCCGCGCGCCGATCCCGACGCCGTCCGGCGCGTTCAGAATGGTGAGCGTGGGATCCACCGCCTTCCAGTTCATCATCGGCTCGCCCATCCCCATGAACACGATGTTCGTCGCGCGCAGCGGGGGATCGAGCAGGGCAAGCTCGCGCACCTGGCCGGCGATCTCGAACGTCTCGAGGTTGCGGGAGAAGCCCATCGCTCCGGTTGCGCAGAACGAGCACTTGAGCGCGCACCCCGCCTGCGACGAGATGCACAGCGTCAGGCGGTTGTCTTCCGGGATCGCCACGGTCTCGATCATCTCCCCGTCCGCGAGCCGGAAGAGAAATTTCTGCGTGCCGTCCACGGAGATCTGCCGCGCCGCCAGCTCCAGGCGGGGAATCTCGAAGCGCTCGGCGAGCTGCTGCCTGAAGCCGAGGGGGATGTTGGTCATCGCCTCGAACCCCGGGAGGGGTACCTGCCACAGGTGCCGCGCGACCTGCGCGGCCCGGTACGCGGGCTGCTCCATTTCGACGGCGAACCGGCGCAGGCGCTCGGCCGCGTCGGCGGGCGTAAGGTTGAGGAGATTTTCCTTCTGATTCATCTTTAAGTATTACCAATAAAGCGTTGTAGGCCTTAAATTTAACTCATCCTGATGACGTTCTCAGCCCGGTCGAATTGACCGCCCCGACTTCACCGGCCCAGCCGGGCTCCCGGAGCACCGCGCTCCGATCGCACATGTGCGGCGGTTTCCGTGCCGCGGACGCCGGCGCTCGCGTCCGACTCGGCGGCTGGATCCACCGCACCCGCGACCTCGGCGGACTCCTCTTCCTCGACCTCCGCGATCGCTCCGGCCTGGTCCAGGTTTCCTTCGATCCCCGCTGGGCCACGCCTGAAGCGATCGCCGCGGCGGCGAGCGCCGGTGTCGAGAGCGTCGTGTTGATCGAGGGCGAAGTAGCGCTGCGTCCCCCGGAAGGCAGGAATCCGGAGATGGCGACGGGCGAAGTCGAGATTCGCGCGGCGAGCATCAACGTGGTCGGACCGGCCGAAACGCCGGCGATCCCCGTGTCGCTGGGCAAGGGCGAGAAGCTCGCGTCGGAGGAGCTGCGGCTGCGGTACAGGCATCTGGACCTGCGGCGCCCGGAGCTGCGCGACAACATGATCCTGCGGCACGAGCTGATGCAGGCGACGCGCAGATATCTGGACGAGCACGGCTTCATCGAGATCGAGACGCCGATTCTCACCAAGCCCACGCCGGAAGGCGCGCGCGATTACCTGGTGCCGAGCCGGGTGCACAAGGGTGAGTTCTACGCGCTGCCGCAGTCGCCGCAGCTGTACAAGCAGCTGCTCATGGTGGCAGGCTTCGATCGGTATTTCCAGATTGCGCGCTGTTTCCGCGACGAGGACCTTCGCGCCGACCGGCAGCCCGAGTTCACGCAGATAGACATCGAGGCGTCGTTCATCGCGCCCGAGGACGTGTACCTGCTGACCGAAGGGATGATCGCGGCGCTCTGGCGCGTGGCGGGACTCTCCGTGCCGCCGAAGTTCTCCAGGATGACGTACGCGGACGCGATGGAGAATTACGGCTGCGACCGTCCCGACCTGCGGTACGATCTCAGGATCTTCGACGCGACGGACATCGTGCGCGAGGCCGACTTCGGGATCACGCGCTCGGCGATCGAAGCGGGCGGACGCGTGCGCGGGCTGCGGATCCCTGGCGGGGCGACTTTCTCGCGCAAGCAGGTGGACGAGCTCGAGGCAATCGCGAAATCCGCGGGCGTCGCCGGGCTGCTGCGCACCAAGCGCGTGAGCGACACGCTCGACGGTCCGCTCGCCAAGCACCTGCCCTCGGGGGCGGGGGAGAAGCTGGGGATCGAGGAAGGTGATCTGTGTCTGCTGGTCGCCGCGCCGGATGCGAGCGCGAACCCCGCGCTGGACCGCGTGCGCCAGGAAGTCGCGAGCCGGCAGGGGCTCGGCAATGGGGCGAGCGCGTTCGTGTGGATCACCGACTTCCCGCTGTTCGGTAGAGATGCGGCGACCGGCGCGCTCGGCTCCGTGCACCATCCCTTCACGTCCCCGCACCCGGAGGATCTCGCGAAGCTGGAGAGCGACCCCGAGCACGTCCGCGCGCTCGCGTACGATCTCGTGTTCAACGGAACGGAGCTGGGCGGCGGCAGCATCAGGATCAGCGACCCGCGCATCCAGTCGCGCGTGTTCACCGCGCTCGGCATCACCGAATCCGACGCGGAAACGCGCTTCGGCTTTCTGCTCGAAGGTCTGCGCTCCGGCGCCCCACCGCACGGCGGCATCGCCTTCGGCTTCGACCGCATCGCCATGATGCTCGCCGGGGCCCAATCCCTACGAGATGTCATAGCGTTCCCGAAAACGACTGCGGCAAGAGCGCTCTTCGAAGGCGCCCCATCCCCCGTGGCGGACGAAGACTTGCAGGAACTTCACATAAGAAAGCAGTAAACAGGTATCAGGTATCAGGTATCAGGTATCAGGCAAGCCAATAGCCAACAGCCAATAGCCAACAGCTTTTTAATGAGCGACGATTTCCTGACCAACAAGCTCTCCACCGAAGGCGCCGACATGCTGACGCTCGCGGGCGTCAACGACGAGAACCTGATCGAGCTGCAGAAGCAGAGCGGCGCGAAGGTCGCGCTGCGCGGTGACACGCTCACGGTCAGCGGATCGCACGACTCCGTGGATCGCGCCACGCCGATCGCGCAGCGGATGATAGATGCCGCGAAGCAGCGCATGCCGCTCACCGCCGACGACGTCCTGCGCATGACGCTCGACGACGGGGCGGATTCGGGCGGCGGGAACGGTTCCGGTCTGGACGACGGCGAGACGCGGATCGTGCTTCCCGGCATCCGGAAGGTCATCCGCCCCAAGACTCGCGGGCAGAACGAGTACCTGCGGCTGATCATGGAGAACGACATCGTGATCGGGATCGGTCCGGCTGGTACGGGTAAGACCTATCTCGCTGTCGCCGCGGCGGTGGATGCGCTCAGCAAGAAGCGCGTGCGGCGGATCGTGCTCGCGCGGCCGGCGGTAGAGGCTGGCGAGTCGCTCGGCTTCCTCCCCGGCGACATGCAGGCGAAAGTGGACCCGTACCTGCGGCCGCTGTACGACGCGCTCGAGGACATGATGCCGCAGGAGCGCGTGGTGAAGGCGCTGGAGACGCGCACGATCGAGATCGCGCCGCTCGCATACATGCGCGGGCGCACGCTGTCCGACGCGTTCGTCATCCTCGACGAAGCGCAGAACGCGACCAACGCGCAGATGAAGATGTTCCTCACGCGTCTGGGCGTGAACTCCAGGACGGTGATCACGGGCGACAAGACGCAGATAGACCTCCAGCGCCGCGAGGAATCAGGGCTGCTCCAGGTCGAGCGCATCCTTCCCGGCATCGAGGGGATCGGCTTCCACTACCTCGACGACGCCGACGTGGTGCGGCACCGCCTCGTGCGCGAGATCATCAAGGCGTACGCCGACGACTCGGGCGGTTGAAACGCCGGCGTCGCTGCTCGCGGTGGACGTGTCGCTCGGCGGCCAGCGCATCCCGCTGTCGGCTGACCGCGTGCGCGACCTCGTGCGGCGGACGCTGCTGGCCGAGCGCGTGAAGGAAGCCATGATCTCGGTCGCGTTCGTGTCCAGCCGCGAGATCGCGCGGCTCAACCGCGAGCATCTCGGACATGCGGGTCCGACAGATGTGATCTCGTTTGCGCTCGGCGCTGCCCCCGGGGCTGGCCGCGACACCGAACGTGTATCCCCTGCGGGCGCTACGGGCTTCGCCCTAAGACGCGCCCTTCGGGGACACGCGTCCGCTTCTGCGGCCGGCCCCTCGCAGGGTCCGGTCGTGGGGGACATCTACATTTGCCCGGATGTTGTCCGGAAGAATGCCGCTCACTACGGGGTTGGTCTTCGGGAAGAGCTCGCGCGAGTCGTAGTGCACGGGACGCTGCACGCACTGGGATACGATCACGAGCCGGGTGAGGACCGCGTGAGCTCGGACATGTGGCGCAAGCAGGAGAGGATCCTGGCCGATGTTCTCTAGCGTGGCGCCGGCGAGGACGCCTGGGTTCGAGCAGCTGCTGGCGGACTTCGACGCCGGGAAGTCGGCGGCGCTCGCGCGCGTCGTCAGCATCGT
>CALMKE010000296.1 GCA_937867645.1 uncultured Gemmatimonadota bacterium | reverse complement strand
GTTCTCGGCCAGCCCACCGATGAGGCGCGCGAGGACGGCGCGATACAGCGCCTGCTTGTCGCCGAAGTAGTAGTACATGAGGGCGGGGTTCACCTTCGCGCGCGTGCCGATCTGCTTGATCGTGGTGGCGGTGAAGCCGCGGGTGGCGAACAGCGTTTCCGCGGCGTCGAGGATGGTCTCCTTCGAGTCTTTCCGGGGCATGTCTTAATTAATCGCTCAATTAAGGCGTGCTCGCAAGGCCGGGGCTGCCTATCCGGCCGGCGGCCCGGAAACTAGAGTACAGGAATGGCTACAACCGTGCGGAACCGGACGGTCGGGCGGTGGCGCGCGCTGGCGGGCGCGCTGCCCGCCCTGCTCTTCCTCGCGGCCTGCGCCCCCGGCCGCTTCGTCGGCGCCGGCGAGCCGGTGACCGGTGAATGGGGCGGCGATCATGTCGCCCTGTCCTTGACGGCGACCGGCGGAAGCGTGGAATACGACTGCGCGCACGGCGGCCTGTTCCAGCCGATCCGTCCCGATGCCCGCGGCGCGTTCGAAGCCGCGGGCGTGCATGTCCGCGAGCATGGCGGGCCCATACGCGAGGACGAGCGGCCCGATTCGATCCCCGCGCGCTACGCCGGCACGGTCAGAGGGAATCGCATGACGATACGCGTTTTCGCGGCGGCGGACACGCTTGGCCCGTACCAGCTCGAACGCGGCGCGGTTCCGCGTCTGCTGAAGTGCCTGTGACCGCCGCGATCGCCCGGCAATCGCGGGACCGCGCGTGAAAAAGCTCGCCGGCTTCGTCGGCGCGACAGTCGGCGGGTGGCTGGGCTGGTGGCTCGGCGCCAAGGCCGGGATCATGACCGCCTTCATGGTGAGCATGGTAGGCACCGGCCTCGGGATCTACCTCGGCGTCCGCTTTGCGCGCCGGTACGAAACGTAGGCGAGGTTACCAACAGGCCGGGTAGAGCTGGCCGGTTACGCGTGAGCGAAGACTTGGCCCCGCCCGCGCGCGTCCACGCGCCAACTCTCCACTACCTGGTCGCCGCGCGCTCCGAAAACCACGTCGTTCAGGTGGACGACGATGCAGACATGGTTCGGCACGATCCGAACACGCTCGCCTACGCGCGGGCGCCAGCCGGTTCGCGTGAGATCGAGCATCCCGTGCTCTTCGGACATTCGAGCCACGACCACCTCGGGATGCTCCACGACCGATCCGTACCCCTCACCGTCACCGCCCGGCAACGGCTCGCGTCCCAAGGCCTTCGTTCCAGCGTCGATCACCGCCTGCCCGGCGACCGAAGTGCTCACCACCGTGGCGAGCACTGTCAGCGCGCATTGCTCCATCGTGCACGCGCCGGCCAGCGCCGTCGCGCGATCGTTGTAGACGTACGTCCCCGGGCGAATCTCCGTCAGGCCTTTGATCTCGTGCGACCGAAACAACATCGGGGTCGATCCCCCGCTCACTACCCGTGTCTCGAGCCCTCGCCCCCGCAGAGCGTCGAGCGCGCCATCGAGCGTCCGTTGAAGTGCCGCGATCTTCTCGTCCTGTAGTGTCACGTGCTCGCGTACGTGCCCCGGGTAGATCGCGATCCCTTCGAAGCGCAGCGCCGGCAGCTCGGCGACGGCGGCGCACAGCTCCACCAACGAGTCAATGTCGGAAACTCCGGTCCGGCGCATCCCCACATCCATTTCGGCGAGGATGCCTACTTCCACGCCGCGTTCGCGCGCCGCATCCGCCATCAGTTGCGCCGCCGTACGCGAATCCAGTGCAACCGTCATTCGCACGCGCTCGGCGAGCGCCGCCACTCGCTTCGCCCGCTGAGGCCCCACCGGCGGATACGCGAGCAGAATGTCGTCGCAGACCGAACTCATCACTTCCGCTTCGTGCACCGTCGCGCACGTCAGCCCCGAGCTTCCGCTCGCCAGCTGCCGGCGGGCGATCTCGATAGACTTGTGCGTCTTGATGTGAGGCCTGAGAGCCAGGCTTTGCTTACGCGAATATTCCGCTACACGCGCGATGTTCGCTTCCATCACGGCGAGTTCCACAACGGCGGCTGGCGTAGCGAGCTCTTCCAACTGGTCGGTGGGCATCAGGGCACGAGTTGAAGAATACGCGCGGGCAAGCTGCTCGAATACGCGCGGGCCGGGCGTCAGGGGCTGCCCGGATCCGCGGCCACCTCGGCCAGATTGGCCCATCGCGTCGAGCGCGAGACGCAGCTTTCGAGTACCGATGAGTCGTTCCTGCCCCGCGTGAGGTTGTTAACGATCACGCGCCCGGTCGGCCGCCCTCTGCGTCTCGCTAGGGAGCCCCCTTCAAATCTCTCCGGGCACATGCACCTCCCCGTTACTTTCCGCACCGAGTCTCGTAGACGCAAGGCAGGGGAGAACTATGATGATTGATGCGACGGATGGAATCGCGTTCTTGCTCGGCGTAGCGGTCGGAGCGGCCGGCCAATATTTCGCCGACAAGTATACAGATCAAAGACGGAAACAAGATCTGGACCTAGAATCGGCTCAACGCTTTCGCGATGTCGTGCGAGAGATCCCGAAGCTCATCGGGGAAATGGCCGCGGATGCAGGAGGCCCCAACGCGCAACACATTCGCGACCTTGTGCTGTTGCCTTCAAAAAACGTCCATTACAGTTCCGGCGGTCAACCGGCCTTCGCGTACTACGAGACCGAGCACCGTAACCTTCGGGGTCAGTTTGCAATTCTAGAAAACAACGGGTATGTAGTCGACGTAACTCCCGGCAATGCGCCTACCTTTCGAGCCTCGGAAGAATTCATCCAGCGACTCCGCGCCTTTCGCCCGAAAGATCGCCCTTGAGTTGCCCCATGCCCCGGCTCCGCAGGCAAGAGCGGCGCACTTTCATGACGCCCGCCCTAGATCCCTGACGATCCCGCGCACCCATTCCCGCATCGTCGCCTTGTGGGCATCCGTTGCGCTCTCATGCTTCGGCAGCTGGCCGATCCGCAGCAACAGCCGTCGCCCGTTCACGAGCTCCTCCGCCAATAGTACGCGCACGAAATCCCTGTCCTTCTCGCGCCACGCCACCAGTTTGCTGGCCGCAAGGTCATGCGCCTCGACGCACCATCCAGTGTATTGATTCGTGTTTTCGTTCCGAACGCGTATCGCCCTGCGCTTCCACCCCGTTGGCAATACCGCCGTGTCGACTCCCACGCCATGCACGTAGTAGCCGTATGCCTGATGAAACGAGGAAAGCTCACCGAGATTGGCGTCGATGACGTCCGCCATGTCCACCGCATGAACGGGCGCGATATCGGCTTCGGCAGACTGTCGCAGGGCAGCCGGAGCGTACGGGTACTGCCCGAGGATCGCTTGTGAGCCGAAGACGTAGACCTCCGTGTCTTGCGCGACATCGCATGCGGCCCGAATCGCATGCTCCAGCTCGGACCTGGTCACCGCCTCCTTCGCCCGCCGGCAACAGCCGCCCTAGCCTCTTCGTCCGTAACGCTGCCGAGAACTGCCGTCCGCTCAGCCGATGTCAGGACGTCTAAAGCGGGCAGCGTCTGTCGGAGGCGGGTAGCGCGCTCGCCGTTCTCCATGAGAAAACGCTGTAATCGCGCCGATGTCATGCCGCCCAGTATCCGCACCCACTCCTCAAGCTCACGTTGTTCCTGCGGCGACGCGTCTGGCAGTCTGTGCACCAGCTGATTCCGCAGGCGGCGTGCAAGCGCGGGATCGCGCTTGAGCTTCATGGCCATCGCGACAGCCAGTCTTCGCGCGCGCGCGTCATGATCTGCGTGCCTCCCCGAGAAGGAGGTTGTCGGACGTTCGCGGCTCGCGATCTCCACCACGGGCGGTATCCCGTACAGGAGAATCGCGTCGTCCAGCCTGGCAGCCTCTGCGCGCGACCACGCCTGCAGCTCGCTGCGCGTCAGGCCGTGCACGTCGATTCGAACGTCGAATTTGCGTTCTATCTGTTCCAGCGTCGCGGTGAGCGCGTCCACTATTGCCGGCAGCATCTTCGGGTCCGCGACGACATAGCAGGCTACCGCGTCCGTCAAATCCTCGTCATGGGCGGTTAGATCTTCGAGCCAGATTGACGTCGCGCGCACTCCGAGATCCTTGCAGATCGCACGCAGTGCCGCCACAAGCGTTTCCAGCCGCCGCGATTCCGCCCGAAACAGGTCGGCGACAGGCTTCGCGAGTGGATGATCACGGCGAAATGTCGCATGCCGCTGTGTGCCGGCACCTACGAACGCCACGATCCCGGCGCGCTCCAGGACTTCGAGCGTAGGATAGATGCTGGTGCGTCCGAGCTCCGCGCGCCGGGCAAGCTCGCCTGCCGCGATCGGACTCTCCGCGCGCACGAGCACGCGCAGCAGTCGGACGCCGGCTTCCGTCCCGAGTATCGCATTTAACGGAGCGCGCAGAGTGCTTTGAGGTTTGGGTCTGGGCATCTGTGTGTAAGATTGTCTGATATATAGGACACATGTCTGACATAACATACACATGTCTTAGGAAACAGACAAGCCCCCATTCGCTCCGGGGAGTCCAACGGTCTTCTAAACCATAGATGGTACCGGATGCGGGGACCAGTGCAACCCGATTGCTGTCGGGCGAAGCCCGAAGACTCATAGCCGTCGGCCACCGGTTGGGTAGTTCCAACCAGGGGTTTAAATCCCGTCTAAAAATCGAACCCGATCCCGCTTTGCAGCGAGAAGTCGTTTTTCTTCACCCCCGGCCGCGGGCTGGTATCGAACCTGTTGTTGAGTCCCAGCCGTAGCGATATAGTCTTCGTAAGCGGCGCGCGCCCGTTCACGTCGGCGTTGAGCCGATAGCGATACCACCGCGTAACGTCCGGTAGCAGCGTCAAGCGTTCTTCCAGTGAAACTCCTCCCGGCAACGACTGCCGACTGTCCAGTCGCACAATCCCACCGCCGATGATTCGGCTCGACGTGTCGGCGAACCGCTCCTCGAGCAAGCCGATACCGACGTCGAGCCCGGTACGCGAGTTCCGGTCTAGGCAGATCTGGGCCCTCTCGCCTTTGCGGTTGATGGGAAGCTCGCGAGGCCCCACACTAAGAGCATCGCCCCTAGCCCGAATAAAAATGTCCTCTGTAGCTGCGGACTCTGCCGCACGCCGTGCTCCACGTATTCGGTAAAGTGCTCGCAGTTGTTTCCGAAAATGCTGTATGTCGCCGGATTCGCGCGGATTTCTCGGATACGAGCCGCTGCGGCGGGCTGATCTTTCAACCGATGGACCAACTTCCACGCGCCTGTCTCGGCAAGCGTTTGCACTCGAAACCCTAAGGGTCGATGATGAATAACGACAGGATCGTTCAGGAACCCGGTAGGTGAGAGGCCCGTACAGTTCCCCACATCAAAGATGCCGACGTGGTCGACGCCCTTCGCAGCATCGAATTGTTTGATCAGGTAAAGACCATCCGCGAAGTACTCGCGCGTGTGGGGATTGATGTAAGGCATGACTGGTTTGGTGTAGGAAGGTTGAACTACCACTACTTCTTGTCCGCGAAAGCCGCATCGAGAAGAGCGAACAAGGCAAACGCGACCCCAGCCGTGACCAGCAGCCCCGCGACAGTCTCACCGATGTCTACCTGCTTGTCACTGGCAACTTGAAATGATTCGATCAAAGCCTGTTGATGGGGATTCGGTTTCAACTCTCCTCTTTCCCATTTTGAAACAGTGAGTGGATGAACGCCAAGCAGCTGCGCGAACTGCACTTGCCCGATATTCAGCCTGGCTCTGGTATTCCTGATCTCTTCTCGGCTTATAGGCATTTATCAACCGGTGGCGCCGCTCGTATTCCTGTGAAGGGCCAGCACCCATATATGCGTCAAACTAAGCTGTGGCTTAGTGGCCGCAAGGCCTGTCCTTGAGGCGGTGCAAAAGCGTCCCCTAGCCCGGGCAAGGACTAACGACCCCAGGTCACTCTGGACCTCGCCTTCAGCGTCGGCCCGAATATCAGTCGCGCCCGTCGCCCAATTCGCCCTCGGTTTCCGTAAGCCAGAGGAGCGAAACAACTTGACCCAGCGATCGAATCAGATGAGTGCTCTCGAGGAGTGTGCCCGGGACTTCCACACGGCCATCAAGCCATGCCGTTCTGTCCACCTCCTGGACACGCGGCATAGCGGTTTGGTCCCGGAAGGCAGCTGCCGCCAGCGTATCGGCATGGAGGTATTGGCCGCGTTCCGTTAACGGGAGACGAAATGCATCAGAGCGATACATCCACTCGACCTTTCCATCTGCGCTCACGACCACCGCAGCCGGCTCACGTGTCAACTGTACGATGCGCCATGCCGCAGCCATGATTGACACATCATACCAGTCAGCCGCGCCGAGCTTCACGGCTGACTCAATGCTGACGTCCAACTTGCGCGCGTCCTCCGCGAACAGTTTGCGCGGCATCAACAGCTCTGTCGCGAAATCGTTCGCTTCCCATTCCCGCTGGTTCGCGTCCGCAGGCCGCGCCCTCATGTCACGATCGGCGCAGTAACCCTCCAGGCCCCTGTGCTTCGGGATGTGATAGTGGCCGAGCTCATGGGCAATGGAAAAGCGCCGGCGACCACCGTCCTGACCTGGCTGTAACGCAATGATCCCCCCGCCCAATCCATCCGGACACCGCTGGATCAGCGCTGTGTAGCCCGGCTCCATAAGATCCGAGTCGAAGCACTCAATGAAGTCCTCTTCGCATAGCGCCTCCAGATCACACCGGCGAACGTCGAGTCCTACACGGTACTTCCGGAACAGCCTCGCGATTCTAAGTCCTTCGCGACCATCATCCATCCGCTACCTCGGCTTCCGCTGCTTCTGCTTGTGATACAGGTACACGGCGAACTCTTCGAGCTCCCGGCGGGCTTCCGGGGAAAGCCCACGGTACTGCCGAAAATGGACCTCTTCCTCCGGGCGGAGCTTCTCGACGGGCGCTCCTACCAAATGCGGCACGGAGACATTTAACGCCTTGGCGATCTGCCGCAACATGTCATACGACGGGTTTCGCTCCCCCGCCTCGATCTGCGAGACCGCTGATTGCGACACCCCCATCTCTCGGGCGAGGCCAGACTGCGTGAGTCCCTTTTCCTCGCGGACCTGCTCTATGCGTTGGCCAATATCCATATACCCCCCCTAGGACGAATTCGGCTTGCATCTATCACTTTTTGTCCTATATTTCATTTCGTGATGAATGGTATAACGAAATGGCCTGGGTCGCCACTGCTCCAAGCGGTGGGCCGGACCCTTGACGATGGATTGGAGTGCGTGGCGTACGAGCGCGGTTTCGTCTGGCCAGCAGCGAAGCACGTGCCGAGAGGTCTTGCTGGCATGGTCGAGGGGGTGATGACGGATGGAGCAGAAAGAGAAGAGGGAGCCCAAACCGGGCCCGGTGGATCCGAATCCGGACCGTGGCAAGGGACCACCCCCGGTGATTCCGCCGAAGGGGCCACCGATCGTAGTGCCGGTGCACCGGTCGTCGGGGGAGTAGCGCGGATCGAAGGGGATGAGCGAGTAGAGGGGCTCACCGAGGCACTGCGACGATACGAGCAGTTTGATGTGAGCAGTGCCTCGGCGGGCGTCTTGAAATTATTCGGCGTGATCCAGCCGATCGCTGATTTACCCATCTCGGCCTCGCTGGTCGTGTACGTCCCGTTGGCGAACCCCGTTGACTCGCGAGCGTGGGCGTGGTGGACGGATGGAATGTGGATCGGGCCGCGACACACGTACGTCGACGGCAACGTGTGCGCCTTCGAGGTTGCCGATGGGACGTGGCGGCCCGAGTTGGGCGTCCGGCTCCTGTTGGACTTGTGCGCCGTGTGGCTGGCGCGGCAGCTGTATTTGCGCGCCTATGGCCGGTGGCCCGGCTTGCAGCGGATCCACACTCCAGTCGAGCGCCTCACCGAACAGTTGCCAGGCGAGTATTGCGGGTGCGGGCGCGCGCGACTCTACGAGGTTTGCTGCGCTGGGCGAGATCACCATGCCGCTAGCGCCGGCGATATCAGGCGTCGGCGCGACGATTTGATGCGGCGCGGTCCCAACCTTCCGCCTCTCTAGCGCCCGTGCCTTCGGCCGCGACAATCTGCCTGGGCTGAACGGAAAAGGGTCTCATCCCGTGGCGCGTCTTAGCGAGCGTAGTCTGCTCGCGTAGCGCCAACGGGATGAGACCCTCTTTCGTTCAGCCGCGGGAAGATCCCGAACTCTACAGCTCTTCCTCAGCAAACACCGGCGACACACTGACCTCGGCTTCCGCGGGCGTCAGCGCGAACAACGGCTGAGCCGCGGCCGCCGCCAGCGCGGCCTGCTCCTCCGCCGTCGGCACGTCCGGCCCGCTCTCCACATCCACCTCGTGGTACCGGTACATGCCCGTTCCCGCCGGGATGAGGTGACCGATGATGATGTTCTCCTTGAGCCCGAGGAGATCGTCCTTCGCCCCGCGGATCGCGGCGTCGGTCAGCACGCGCGTCGTCTCCTGGAAGCTCGCCGCCGAGATGAACGACTGCGTCGTGAGACTCGCCTTCGTGATGCCCAGGAGCAACGGCTCGGAAGAAGCGGCCACTTCCTTCTTCTTCTTCGCCCGCTCGTTCACGTCGCGGAAGACCTGCTTGTCCACATTCTCGCCCTCGAGGAATTCCGTCTCCCCGGAGTCGAGCACGCGAACCTTCTGCAGCATCTGGCGCACGATCACGCCGATGTGCTTGTCGTTGATCTTTACGCCCTGCAGGCGGTAAACCTCCTGCACCTCGTTCAGCAGGTACTCCTGCACGGCACGCGGTCCCTTGATCCGCAGGATGTCGTGCGGATTGACCGGACCTTCGCTCAGCCTGTCGCCCGCGCGCACGCGATCGCCCTCGTGCACCCGCAAGTGCTTCCCGGCGGGCACCTCGTACAGCTGCGGCTCCTGCGTGTCGTCCGGCACCTGCACCTGCCCGTTCGGTCCCTTCTCGAACCGCACCGGCTGCACGAAGACCTCGCGCTTGCCGCGCTTGATCTCGCCGAACCGCACGAATCCGTCGATCTCCGAGATCGTCGCCGGATCCTTCGGGCGCCGCGCCTCGAACAGCTCCGCCACCCGCGGCAGGCCGCCGGTGATGTCGCGCGTCTTGTACGCCTCGCGGCTCACCTTGGCCAGCGTCGTGCCGGCGGTGATGCGCGTGCCGTCGGTCACGGTGAGCTGCGCGCCCACCGGGATGACGAAGTCGCGCAGCCGCTTCTCCTTCCCGCCCTTCTCCTGCCAGATCTCGATGTGCGGGTGGAGCTTCTTCTCGCGGTCCTCGATCACGACCGTCTGCCGGAGACCGGTCAGCTCGTCCAGCTCTTCGCTGATCGACTCTTCCGGAACCAGGTCCACGAACCTGACCGTGCCGTTCACGTCCGCGATGATCGGGTTGGTGTACGGGTCCCACGTGAAGATGACCTGCTCCTTCTTCACCTCGTCGCCGTCCGCCACGTGCAGC
This sequence comes from uncultured Gemmatimonadota bacterium, assembly GCA_937867645.1. GTDB lineage: Bacteria > Gemmatimonadota > Gemmatimonadetes > Gemmatimonadales > Gemmatimonadaceae > JACDCY01. The sequence goes on along the minus strand of CALMKE010000296.1, from coordinate 11,369 downwards.
TCCGCGCCGAGCGGAACCTGCAGGCGCCACACGCCCGCGCCGTGCTTCTCGCCCGTCGAGCGGATGATGATCTCACCCTCGTACGACGTGACGATCTGCTTGCCCTCGGCGTTGGTGACCGCGACCAGCCGGTCCCCGAACTCGAGCGTGCCGGCGACCTTCGACTTGCGCGCCGTCTGCTCGGCGATACGCGCCGCCGTTCCACCGATGTGGAACGTGCGCAGCGTGAGCTGCGTGCCGGGCTCGCCGATGGACTGCGCGGCGATGATTCCCACGGCCTCGCCGCGGTCCACCATCGCCATCGTCGCGAGGTTTCTGCCGTAGCACATCTGGCAGAGCCCGCGCTTCGCTTCGCACGTCAGCACGCTGCGGATCCGGACCGTCTCGATTCCGGAATCCTCGATGATGCGCGCCTTGTCCTCATCAATGAGCTGTCCCGCTTCCACGATCCGCGTCGGACGGCCGGCCTGATCCCGCTCGTGCGGATCCTCGATGTCCTCGGCGGCGACGTTGCCGACGATTCTCTCGCCCAGCGGCTCGATGATGTCCTCGCCTTCCTTCAGCGCTCCCACCTCGAGGCCCAGGATCGTGCCGCAATCCTCCTCGGTGATCGTGACGTCCTGCGCCACGTCCACAAGGCGGCGCGTCAGGTAGCCGGCGTCGGCGGTCTTGAGCGCCGTGTCGGCCAGTCCCTTGCGCGCGCCGTGCGTCGAGATGAAGTACTCGAGCACCGACAGGCCTTCACGGAAGTTCGACTTGATCGGGCTCTCGATGATCTCGCCGATTCCACCCGTGAGCTTCTTCTGCGGCTTCGCCATCAGTCCGCGCATGCCGGCGAGCTGACGGATCTGGTCGCGCGATCCGCGCGAGCCCGAGTCGAACATCATGAACACGGGGTTGAAGCCCTGCTTGGACGCCTTCATCGCCTTGACCATCGCGTCCGCGATGTCGTTGTTGGCGTGCGTCCACGTGTCGATGACTTTGTTGTAGCGCTCGCCGTTCGTGATGTTACCGGTCTGGTAAGCCTTCTCGAACCGCTCGACGCGCTGCTCCGCCTCGGTGATCAGCGTCTCCTTCTCGGGCGGGATGTACAGGTCCTCGATCCCGATCGAGACTCCACCGCGCGTGGCGTGGTGGAAGCCGAACTCCTTGAGGCGGTCGAGGAACTCGACCGTCGGAGCCAGGCCGCCGTGGCGGTACGACTCGAACACGAGCTCGCCCAGCGCCTTCTTCTTCATGTCGCGGTTCTGGAACGGCAGCACTTTCGGGATGATCGCGCTGAACAGCACGCGGCCCACCGTGGTGATGATCCAGTTCGGCTCGTCGTCCCTGACCACGCAGTAGCGGATCGCGCTCTGCGCGCTCACCCGGCCCTGCGCCAGCGCCATCTCGACTTCCGCGATGGAGCTGAACGCCTTGAGCTGCGCGGCCTTCTTCGGATCCTTGAGCAGCTCGTCGAACCCGACCGGCGCCTTCGTCGCGAAGTAGCAGCCTAGCACGATATCCTGCGACGGCTCCGCCACCGGACGGCCGTCCGACGGCTTGAGGATGTTGTTGGACGACAGCATCAGCACCCGGCACTCGAGCTGCGACTCGAACGACAGCGGCACGTGCACCGCCATCTGGTCGCCGTCGAAGTCGGCGTTGAACGCCGCGCACACGAGCGGGTGGATGCGGATGGCCTTGCCCTCGACCAGCACCGGCTCGAACGCCTGGATGCCCAGGCGGTGCAGCGTCGGCGCGCGGTTCAGCATGACCGGATGGTCGCGGATGATCTCTTCGAGGATCTCGTACACCTCGGGCGATTCGCGCTCCACGATCTTCTTGGCGCGCTTCACCGTCTCCGCGATTCCCTTGTCCACCAGCTTGTGGATGATGAACGGCTTGAACAGCTCCAGCGCCATCGCCTTCGGCAGTCCGCACTGGTGCAGCTTGAGCTCCGGACCCACGACGATGACCGAGCGGCCCGAGTAGTCAACGCGCTTGCCGAGCAGGTTCTGCCGGAACCGGCCCTGCTTGCCCTTGAGCATGTCGGACAGCGACTTGAGCGGACGCTTGCCGCGCCCGCGGATCGCCTTGGAGCGGCGGCCGTTGTCGAACAGCGCGTCCACCGACTCCTGGAGCATGCGCTTCTCGTTCCGGAGAATGACTTCCGGCGCGCGGTGCAGGATCAGCTTCTGCAGACGGTTGTTGCGGTTGATGACGCGGCGGTACAGGTCGTTGAGATCCGACGTCGCGAACCGGCCGCCGTCGAGCGGCACGAGCGGACGCAGGTCCGGCGGGATCACCGGGACCACGTCCAGGATCATCCACTCGGCCTTGTTGCGCGTCGGGCCGTCGTCGCCGGAGTTGCGGAACGCCTCCACGATCTTGAGCCGCTTGAGCAGTTGCTTCTTGCGATGCTGCGATCCCTCATCAACGAGGGCGGCACGCAGCTCCTGCGCGACCTTGTCCACGTCTATGCGGCGCAGCAGGTCCCGCACGGCGGGCGCGCCGATGTCGGCGAGGAATTCGGTGTCGCCGTCTTCCTTCGCCTTCTGCTTCAGCGTGATGAACTGCTCTTCGTCGAGCAGCTCACCCTGGCGGACTTCCTGCTCGCCGGGCTCGATGACGACGTAGTTCGAGTAATAGATGACCTTCTCGAGATCCCGCAGCGTCAGGTCCACGAGATTGCCCATCGGGCTCGGCAGCGTCTTGAAGAACCAGATGTGCGCGACCGGCACGGCCAGCTCGATGTGGCCCATGCGCTCGCGGCGGACCTTGCTGAGCGTGACTTCCACGCCGCAGCGGTCGCAGATGACTCCGCGATACCGGATGCGCTTGTACTTGCCGCAGTGGCACTCCCAGTCCTTGACCGGTCCGAAGATGCGCTCGCAGAAGAGGCCGTCCTTCTCCGGCTTGAACGACCGGTAGTTGATCGTCTCCGGCTTGGTTACCTCGCCCCACGACCACCAGGTGCGCAGGCCGGCCATCTCCAGCCGCTCGCGCTCCTTGGAGTCCTTGGGTCCGCGGATCTCTTCCGGGGAAGCGATCCGAACCTGGATGAAATCGAAAGCGGCCGAGCGCGTGTCGCGCGAGCTGCGAAAATCAATCATGGTTAACCCTCACTCCCGTTACCGGAGACGTTCCCGAATCCCCGGCCGTTATTCACGTGCGTGTCCATCCGGACGTGAATTCCCAGCGCCTTCAGCTCCTGCACCAGCACGTTGAACGACTCCGGCGTGCCCGGTTCCGGCAGGTTCTGTCCCTTCACGATCGCCTCGTACACGCGGCTTCTGCCGTTCACGTCGTCCGACTTGACCGTCAGAATCTCCTGCAGCGTGTGCGCGGCGCCGTACGCCTCCAGCGCCCACACTTCCATCTCTCCGAAACGCTGGCCGCCGAACTGCGCCTTGCCGGCGAGCGGCTGCTGCGTGACGAGCGAGTACGGTCCGATGCTGCGCGCGTGGATCTTGTCGTCCACGAGGTGCGACAGCTTGAGCATGTAGATCTCGCCGACGGTGACGGGGCTGGAGAACGTCTCTCCGCTCCGCCCGTCGCGCAGCCACACCTTGCCGCCCGGCGTGAGGCCGGCCAGCCGCAGCAGCTCCAGCGCCGCGGCATTGACGTCGGCGTCTCCCTTCGCGCCGAACATCGCGCCGAGCGCGGGCAGCTCCTGTCTCGCGAGCAGCTCCGTCTCGTCCACCGCGCGGTCCTTCTCCACCAGCTTGAGCGCCGGCTTGAACTGGCTCTTGAGCGCGTCCGACAGGTCCTCGTCGTCCGCCGCGGCGGTGTGATACGTGATCTGATTGTCCAGCTCGTTGAAGTCGCGCGCCGCGAGCTCGCGAGCCGCGCCGGCGAGGAAGTCGCGGATGCGCTTGTACACGTCGCGCGTGGTCGGGGAGACGCCGCGCTTCGCGAGATCGTTGAGCGTGGCCTCGACCATGAGGCCGGCGCGCGATCCGTGCCCGACGTCCACGTCCACCCGCACGTCGGCGAGAATCGCGCGGACTTCCTCGTCCGTCACGACCGGCGCCGGCGTCTCCAGCTGCAGCGCGTCCCTGGCCCACGTGACGCCCGCGAGCTTGAGCAGCATTCCGATCTCGCGCTCCGTGGTGCCCTGGAAGACCGGCGTCTTGGCGTAGAAGCCGCAGATCCTCGCGGCCCAGCCCAGGTGCGTCTCCAGGATCTGCCCCACGTTCATCCGGCTCGGCACGCCGAGCGGGTTGAGCACGATGTCCACCGGGCGACCGTCCGGGAGGAACGGCATGTCCTCTTCCGGTACGATGCGCGCCACGATTCCCTTGTTGCCGTGGCGGCCGGCCATCTTGTCGCCGACGGAGATCTTGCGCTTCTCCGCCAGATAGACCTTCACGAGCTGGATCACGCCCGGCGGCAGCTCATCCGGCTGCAGCACGCGGTCGATCCGCTCCTCCGCCTTCTCCTCGATCTTCGCCTTCTCGTCGTTGGCGAGATCGATGATGCGGCGCACCTGCTCCTGCGTGCTCTTGTCCTGCACGCGAAACGTCTTCACGTCCAGCGACGAGAACTTGAGGTCGCGCAGCAGGTCGGCGGTCAGCTTGGTGCCGGCGGGGATGGCTTCCTCGACCGTGCCGCTCTTGAGCGCGAGCACGACGGTGTGGCCCTCGAGCAGCTCCGCCAGCTCGGCGTCGCGCGCGTCATTGACGCGGATCTTCTCCTCGCCCTCGAGCCGGCGAATCTCGCCGATCCGCTCGCCGCGGTCCTTCTCGACCACCTGGTCCTCGATGCGCGAGAAGATCTTGACGTCGATGACGACGCCTTCCATTCCCGGCGGGACCTTGAGCGACGAGTCCTTCACGTCCTTCGCCTTCTCGCCGAAGATGGCCGTGAGCAGCTTCTCTTCGGGGGAAAGCTCGGTCTCGCCCTTCGGCGTGATCTTGCCGACCAGGATGTCGCCCGGCTTGACGTGCGCGCCGATGCGGACGATGCCGCGGTCGTCGAGATCCGTCAGCGACTCTTCCGCCACGTTCGGGATCTCGCGCGTGATCTCTTCCTGCCCGCGCTTGGTGTCGCGGACGTGCAGCTCCAGCTCCTGGATGTGGATGGACGAGTACACGTCATCCTTCACCAGCCGCTCGGACAGCACGATCGCGTCCTCGAAGTTGTGCCCGTACCACGGCATGAACGCCACCGTGACGTTCGCGCCCAGCGCGAGCTGACCCATCTCGGTCGCCGCGCCGTCGGCCAGCACTTCGCCTTCCTTGACCTTCTGCCCCACGGCCACGAGCGGCCGCTGGTTGATGGCGGTGTCCTGGTTGGTTCTCCAGTACTTCTTGAGCTTGTAGCGGTCGTGCTGCGACAGCCGCGCGAGCGGCTGCGAGTCGCCCTTCTTCCGCGGCGCGGTCGAGCCGGCCGCCGCGTCCACGACGATCTCGTCGGCGGTGACGCTCGACACCACGCCCGCGCGGCGCGCGAACACGATCGCGCCGGAATCGCGCGCGACCTTCTCTTCCAGGCCCGTTCCGACCACCGGCGTCTGCGGGTTCAGCAGCGGAACCGCCTGCCGCTGCATGTTCGAGCCCATCAGCGCGCGGTTCGCGTCGTCGTGCTCGAGGAACGGGATCAGCGCCGCGGCGATGGAGACGAGCTGCTCCGGCGCGACGTCCATGTAATCGATGCGGTCCGGCGCCACGAGCGGCACGTCGCCGCGCTGGCGGCACAGCACCAGCTCGTCCACGAACGTTCCGTCGGGGTTCAGGCGCGCGTTGGCCTGCGCGATCGTGACGTCTTCCTCACGATTCGCGTCGAGCCACTGGATGTCGTTGGTGACCTTGCCGTTGCGCACGACCCGGTACGGCGTCTCGACGAAGCCGAGGTCGTTGACCTGCGCGTAACACGCGAGCGACGTGATCAGACCGATGTTCGGTCCTTCCGGCGTCTCGATCGGGCACATGCGGCCGTACTGCGAGTAGTGCACGTCGCGGACCTCGAAGCCCGCGCGCTCGCGCGTGAGCCCGCCCGGTCCGAGCGCGGACAGCCGGCGCTTGTGCGTCAGCTCCGCGAGCGGATTGGTCTGATCCATGAACTGCGACAGCTGCGACGAGCCGAAGAACGCCTGGATGACCGCGCTCACCGTCCGCGCGTTCACCAGATCGTCCAGCGAGATCTTCTCCGGGTCCGTGTTGATTGACATGCGCTCCTTCACCAGGCGCGCCATGCGGGAGAGACCGACCGAGAACTGGTTGGCGATGAGCTCGCCGACCGAGCGGATGCGGCGGTTGCCGAGGTGGTCGATGTCGTCCACGTAGCCGCGGCCCTCGTGCAGCTCCACGAGGTAGCGCAGGATCGCGATGAAATCTTCCTTGGTCAGCACCGTCTCGTTGGCCGGGCGGTTGAGCCCGAGCCGCTGGTTGATCTTGTACCGGCCCACGCGGCCGAGGTCGTAGCGCTTGGGCGAAAAGAACAGCCGGTTGAGCGCGTCGCGCGCCGTCTCCTTGTTCGGGGCGTCGCCCGGGCGGAGTAGCGAGTAGATCTGCTTGAGCGCCATCTCCTCGTGCTGCGTCGGGTCCTTGGCGAGCGTGTTCTTGATCAGCGTGGACTCGGCGCGGCCCGACACGACGAACACGTACACCTTGTGGATGCCGGCCTTGCGGATGCGCTTGATCGCGGCGTCCGTGAGCGTGGTGCCGGCGTCGGCGATCACTTCGCCGGTCGCGGCGTCCACCGCGTCCAGCGCCAGGTCGCGGCGCACGGGACGCTCGCCGCGCTCGATCGCGTCCTGCTCGTCGCGCAGGTCGATGATCGTGTACGACGCGAACACCTTGATCTTCTTGATGTTCAGGCGGATGAGGCGGTTCCACACTTCTTCCGTCAGCTCGTCGCCTTCCTTGACGAGCAGCTCCGCCTCGGCGCGGGCCTTGGCCTCGCGCGCCTTCTTGGTCTTGAGCTTCGGAGCGTCGGGGGTCGCGGCCTCGCCGGCGAGCGTGATGTCCTCGGCGATGATCGCGCCGAGCACTTCGCGCACGTCCACGCGGGATTCGCGCTTCTTGGACAGGTCCAGCTCGCGCACGCCGAAGAACAGGCGCAGGATGTCGGAGTTGGTGCCATAGCCGAACGCGCGCAGCAGCGCGGTCGCCGGGAACTTCTTCTTCTTGTCAATGTGGACGTAGATCACGTCGTGGATGTCCACGGTGAACTCGACCCACGATCCGCGGAACGGGATGATGCGCGCGGAGATCAGGCGCTGGCCGTTCGGGTGGGTGGACTCCTCGAACACCACGCCCGGCGACCGGTGCAGCTGGCTGACGATCACGCGCTCGGCGCCGTTGATGACGAAGGTTCCCAGCGGCGTGAGCAGCGGCAGCTCGCCGAGGTAGACTTCCTTCTCGATGATGTTCTTGGGGCGCTTGGTGCCCGCCTCGGTCGTCTCGAACACGACCAGCTGCAGCGTCGCCTTGAGCGGCGCCGAGTAGGTCATGTCGCGCTCGATGCATTCGCCGACGGTGTACTTCGGCTCGCCGAGCGTGTAGCTCTTGAACTCGAGGGAGAAGTTCTCGTGGACGTCGGAGATCGGGAACAGGTCCTTGAAGACCCGCTCGAGACCGATGTCCTCGCGCTCGAGGGAGACCGCGTCCAGCTGGAGCAGCGACTCGAAGGCGCGGGTCTGGATGTCGAGGAGATGGGGCATGTGCATCCCCTTCTCCAGCTTCGCGAAGGAAATCTGCTTGGAGAGCTCAGGCATTGTTCACCAACCCACAATAGGCGAAAAGCGCCGCGGCCCCGTCCGCCTGCGAGATTTTCGCGGCGACGGGGAAAGCGCATTCAGCTTGATTTTTGTCGTGCTTCGGAGCGAAGTGCTTGATCATGTACGCGTCGTTAGAGGTTCAAGAAACCCGTCCAGCCCGGAGCGGCTCGCGCCGCTCCGGGAATGGCGGATTACTTGACCTCTACCGTCGCGCCCTGCTCTTCCAGCTTCGCCTTGATCGCCGTGGCTTCGTCCTTGGTGACGCCGGCCTTCACGGGCTGCGGCGCGCCATCGACGAGATCCTTGGCTTCCTTGAGGCCCAGGCCGGTCAGCTCGCGCACGACCTTGATGACCTGGATCTTCTTGGCGCCGGCTTCCTTGAGCGTGACCGTGAACTCGGTCTGCTCTTCGGCGGCCGGAGCGGCCGCGCCTGCGCCGCCGCCGGCGGCGGGAGCGCCACCGACCGGAGCCGCGGCGATCGTCACGTTGAACTTCGTCTTGAATGCTTCGACCAGCTCGGCGAGCTCGAATACCGACATGTTGCCGATCGCGTCGAGGATCTCGTCCTTGCTCATGGTAGCGTTAGCCATTGTCCTGTTCCCTGTAAGTGAGCTGTTGGCTATTGGCTTTTGGCTATTGGCTGAGCCAACAGCTAACAGCCAACAGCCAAAAGCTGTTGGTTATGCGCCTTCGCGCTGAGTTCTGAGCGCCTCGAGCGCTCCCGCAAACATTCCCATCAAACCGTTCATCGCGCCGATGAGCGACGCGATCGGCGACTGCATTCCCGCGCCGAGCTCGGCCAGCATCTGCTCGCGTGACGGCAGCGACGCCAGCTTCTTGACCTGCGCGGTGTCGATCGACTTCCCGTCGAGCATGCCGCCCTTGATCTCGGGCTTCTGCTCGAATTCCCTGGCGAAATCGGTCAGCACTTTCGCGGCCGCGACCGCGTCCTTCCCCACCACGATCCCGGTCGGTCCGCGCAGACGCTCGCCGGTGAGACCGCTCTCGTTCACTGCCCGCAGCGCGAGGGTGTTCTTGATGACGACGTACTCGACGCCCGCCTTCCTGAACCGGCGGCGCAGGTCCGTCATCTTCTTCACGTTGAGACCCGTGAAATCCGTGTAGTAGAGCGCGCTCGCGCCCTCGAGCTTGTCCTTCAGCTCGGCGACGAGGCGTTCCTTCTCGTTTCTCTTCATCGCCGTTACCGGTAAGGAGTGGTGTCGATCGCGACGCCCGGGCCCATCGTGCTCGAGATCGCGACGTTGCGCACGTACACGCCCTTGGCCGCGGACGGCTTCGAGCGGACGATCTGATCCATGAACGCGGTGAAGTTCGTCTCCAGCGCTTCCGCCGGGAACGAGACCTTGCCGATCGCGGCGTGCACGTTGCCGCCCTTGTCCACGCGGAACTCGATCTTGCCGGCCTTCACCTCGCGCACCGCGCGCGCGATGTCGAACGTCACCGTTCCGGCCTTCGGGTTCGGCATGAGACCGCGCGGTCCGAGCACGCGACCCAGCTGTCCGAGCTGGCCCATCTGGTCGGGCGTGGCGACGAGCACGTCGAAGTCGAGCCAGCCGTCCTTGATCTTCTGCACGTACTCCGTGCCGACGAAATCGGCGCCGGCGGCTTCCGCTTCGCGCGCCTTCTCGCCGGCGGCGATGACGAGCACGCGCACTGTCTTACCCGTGCCCGCGGGGAGCACGACCGTGCCGCGCACGACCTGGTCCGCGTGCCGCGGATCCACACCGAGTCGGACGGCGACTTCCACAGTCTCGTCGAACTTCGCGAACGACGCCTGCTTGACGAGCTCGATCGCCTTCTTCGGCTCGTATCGGAGCGCGACGTCGCGGCCCTTGGCCGCTTCGTTGTACTTCTTGCCGTGAGCGCGCATCAGCCGCGTACCTCGAGGCCCATCGAGCGCGCCGCGCCCGCGACCATCTTCATCGCGGCCTCGACGGACTCGCAGTTGAGGTCCGGCATCTTCATCTCGGCGATCTTGCGCACCTGCGCCTGGGTGACCGAGCCGACCTTGGCCTTGTTGGGCGTGCCCGAGCCCTTCTCGATCCCCGCCTCCTTCTTCAAGAGGAACGCCGTCGGCGGCGTCTTGAGAATGAAGGTGAAGGACTTGTCGGCGTAGATGGTGACTTCGACCGGGAGGACCGAATCCTGTCCCTGCGTCCGAGCGTTGAACTCTTTGCAGAACGACATGATGTTGATCCCCTGCGGGCCGAGCGCCGTGCCGACCGGAGGAGCCGGGTTCGCCTTGCCTGCAGGGATCTGCAGCTTGACGAATCCAGTGATCTTTTTAGCCATAAAACTCCTTAGCGTCTAATCCGCCGCGCGCCCTTTGCGCGCCACGGTTCCGAACTCCCACGGTGTATTTAAAGGTCGTAGTGGTATCCGACCGTGCGCTCCTCGCCGTTTCCGGCCGCCCCGCGCAAGGGCCACGAACTAACAGCTCTTGGCTGTTGGCTGTTGGCTTTTGGCTAACAGCAACGCCCTTTCAGTTCCCTTCTCTTCCGCTACAAGCCAACAGCCAATAGCCAATAGCTTAGTAGGCCTTGAGCTGCAAGTAATCGAGCTCCACCGACGTCGGCCGACCGAAGAGAGAGACGCTGACGCGCACTTTCCCCTTGTCCGGCATCACCTCTTCCACCGTTCCATTGAAGTCCGTGAACGGGCCCTCCGTGATCGCCACCGCCTGGCCGACCATGAACGGGATCTCGTCACGCTCTTCGTGCTTCTCCTCTTCCACGCCCAGGCCCAGCAGGCGGTTTACTTCGTCCGGACGCAGCGGCTGCGGCGCCCTGTCCTGTCCCACGAACTTGATCACTCCCTGAATGCCGTTGATGGTGTGGAGCGTCTCCTGGTCCATCACCATCTCCACGAGCACGTAGCCGGGATAGATCTTCCGTTCGACGTTGACCTTCTTGCCGTTCTTGATCTCCACCGCTTCCTGCGTCGGCACGAGCGCCTGACGGATCGGGCGCTCCTCCACCGGACGCGGGTCGGCCTGGATCTTCCGCTCCACGAGCGACTTCACCTTGTTCTCGTGACCCGACGTCGTCTGGATCGCGTACCACCTGTGCTGCTGCTCCAGCGACACCGTCACCTCGCGAACAGGGAAGGAATCCCGCGAACCAGAACGCCCTGCAGAATCACGTCCATTAGTCCGATCACCGCCGCGACGAACAGCACGAAGATCAGGATCTTGATCGTGGTGTCCTTGAGCTGCGCCTGGTCGGGCCAGGTGACCTTGCGCATCTCGGCGACGACCTCCTGATACCACGTCGATGTGCGCTGGATGATCGCGACCGCCATCGTTACTTCGTTTCCTTATGCAGCTTGTGCGAGTTGCAGCGCGGGCAATACTTCTTCCACTCGACGCGCTCCGGGTGCAGGCGCTTGTTCTTGGAAGTGAAGTAGTTGCGGCTTTTGCAGTCGCTGCAAGCCAGAATGATTTTGTCTCGTGGCATATAAAAGCTATTGGCTATTGGCTATTGGCTTTTGGCTTTGCTGTTGTAGTCGCCAACAGCCAACAGCCAAGAGCTAACAGCTACTTGATGATCTTCGTTACGACACCCGCGCCGACCGTGCGGCCGCCCTCGCGAATCGCGAAGCGGAGCCCCTCGTCCATCGCGATCGGCGTGATCAGCTCGATCGT
>CALMKE010000295.1 GCA_937867645.1 uncultured Gemmatimonadota bacterium | reverse complement strand
CGATGATGTTCGAGGCGCGCCTCGATCTGCTCTTTCCTCGTCGCCGTGGCCGGGGCGTCCTTCTGCGCGCCGCGCAGGGTCTGGATCCACTGGTAATCGGCCATGAGAAGGTTCCACTCGCGATCGTTGGGACGGGTGGGAGGGCCGGAGGCGACACAGGCCGTGAGGAAGAGCGCGAGGGTGGCGAGAGCTTTCATTCGAGGCATTGAAGTTATTGTAGCGAGAGACGAGTGACGGGTGACGACTCAACCCTCGGAAGCTCAGTACTCGTGAATCACTCCGGCGAGATCACGGACACGTGCTGCGTAGCGTTTGAAGTCACACTTACAAAAGCCCAGACCTTCATCTGCCCAAGTGACTGGACTTCCACCACAACCGAGGCTACAGAATCCACCGGTCGCAGGGGGACGATTTCGGGGAACACATCTGTTAGAGACAGAACCTGCACATAGGGGACGTGTCGGCCGGTGAGTCGCAGTTCTCGTGTGGTGAGGAGAGTGCCCAGCCCCATGTCGTAGATCCGGACCTGGACGTTTTCCTCCATTTGAAGCATTCCATCCCTTTCGTACGGCAGGCCATAGATTCGAAGAGCGGAGCGAAACGGACCTACAACAGGAATGCCCATCAGGACTCTTCGCCCGCCGAAGTCGTCCTCCCGCACGACCGGAATCTTTGTCCCCCAATCCTGCGACGCAGTGTTGCGAAGGCGAAGCTCGAACTGAATGCTTTCCGCGGCGTCCCGTTCTACCCCGACGAAAGTGCCTGGTGATTCGGGGGTGCCAACCGGCGCAAGCAAGGGGCCGGTCCCCGGTGCGAGCGAATAGTTTGACATTACGCTTGGGATCACGCTGACTGCCCGATCGAGGGGGTTGTAGTACCACGACGCGGACGTTGACCACGAGGTACCATACGCTCCCGGAACGCCAAACACGTAGATCGGGAGAAGGATTGGTGTATACGGGTTGGCCGCGGCTTCAGGCTCGCTGGCAGCGCTCCGTGCCGCTGCCAGCAATATGAGGCTGCAAATAAGCGCGGTTCTCATGGGCCTCCTACCACCCGATCTGAGATGGGGTGTCCGCGCAAAGTGCGTGAACGCTTAGATTGTCCATCACGCAATCGACCTTAATGACACCGCACGAGCCTGCTATCGGGTTCTTGCAGTTTCGGTTGCTTGTCCAGGTACGCGGGCCTCTGGGTATGCCAAAGGACCGGAAGCAATAGTCGCACCGGTCGCATTGTTCCGGGTATTCATCGCATGCCCAGAAAATGTGTCCAACCTCGTGCGTCACAACGCGACCGAGATTCTGCGGAAACCAGTCGTCGGTATTCCACATAACCAGTACCGCAGGTCCATCAACAAGGCCGTATCCACTGCGATTATTTAGAAAACGAGAGGGAGCTGGTGGAGGGTTATAGACGACATAGATAGTGAACGATCGGTCGAATGGACCGTAAGACGGATCACTGCGGCGGGCAAGATTGAACGCGTCGTTTTGCGTGTAAACATTGCGCTGGTTTGTCAAGGGATCTGGCCCCAACACGGTCCCGTAGCCATGCGCAGACAGCGCGTCGTTCATCCACAGGTAATCGTCGGTCCACGAATCGTGACGGATCGGCTCGTACTTCGTTCGCGTCGGAACGGTCGAGCGCGTGTAATGCGAGAACGGATCCATGACGAAGATGCTGAAGCTCAACTGGATGTTCCTTATCGCAGCCTCATTCGCCCAGAATGTGAATGCGCCATAGACTTGATCTCTCGCGTATACGAAGTCGTCCCAAGTCCAGGTGAACTCGTTCTGATCGACGGTGCCGTCGCTGTCGAGGCGGAAAAGATGTACGGCAACGCGTCCCCGCATGTCGGGATTTTGCCAGGGCTCCTCATACCAGAAGTTGGGCTGCACAACACGCGAGATCTCGAATCCCTTCGATTTGTCCCCGATTGCCAACGACCTGGACTTCGCTGATGTACTGCAGGGAGTTTCCTCTGCATCCGGGGTCGCAGAAACGGCTTGAGCAAAAGCCTCCTGCCCGCGCCACCACCGTGCACACCCATTGAGGGGCTGCCCGTGCCTGGCAAGACCGGCCTCTACGTCATCTTCGTATTCTCCCGTCACGACACGATTGAAAAATCGGAGGGCTGAACGACTCTCTTCGCTGCGAACGAGATCGCTAATCGTGGCAGCGGACCGATATAGAACGGCGCGGACGCCGGGTGTCGTGCGGATCTTCGGTGCCGTCGAACTCGGGAGCCAGCCAAGCAACACCTGCTCGGCCTCAATCGCGACGACGCCACCGTTAGACTTCATTGCACCGAGGACAGCGAAGTAACCATCTCGCGGAATGTCCTCGTCCAGCACGATGGCGGCGTAGTCGCTCTTCCATGCCATGGCACGCCGACAAGCTTCTGTCTTGCATGCCGCTTCGACCGATTCAGCCGCGATTACGAACAGGAGGAAGGAGAGGAATGTCTTTTTCATCAAGATCGAATTTCCTTTCGTAGTGCATGCCCTATGTCGTGCCGTAGTCTCCTACACGGCGTGCCGAAATACTAGTGGCATTCGGTTGCATAGGTTTTTCTTTCAACGCGACGAGCGTGGTGTACGGCCACGGAGCCTGCGAAACTCCCGAAACATCGTTCCTCTCGTTCGATAACCGGCGTGGTAGGCCGCTTCGGCGGTAGTACGTCCATCCGAAAGCAGTTCGTCGGCGCGACGCAAGCGGTCCTCCCGAAGAAGCGTATTGGGAGGAAGACCGAACTCAGCCTGGCACCATCGATAGAGCGTCACCCGATTCACACCTAGCCAGTGAGCGAAATCACTTGTGGTCGGCTGCTGCTCGCGCTCATAGCACTGGTCGAGGTACGCCGATAGCAACTGCAAGAGGGCACCGGTACCGGGCATGACTTAAGGGAGTGACTCAGCGCAAGGTTTCCCTACCCGGTAGAGAGGGTTGTTGTGACCGTCTCTTTGCATCGACTAACCGTAACAGCTTCTGCTGCTCGCTGAGTCGCGGGAACCGCCTGGGCTAGGCGCACATCTTTAGGACGACACTCGCCTCCCCCCGCTGCGACCAGCACGCTTACCAGCATACGCAGGCAGCCTCATCAAAACAGGCGAAGACGTTTTCGCGCGG
>CALMKE010000294.1 GCA_937867645.1 uncultured Gemmatimonadota bacterium | reverse complement strand
GACGCGACGCCGAGCTCCCGGCACGCGCGCACGATCCTGAGCGCTATCTCGCCGCGGTTCGCGACGAGGATCTTGTCGAACACGAGCCTACGGTCGAGAGCGCCCGACGGACCGCGTCAGGCCGACGTACAACACCCGCGATTCCAGTCCCGGGTTCACATCCCCGGTGTTCGCGTTGGAGGTGTGGTTCTGCCGGACGCCGGCGAGCACCGTCACTCCGAGGTCCGTCGGCACCTGCACGCCGAGTGTCACGTCACCCATGAAGTTGAGGCGCTTCTCGCCCGGGTCCGGGATCCGCTGGTCGTACATCACGGCGCCGAAGCTGGCGCCGACGACGATCTCGACCGGACGCCCCCGCAGCGCGCGCATCTGGAGCCCCACCGGAGTCAGGGCGTAGCCGTGAGTCGTCGCGGTTTTCATCACCTCGTGTCGCCGGCACTGAAGCAGCCCTTGGCGGAGCGCGCACGTTTCCTCGCTCGTGTATCGAACGGGATTGTTGGTGGAGCGGACCCAGGGCACGAGGTCGACGAAATAATCGAACGCGAGGCGGCGCGACGAGTGCATGGTGCGGCCGATTCGAAGACCGGTCATGTAGTAATCGCGACGCCGCTCTCCTTGCCGCGTCGCGAAGGGGGAGTTCTTCGCCGCGCCCGTCCAGACGCCGACCCACCACGGGCGGTCGGGTCGCGCCCGCTCGACAGGGGCGTCCGCATTCACGGAGGCGGAATCCTGTCCGGCCGCGATTCCGGCCGGCAGCAGCCAACAGCCAATGGCCAACAGCCAATAGCTGGCTCTCACAGCGGAATGTTCCCGTGCTTCTTCGGCGGATTCCTGTCGCGCTTGCTCTCGAGGCTCTCCAGCGCGTCGATCAGCCGAGGGCGGGTCTCGCGCGGATCGATGATGTCGTCCAGGTATCCGCGGCCGGCGGCGATGTAGGGATGCGCGAACTTCGCGCGGTACTCCTCGATCTTGGCGTCGGTGGCTTTTGCCGGGTCGCCGCTCTCGGAGATCTCCTTGCGGAAAAGTATCTCGACCGCGCCCTTGGGTCCCATCACCGCGATCTCCGCCGTGGGCCACGCTACGTTGTAATCGCCTCTGATGTGCTTCGAGCTCATGACGTCGTACGCGCCGCCGTACGCCTTGCGCGTGATGACCGTCAGCTTCGGCACCGTCGCCTCGCAATAGGCGTACAGCAGCTTGGCGCCGTGCTTGATGATCCCGCCGTGCTCCTGCCCCACGCCCGGGAGAAAGCCGGGCACGTCCTCGAAAGTCACCACGGGAATGTTGAACGCGTCGCAGAAGCGAATGAATCGCGCGGCCTTGACCGATGCGTTGATGTCGAGAACGCCCGCCAGCACCGCCGGCTGATTCGCCACGATCCCCACGCTGTACCCGCCCAGGTGCGCGAAGCCGCAGATGATGTTGCCCGCGTAGTCCGGCTGAATCTCGAAGAACTCGCCCCCGTCCACGACTCGCCGGAGCACCTCGTGCATGTCGTACGGCTTGTTCGGGTTGTCGGGCACGATGTCGAGCAGCGCTTCGTCGCGGCGATCGCGGGGGTCCGTCGCGGGCCCGCGCGGTGGATCCGACACGTTGTTCGCGGGGATGAAGCGGAGGAGATCGCGAATCGCCTGGATGCACGCCGGCTCGGAGTCGAACGCGCAGTGCGCCACGCCCGACGTCGCCGCATGCGTGTCCGCGCCGCCGAGCTGCTCCATCGTCACGTCCTCGTGCGTCACGGTCTTCACCACGTTGGGGCCGGTGACGAACATGTACGACGTGCCGCGAACCATGAACGTGAAATCGGTGATCGCGGGCGAGTACACCGCGCCCCCGGCGCAGGGACCGAGGATCGCCGATATCTGCGGCACCACGCCCGACGCGAGCGTGTTGCGCAGGAAAATCTCGGCGTAGCCGCCGAGCGAGACTACGCCCTCCTGGATCCGCGCGCCGCCGGAATCGTTGAGGCCGATCACCGGCGCGCCGTTCCGAACCGCGAGGTCCATCACCTTGCAGATCTTTTCCGCGAATGCCTCCGACAGCGAGCCGCCGAACACGGTGAAGTCCTGCGAGAACACGTACACCAGCCGCCCGTCGATCCGCCCGTGCCCCGTGACCACCCCGTCGCCGTAGATCTTCTGCTTGTCGAGCCCGAAGTCAGTGGAGCGGTGCGTGACGAAACGGTCCAGCTCGACGAACGTGCCGCTGTCCAGCAGGAGATCGAGCCGCTCGCGCGCCGACAGCTTTCCCTTGGCATGCTGCGCCTGCACGCGCGCTTCGCCGCCGCCCTGTTCCGACTCGGCGCGGCGCTTCTCCAGGATCTCCAGCTTCTCACGCATGGTCATGGGCGAAGGGATAAGCTATCCCGCGGCGGGATGCCGGCTACCCACCTCTGCGTCGCCGCGCCCACCTCGGCGAGGACGTCGGCGTCGGTCCGGCCGGAAGACCTGAGAACGTGAAAGCCGTGATCGGCGCCCTCCAGCCAGTGCATTTCCCAGCGCGTCGCCACCCGCGCGAGCACGGATTCCATCAGATCACGCCGGCAGAGCGCGTCACGGGTTCCGTTGAAGCAGAGTACGGGCACGTCGATCGAGGGGAGATGTTTGTCGCGGAGCTGGTCGGGCTTGCCAGCCGGATGCAGCGGATAGGCGAGCAGAATCAAGCCGTCGGAAGCGAAGCCGTCGGCCGCGAGCATCGAGGCAGCGCGCCCTCCCATGGACCGTCCTCCGGTGAATAACAGGCGGGGCGCCAGCTCCTCGCGCGCGCGCGCCACGACCGACGCGAAGCACTCCTTGAGTCGCGGCATGGGATCGGGACGCCCGGAGCCCTTTTCCTTGTACAAGAAATTGAATCGAACGACCGTGATGCCCCGGGAGGCCAGCTCCGAAGCCAGGGAGACCAGGTCGCGCTGGTTCATGCTGCCGCCGGCGCCATGGGCGCACGCGAACACGACATCCGGTCGGCCGCCAGCAGCGGGCTCCACGATCGCCGTCGTGTGATCCGATCCGACGGCTACGCGCCATTCCGTGGGCATGGCCGGTAAGCTACAACCCGCTCTCGCGCCCACCAACGCGGCCGGCGGCGCTCCGGAGCTTCGCTTGCGCCAGCCAGTCCCTACTTTATATGGGAGGAGGTCGGGCATGCGCGAAGCTCGGTGGGCATGACCGCGCGCGCTGCGTTGTCGTTCCGCGCGACGGCCGAGGAATACAAGGAGCAGGCGAAAGCCCTGTTCAACGCGGTGCTGGCGGATGACGAGTCCGCGCACTGGCGCTTCAAGTGGCAGCACCCGCGCTTCCGCGACCAACCCGTCAGCGCGGTGCGCGGCACGACCCTCTCTCCCGGCGACGCGCAGATCGTCACCGCGCGGGAGTACCACTTCGACAACTGGGTGGAGCTCATGCGCTTCGCCGAGGCGGTCGCCGAGGACGGCCCGGTGACGCGCTTCGAGGAAGCCGCCGAGGCCGTAGTCGCCGGCGACGCGCCCCGCTTGCGCGCGATGCTTCGCGAGTGGCCCGAGCTGGCGCACGCGCGCTCGACCCGGCGGCACCACGCCACGCTGCTCCACTACGTCGCCGCCAACGGAGTGGAAGATTCGCGGCAGAAAACGCCGCCGAACGCGGTGGAGATCGCCGGCATCCTGCTGGACGCGGGCGCCGATCCCGACGCGCTCGCCGACATGTACGACGAGAGGTGCACGACGCTGAGCATGCTCGTCTCGAGCGCGCACCCGCACGGAGCCGGGCTGCAGGCCGAGCTCGCCGAGACGCTGCTCGATCGCGGCGCCGCCCTCGAGGGTCCCGGCACCGAATGGCAGTCCGCGCTCCGCACCGCGCTTGTCTTCGGCTACGCGGACACCGCTGAGACACTCGTTGCCCGCGGCGCGAAGATCGGGATCGTCGAAGCCGCCGGTCTCGGGCGCGCCGACGAAGTTCGCAGGCTTCTGCCGGGAGCCGGAGAGGCGGACCGGCATGCCGCGCTCGCGCTCGCGGCGCAGCTCGGGCACGCCGACGTCGTGCGACTGTTGCTCGACGCTGGCGCGGATCCGAACCGATACAATCCGCCCGGCTTCCATGCGCACGCGACGCCGCTGCACCAGGCGGTATTGTCCGACAACGATGAGGTCGTGCGACTGCTGGTCGAGCGAGGCGCGCGGCTGGACGTGAAGGACAAGGTGTACGAAGGCACGCCGCTGGATTGGGCGTTGCACGACGAGCGCGAAGCAACAGCGAGCTACCTCCGCGAAAAAGGCGCGGGCTGAGGCGCCGCGCGTCCGCGACGAGACTGAACCCGCCGGTCCTTAGCTTTACCGGATGCCATTCGGAATTTCCCGCCGGCGGCGCGAGCGACTTCGCTCGAAGCCGGCACCGCCGTCGTGGCGCGCGATCCTCGAGCAGAATCTTTCCATCTTTCGGCGGCTGCCCCCCGCGGACCAGGCCGAGCTACTCGGACACGTTCAGGTATTTCTCGCGGAGAAACACTTCGAGGGGTGCGGCGGGCTGGAGCTCACCGAGGAGATTCGCGTAACGATCGCGGCCCAGGCATGCGTTCTCCTGCTCCGCCGGGACACCGACTACTATCCAGAGCTGACGTCGATACTCGTATACCCTTCGGGTTACACGGCGCGGGAAGAGTTCCACGTGGGCGGCGGCATCTGGCAGGCGGGCGGCGAGGACCGCCTTGGCCACACGACGCCGGGGATGAGGGCGGTGGTGCTCGCCTGGGATTTCGCGCGGCACGGCGCCGCCGATCCGGACAGCGGTGGGAACCTGATCCTGCACGAGTTCGCGCATCAACTCGACTTCGAAAATCGCGAGGTGGACGGTGTGCCCGTGCTGGCCACTCACGGCGACTACGTGACGTGGGGGCGAATCATGAGCGCGGAGTTCGACGCGCTCAGGCACGCGCACGCCGCGGATATTCCGACACTGCTGGACACGTACGGCGCCACCAATCCGGCAGAGTTCTTCGCCGTTTGCACGGAAGCTTTCTTCGAGCGGCCCAAAGCGCTCCGCTCGCAGCATCCCGCACTGTACGCGGAGCTGAGCGGATTCTTTCGCCAGGACCCTGCGTCGTACTCAGCCGAGCTTGCGCCCGACTGAGGGCGCTGCCACTGTCTGCATATGCCCGACCAGCTCGATCGCCTCCGGCTCGCCCTCGGATCATCCTACCGGCTCGAAGGGTTGGTGGGAACGGGGGGCATGGCGTCGGTATATCGCGCGACCGACGTCCGTCACAATCGCAAGGTGGCGGTCAAGGTGCTGCACCCCGACCTCGCGAGCTCCGTAAGCTCGGAGCGGTTCACCGCCGAGGTGCTCCTCACCGCCGGCCTGCAGCACCCGCACATTCTGCCGCTGCACGACTCGGGCGGACACGATGACCTCCTGTACTACGTCATGCCGTTCGTCGATGGCGCGCAGACGCTGCGGAGCCGGATCGAGACGACGGGACGTCTGTCGGTAGACGAAGCCGTGGACGTCGCGCTCGTGATCGGCGGCGCGCTCGAATACGCGCACAAGCGCGGTGTGATTCACCGCGACATCAAGCCCGAGAACATACTGCTGTCGAACGGCGTTCCGATCGTCGCTGATTTCGGAATCGCGCGGGTGGTGGAGTCCGCCGGCGGTAAAGGCATGACCAGCACCGGCGTTTCGATCGGGACGCCTTCGTACATGAGTCCGGAGCAGGCAGTCGGCGACCCGGCGACCGACGCGCGCACCGACGTATATGCCCTGGGCGCGGTTCTGTTCGAGATGCTCTCCGGCGAACCTCCGTTCGGCGGCGGCACGTCTGTCGCGATAATGAAGCGACTTTTCACCGAGGCTCCGCCTTTACTCGACTCGCTGCGGAGCGACGTGCCCGCGTTCGTCGTGGCCGCGGTTGACCGCGCCTTGAAGAAAGAGCCGGAGGAGCGGTTTGCCAGCGCCGGAGAGTTCGTGTCTTCCCTGCGTCAGGCGCGGCGCGACTTCGTCTCTCAGCCCTCCGACGCGCGGGCGCTCGCCGACTACCTCTCCCCTCCCACGGCGCCGGCCAAGCCGGAGATTCCGTCGGTTGCCGTGCTGCCGCTGACAAATGTCGGCGGCAACCCGGAGCACGACTATTTCTCGGACGGAATGACCGAGGAGCTGATCAGCACTTTGGCGAGACTTCCCGGCCTGCGCGTCGCGTCGCGCACGTCTTCCTTCTCTTTCAAGGGAAGGAACGCGAACGTCGACGAGATCGGCAGGACGCTCAAGGTGCAGTACGTTCTCGAGGGAAGCGTCCGCCACTCTGGCCGGCGTATCCGCGTCACCGCGCAGCTCGTGGATGTCTCCACGCAGCAGCAGCGCTGGTCGGAGCGCTTCGACCGCGACCTGGAGGACGTGTTCACTCTGCAGGACGAGCTCGCGACCACGATCGCCGACGCGCTGTCGGTGCAGCTCACCACGTCGCAAGGCGAGCAGATCACCGGCGTCCGGCGCGGCACGGAGAATCTTTCGGCCTACCAGGCGGTGCTCCGCGGCCGCTACTTCTGGAACCAGCGCGCGCTCGCCAAGGCGATGGAGTCTTTCAACGAAGCGGTGAAACTCGACCCGGAATACGCGCATGGCTGGGCCGGCATTGCCGACGGATTCTCCTTCCTCGGCTACTATGGCGCGGTTCCCCCGCGCGCCGCCTTCGAGCGCGGCAGAGTCGCAGCCGAGCGCGCCGTCACCCTCGAGCCACAGCTCCCGGAGGCGCACTACTCGCGCGGTCTTTTCGAATTCCTGCTCGGCCACAACGAAGAGCTGGGCTGGGCGTCACTGCGCCGGGCGGTAGAGCTCGGGCCGAGGCTGAGCACCTCTCGCGCAACTCTGTGTCAGTGGCTCGCCCTTCACCGCCCGAAAGAAGAATCACACGTCGAGGCGGAGATCGCCCTGGCGCTCGATCCGCTCTCGCCGCTCGTGGCCGGGAGCGTCGCGCGAGCGGCCCTGATAAGCGACGAGCCGGAACGCGCCAAACAGTACGCGCACCAGGGACTCGAGCTGTCCGCGGATTACCTCCCCTGCCTGTTCACTCTCGGCGGCGCTTTCCTCGCGGAGGGGAACGTCGATGCGGCGTTGACATGGTACGCCAGAGCGGTTGAGCGGAGCGGCAGACTGCCATTCATGGTCGCGCTGCACGCGCACACGTCCGCGCTCGCCGGCGACAGGGCGACAGCACTCGCCGCGCTGGACGAGATCAACACCCGCCCCGATGGTCCGCGGCCGGGATTGGCGGCATGGATTCACCTCGGACTTGGGGATCTCGAGAGCGCGCTGCCTCTATTTCGCGAAGCCCTGAAGCAGCACGATCCCCACGGCCTCAAGCCGCTCGTCGCGCCGCGAGCCGGACATCTGGCGATGAATGATCCACGATACGCAACGATGCTGGAGGAAGAGTCCGGACTTGGCGACCTTCACCGCAGGCGGATGCAGATCCTCAGCCAGACGCGCGCGGGGCTTTGAAAGGGGCGGGCCGCGCGGCCTGCGGCACCAGCTCCATCGGACGCTCGCGTAACAGTCGCCAATCCGCCTGCGTTTTCACCAACATCTCCGCCAGCTCGCGGCTGAACGCGGACGGGTTTTCCGCGCGGCGCCGCTGCAGAAACACGATCATGTTCCGGCACATGCTCATCTGCCCCGTCGCGACGAGCTGCTCCAGCTCGTCGGGCTTGTCGTACCAGAACGCGGTCGGCTGCTCCGACGCGACTTTCACCACCGCGCGCTGCGCGTCCGTGACCTGCGGCGCGTCTTCCGGCGCCTTGATCAGCAGCGAGAATATCTCCGCGCTTAACAACTGCCGCCTCCATCCGGGAAAGCCGTAGAGCAACGCGTACCCGACGATGCGGTGGCGGACGAAGAATATGTCGCTCACGGTCGCCATTATGGACGCCAGGCGGATTTTCATCAGCCAGGGCAGCTGCGAGAGCGGCAGCTTCCGGAGAAAGCTCCAGGTCTTGGGCGCGTCGCGCTTTTCGTCGATGGATCTTCCTTCGGTTCCAAGCACCGTGTCCACTGCGCCGAGCGCGCCGCGCGCGGCGCCACGCACCTTGAGGAGCGCGATGAACGCGGCGCCGGCCAGCAGCATCGGGACGATGTACAGCAGGAGACCGTGGATCGTCGGGCGGAAATCACCCTGCCGCCAGTACTCCACCCACACGTCATATAGCACCGCGAGAAAAGTCCCGCCGCACAGCGCCGCGAGCAGCCACCAGAACCTGTACGCCGTCGCCAGGGTGGCGCGATCGGCGGGCGGCTGCGGCAACGTTGCAAGCGGTCGCTGCTGGCCCGGCACGAACGCCGCGCGCAGCAACGGATCATCCACCCTCACCGCGTCGGACACGACCACGAGACCTGGCGGCTCGGCCGGGATGTCGCCGGTGGCTATCCGCTGGAAGAGGAGATCGAATTCCCCGGGAAAACGCTGGGTATCCGTGCCGGTTTTCCAGAGGCGCTTGCCGTCTTCGATCGCAGTGTCCGGGCCGGCGCTCCCGCCATCCGGGCTGATCCGCGCGGCCGCTTCCATCAGCGCTTCGAGTCCCTGGTTGTCGTACAGTCCGCCGTCCATCAATGGAATGGCCTCGACGCCAAGCGCCGAGAACTGTCCGCGGAGCGTGGCCGCGTCGCGCTGCGCGTCCGCTCCGTCCCAGACGAAGTCCTCCGGGAAGAAGAACGGCTCCATCCCGCCGGGGAGGCACGACGACGATGCCATGATGTCCGCGAGCCGCGCGTGCCGGAGCAGGACCGGATCGATCGGCGACTGCGCGTTTCCCGCCGGCGCATGGAGCTGAAAGCGAAAGCCCAGGCCGCTGCGGTAGTCCGTCGCGTTGATCACGACTTCCTCGAGATGACCAGGCCGGCGGTCCACCATCTCGCCGAACCTGAATCCTTCGAAGAAATACCGGTCGTAGCACTCCGCCAGCGACGCGATGATCGTGCGGCGGCCGGACAGTCCCAACGGTTTGGCGCCGGTGAACTCGTCCAGCACCCATTCGGCCATCTTCCCCGTGCGCAAGCGCGCGAGCATCCAGTCCGAGTACTGCGCGAACGTCTGACCTTTCGCCTGCGACATCGCGTACGTGGACACGACGAACGCGCCGCCCGACGCGCCAGATATGACCACTACATCCTGCAGCAGGCCGAGGCGGTCGAGGTAGCTGAGGCTTCCGAGGTGATAGCCCGCGGCGCGGGTGCCACCGCCGGAGAGGGCCAGGGAGATCCGTCCCAGCGCGCCACTCATCGCGCGCGCGGGTCGCTGAGCCGGGCGGGAACTTCGTGCACGTCCCACACGAGCCGGAGCGCGGCAAGCAGGCGTATCACGTAGTAGTTCACGTCTATCTCCCACCAGCGGAATCCGGCCCGCGCGGCGGCAGGGTACCTGTGGTGGTTGTTGTGCCAGCCTTCGCCCCAGGTCAGCAGCGCGACGAGGAAGTTGTTGCGGGAGCCTTCGGCGGTGTCATACCTCCTGCTTCCCCACCGGTGGCACGCGTAGTTCACGGCGGAGGTCAGGTGCAGCGCGAGCACCAGCGCTAGCGCGAACCCAATGCCGAGGCGCGGCAACCCGCCCCACGCGAAGTACAGCGCGGCCAGCGCGGAGCCCGGCGCCCAGTACCATCTGTGGAGCCAGCGCAGCTCGGCGTGCCGCATGAGATCCGGGCACGCTGCTTCGATCTGCGCCTCCGTCAGATGGTCGTCGGCGAGACTCCAGATCCAGCAGGAGAACCATCCGTCCTTCGGCGAGTGCGGATCGCCGTCGGTGTCGGAGTAACGGTGATGGATGCGGTGCTTGCCCGCGAAGCCGATCGGATCGGTGAATGCCACGCACCCGCCTACCGCGAGAACCACCTGCCCCGCCCGGCTCGTCCGGAACGACTGGTGCGCGAAGTACCGGTGCAGCCCGCTGGCGACGAAGAACGCGAGCGCGAGATGCGTCGCCGCGAACGTCCACCAGTCCGCCGCGGTCGTGCCCGCGATCAATCCGACGACCGGTAGCGCGTGCAGCACGACCAGAAACGCCACGACTCGCGCCGTCTGCCACCAGGGCTTGCTCGATTGCGAAGGTCGCGGCGCCAGCGGCATCAGGCCACCGCGGCGGCGGGGCGGCGCGCGTGCGCCCGCGTGAGATCGTCCGCGAGCGCCGGGTTGAGCGAGCCGTCGGCGAGCGTGACGAGCGTAGGCTCGAACCAGCTCGCGAACCTGCCGTCCACGGGCTGCGACGGCGTGTACACGGGGTCGAGCCGGTCCGTGGCGCCGACGTGGGTGCGCGGCGACTTCGCGCGGAAAGCGTACCGCACGTTGGACAGGCCCTGCGGCGACATGATGCTGCCGATCGTGAGCGCGGACGCGAGGTGGACGTGCGGCTCCAGCGCGGCGCGATATCGCCAGTGGAACCGCGCCTGATGCGCCAGGAACCTTGCTCGCCGTCCGACCAGGTTCTTCGTGGTGCGGAGGAATGTCGCGACCGCCGCTTCGCCGTCGAGCGCGCGGAGATTCAGCGTCGAGCCGTCGAGGTCGCGCACGCGCGTCCCCGGGAGGATCAGACCCTGGGCGTGCTTCTCCGCGAAAAACGGCGTCCCCGGGAACGGCGTGGCGACGAAGATGAAGTTCGGCGCGGGTATAGACGCATCCTGCGCTATCACGTCGAGCTCGCGCTCCATGTCCGCAACGCGCCGCTCGGTGGGATCGAACACCAGGCCATACTGAAACAGAATCCCGGCCTCGAGGCACCGGCGAATCAGCGACTCCTGCGATCGGCGAACGTTCTGCGCCTTGTTCATCCGGCGCAGCCACTGCGTGTCGAACGACTCGACGCCGATCAGCAGCGAGATGCAGCCCGATTCCTTCGCGCGGCGGAGGTTGTCCTCGTCCCACAGAAACGCGTCGGTGACGAAGCCGGCCCACCAGCGGAAGATGCCCTTCTCCCGCGCGCGCTTGAGCACGTCGAGCCGCTCGCTGAACGCGTCGCGGCCGGCGCCGGCGAACTGGTTGTCGGCGATGTGCAGCAGGACGCGCGGACCCATCGCCTCGAGATGCCGCATGAAAGTGCCGGCGTCGGCGGCCCGCCACGGCAGCGAGTCCGCGGTCAGCGTGCAGAAGCTGCAGCGGAAGTTGCAGTTGCGGCTCGACTCCGCGTACCCGATCCAGCGGCCCATCCAGCTCGCGAGGTCGTAGCGCGGAACCGGATCGTCGGCGACGAACTCCTCGCCGAACGCGTCGCGGATTACGTCACGGATCTCCTCCACGTCCCCGCGGCAGGCGTAGTCGAACCGCGTCGCGGCGTGGCCCGGCAGCAGGCGCACCGCGAGTCCGCCCGCAATGATCACGACCGAGGGATTGCGGGTGCGAAGATACGCGCTCAGCTGCAGGAAACGGTCGAACGCCGCCGTGAGGCCGCAAAACACGACGACGTCCGGCCAGCGCAGGAGCTCCGGCGCGAACAGCTCCAGGTGGCCGTTCGCGACTTCGTTGTACAGGCGGATGTCCCACTTGCGCGGCGCGAAGTGTCCCGCGAGATGCACCGGCGCGAGCGGCATCGGCATCTCGTTCGGCAGCTGCATCGGCACCCGCGTCTCGGGCCAATAGCAGTTCACGATCAGAACTCGCTTGCGTCGCCCCACCCGCCCCGCCTTCGAAAAGTTGCGACAAGCTACGGGCCGGGCGGCGCGACCGGAAGCGCGCAGCTCATCGGGGCTACCGCGAAGGAGGCGGCGTCCCGATTCGCGAGTGGACGTCCACCACCTCGTCGGCCGTGGTGGAATCGTTCAGCGCGCGCAGCGCCTTGGTCGCGCTGTCGCTGAGCGTGGCGTTCTTCGTGGCGTCAGCGACCATCAGTATCCCGAACAGCGGAGCCTCCGCTTGCGGGGCCAGCGCCGCGGCGCGGCGATACTGCGCCAGCGCCAGAGCATAGGACTTCGCGGTGTACAGCTTGTTGCCGCTGTCGAGCGCGATCTTGGCTTCACCGGTGATCGACGGGACCGTCCCGTGCGGAGAAAGCCCGGGGGACGCAGCCTGACCGAGCGGGATCATGGGCGGCTCTTCCTTCTTGTTGCAACCCGCCACGAGTGCCGCCGCCAGCAACGCGACGGTGAGGCGTCCGGCTATTGAATGACTCATTTCGAATTGTCTCCGTTGAATTGAACTTAGCGTGCGGTAGGGATCGCGGTGCCGTGGCACGCGATGCACAGCGAAGGATTCTTCGAGCGCATCCGGGCCGCGTTGAAGCCCGGGCCGTGCGGGCTGAAGCGGAAGCCGCCACCAACCGCGGAATGGCATGCGGTGCAATCGCGCTCGGCGTGACACGAGGCGCACGACTCCAGACTCTGGCGCGCGGCCTGGCCGTGGCCCAGGGTGAACCCCCGGAAGGCGTCATGATAACCCGCCGCGCCGATGCGTCGGGCCGCGACTACTCCCGCCTGCTGGTGACAGCTCTGGCAGAATTGCGCGGGGTTGTGACAGTCGCTGCAGCTGGCCGACCGGGAGTACGCGGCGCTGGGATGCCGCGTGATGAACGACTCCGGATGATACCGCGCCTGCGGACCAACGTCCGGACGGTGACAAGTCAGGCACATCGACCGGACGTGGCACGTCTGGCACGTGCGCGGCCGCGCGCCCGCTTCCGGCCCGTGCTTCTCGCGGAAGTCCCGGGTGTGGCTCGGCGGCGGCGTGCGCACGAGCTGCGCGCCGGCAGCGCGGTTCGGGCCGGCCGCGGGTAACGACGCCACGGCGCGGGGCGCGGTTCCCGAGTGACAGGTCGCGCAGCTCTCGCGCGTGTGGCACGTGGCGCAGGACGCTGTTCCCCGCTCCGCGTCGCGACCGTGCGTGCTGATGAAATCCCGCCGCGAGTGGCTCGCCGGCACCGGCTGCGTGAGCGCGAACACCGGCGACCTGTCATCCAGCTTCAGCGCGCTGATCACCGGCGACTCCGCGGCATTGACGTGACAGGAGATGCACAGGTTTCGCGCGTGGCAGGTGGCGCAGCTCGCGGCGATGCCGACGCGCCCGCCCTGCGTGACCTTCGCGAGCCTGGAGTGCCCGCCCAACCGAAAATCGGGCGCGCCGTGCGAGCTCGGCTTCGGGAAGTCGGCGATCTCCAGCGCCGTCAGTCCGGGCGCCTCGGTGAGCGGGACGTGGCACTTGGCGCACGCGGCGGGGGGGTTGTCCACGTGCGGCGCGGTCAATCCGTGACATGCCAGGCACCGGCTGGACGAGGCGAGGCGCACGGCCATTCGCGGCTCGCCCTCGCGCGTGTGGCAGTTGCTGCAGCTGCGGACGAGCACGCTGTCGGCTGGATCACGGGCGGTGACCGCGCGATGATGCGCCCCGTGCGTGAAGCGCAAGTTGCTGCCGCGCGGACGAGCAGGCGGTTGCCAGGACACTCGCTGCTTGACGACTCCGTCGTGGCATGACGCGCAGCTCGCCGGATTGGGGAAAATCGGCTGTCGCGCCTCGGTCACTCCGGCGTGACACGCCGTGCACAACGGGAAGAGGTTCGCGTGCCTGGCGTGGGGGAACTTCTCCTGCTGCTGCCGCCCGTCGAACGGAGCCGCGACGAGCGCGCCGCCGCCGAGCACCGCGACACCCAGCACGATCGCCAACCACTTCCGGCCGAGATATTTCATCGCGCGAGCGGCCGTGCCGGAGGAAGCGGAGTGCGGTCGGCGCCCGACCCGAAGGCGACGCTCACGCCGGCGCGCAGCCGGAACTGCGCGAGCGACGACGATGCGGCGTCGGGCCGTTCGCGCTCATCGCTCACTCGCGCGACGTCCGCCCAGATCCGTTGCTGGCCGCTCCGCTGCCATTCCGCGCGCGCGCCAAGCCACCGGCTGTTCGCGTCGTAATACCGTAGCTCCAGCGGACGCGCCAGCGCGCCGCCGTACATGTCGAAGGACAGTCCCGCGCCCGGCGCGAAGGTCACCGACGCATCGGCGAAGCGCGAGCGGGCGCCCGGCCCGTGCTCCAGGCCATAGTTGGCGTCGAGCATCCAGCGCGCGCTCGGCGTCACCGTAGCTCCCGAGGTCAGCCGCCAGCCGCGATCTTCGAGCTGAGGAATGAGCGCGGTGGACACCCCCGCGTCCTGATACCTGTACCGCTCACCGCGCGCGTGCAGCGACAGCCATACGGTCGGACGAAGCTCGCCGGAAGCGTTCACGGCCGAGTATGGCACCGGGCTGAACGCGCCCCACAGGGTCCACAAGCTGAAGAACGGGCGGTATCGCCGCACGCCGCTGGACAGGGAGTATCGCGGACGGAGCAACGACAGCGTCAGATCCGCATTGCCGAGACGGCCCTCGGCCATGTTGTAGTCCAGCCCGGCGGTTGCCATGAACGAGCGCGCGCGGCTGTGGAACGACAGGCCGGTCCTCTCCGACACGAAGCTGTTATCCACGGGATCGATCTCGCGGCGGTATTCGCCGCGCACGTCCACGCCCCGGTACTGCCACGCCACTTCAGCTCCGGCGACGATCTGCCGATCGCGCGGACGCCACTCGTCCAGGGGATTGAGCGCGGGATTGGACGCCGGCACGACCGCGGCCTGCCCCAGCCCCCATCCGCCATAACCCGTGAGCTCGACCGAGAACCTGTCGATCCGGGCCTGCAGCCACGCGCCGTCGAAGCCCATCGGTTCCAGACGCGACGTCAGCAGCTGCCTGCCCGCGCGCGCGATGAAGCTGGAGCGCCTGTAATCGAGATAGCCTTCGATTAGCTGCGCGGCTGGCTCAGTGCCGGGCCATACATCGTCGCCGCCCAGATCACCCACGACGCGGCCGGTCGCGTGCAGCGCCAGCCCTTGTATTCCGAGTCCCCAGACTGCGAGGCTCGCCGATATGGCCGCGGGAACGCCGCGCAGCTCCGGACCGGGACGAAAGAAGTGGCAAAACGCGCCGCCGCCGCACCTGACCGCGATGCCGTCAGGGGTCTCGAGCCCGCCGCTGGATCCCGGCACCGCCTCGGCGGCGGGAATGCTGTCGGCGACGAGCCCCCGAAAGGACACGGCTTGCAGGCGCGCGTCCAGGCGGACGCGATAGTCCTGGGCGAACGCCGGGGATGACAACGCCGCGAGCGCGCACGCGGCGACCAGCCCGCGCGACAAGGTCATCCGGCCGGTCGCGTGCTGAGCTTCGGACGGTAGGCGGCGGGTTCAGCGAGGAAATGGCAGACGCTGCATTCCTTCTGGGCGTAGTGGTCTTTCGCCTTCTCCGTGTGACAGGTGCTGCAGAAGCTGCGCGTCGGCGTCAGCCGCGCGACCGTCGTCGCGGTGTGGCAGCCGTCGCACCGCTGATGCGCGATCTCCAGCGTCTGGTGCGACGGACCCGGGTCCACCGGCGAATGACACGTCGAGCAGGTCCGGCCCGCGGCATGATGCTCGGTGTGGCAATCCCTGCACTGCGCTTTGTCTCGTCCCGGCGCGAGCGTCACCGGCGTGGTGTGGCAGTCAACGCAGACGCGCGAGCGATGCCGGGAATGCAGGAAACCCACCGGTCGCCCGCGCGGCTGATGCGCGGGCACGGCGACCGTCACGATCACGCTCTTGGGGGCGCTGTATTCCGCGGTCCGGTGACAGGAGCCACAGCGCGCCTGCTCCGGCGCCTGGTGGTGGCATATCGCGCAGCCGCGCGGCGGCGTGAATGTCAGCCGGCCGTGCCCGGATCCGGTCTGATGACATACGAGGCACGCGAGTTTCGTGTGCCTCGTATGAGGAAAGCTGTCGGCTGCCGCGGCGGCGCTCGGAACGCTCAGAGCCACAGTCGGATCGGCATTCTCCGCCCTGAGCCGCGAGACGTGCCGGGGCCATGGAGGCTCGGTCTTGCTCACGCGGCGCAAAGCCGCGGAGGCGAGGGAGCCGTGCGGCTGCGCCGGAACTGGCGCAGCCGAGCGACGCAGCGCGGCGGAAGTATCGAACGGCAGCGGCGGACGGCGCTGGCTGCGCTGTCGCACGCTCAGGTGGCAGCCTTCGCAGTTGCTGGCATCCACCTTCGAGCGGTGCGGTATGTGGCAGGTGAGACACTTGGAGGCTACCTGCCTGTGGTTCGCGCCCACGTGGAACGGCTCATCGCGCCAGTTGAAGTGGCAGCCCGCGCTGGCGCACGTCTCGCCCGCGGCCTCGGGAGTCTTCTGCTCGTGCGGATTGTGGCACGTGCCGCACTTCCCGCCGTGCGGATCACGATTCTCGTCGAAGTCCGGCATGATGCGCCGCATCTCGTGGCAGCCCAGGCACTGGGCCTCGCCGGGCACCAGCGTCCCCCGCGCGGAATCGGTCGTGGCCAGCGCGGGCACGTCGGCCGTGAACTGGTGGCAGGTCGTGCAGTGGCGCACGGTCTGGTCGGCCATCTTCCCGAGCACGATGTCCGTGTCCTTCGTGTCGTGACACTTGCTCTGGCCGCACGTTTCCTTCGCCGGACGGAAGCGATGCAGCTCGACACCGTGGCAGGTGACGCATTGCAGGTTCTTCAGGACGCTGGAGTCCGACTCCAGGTGCACGCGGTGGCCGGCAGTCGCCGCGATGTGCTGCCACCGGGCCGTATCGCCGGTGACGTGGCACGTGGCGCACACCCGATTGGGAACCTTGGCGTGCTCGCCGATTTCCTCCGGCCGCTCCTTGATCCACAGGTACATCTGCCGCACGCTGGCCGATATCGGCTGCTGGTGGCAGTCGTGGCAGGACAGCTCGGCGTGCTTGTTCTCATCGTTGGTGAACCGCTGGAACGCCGGGTTCATGACGTGGCAACCCGTGCAGAAGGCGTTCGAGTGCTGCGTGTAGTTCCACGTCGCCGCGCTCACCGTGCCGGCGGCGATGAGAACCAGGAGCGCAGCGGCCGCGACGGCGAGCTGAACGCCGCGACCGCGCGACTTGACCCAGCTGGTGATCCGGGCGCGGCGGCGCACGAGGTACCAGCCCACCGCGATCGCGACAAGCAGCCCGATGACGATGCCAGCGATCTGGATCCATGGTGGAACGTTGTTCAGCAGGAAGCGGACGACCTGCGCTACCCCGCCGGGCAGAGGAGACTCTACGAGCACCGAGTCGGCCGCTCCGACGTGTACGGACTCGCGCTGCGCCGCTTCCGTCTGCTGAAACGCCGCCGTCGAGAACAAACCTCGGACGGCGGCGCTCATTTCAGTGCCGATCACCGAACAGCCCGGTGCGGGTTACCTGCCTGGAGCCCGGCGAGACACCTGCACCGTCCGAACGAATTCGGGGTCATTGATCATGTTGAGGCTGCGTTGCTCGGTCAGAGTCGGCGCGGGCAGCGAGTAGTAAGTCCTAAGATAATTGATTGTGGCGATGAGCAGCGCCCGACACAAGAACGGATTGTGAACTCCCTTCGAGTTGTCGGCGTTCGCCTGGTTGTACTCGCCGCACAGCCGGGCGTTGAATTCGGCGCCTTCCGCCGGCGTGGTGATGTTATCGGTACCGCTCCACTCGCCCGGACGCGTCGCCATCACCTTAGCCAGCAGGCCACCATCCGTTGGAGCGGCCTGGAGCGACCCGCTGTTGTTCAGATCCGTCCATATCTGGTCGGCGAACGACTTCATCAGCGCGCGCGAATCATTGAACACTGTAGCAGCCGCGCTTGCCGATCCGTGACAGTTCGAGCTGGCGCAGCTCTGCCAGGTCCTGGCCGTTGTGGTATAGGCGCACGTCTTGTCGGCCGTCGGCTTCCCGGCCGCGTCCAGGCATGGGACCGGGCGCATCAGGTGGCCGGTGGACTGGAACGTGAACGCCCCTGTCAGCTTGTCGGTGACGGTGAACCGGTTCACGTGACAGCCGGCGCATAGTCTCGGGTTTTTCGTGGTGGCATGCGATCCGAAGATACGCGCGGTGTCGTACTGGAAGCCGGGGGGACGCCAGCCGGCAAACCCGAGCAGCATGGCGCCTTGAGGCGCATGCGGCCTCGTTGCGCCATAACCCGTAAGCTCCGGCACGGCGACTCGCAGGTGACAGCGCATGCACAGGTTGAGCTCCGGATCCGCCGCGCTGATAGAGAACCGCAGCTGCTTCGTATTCGGCGATCCGTGCGGGTCGTGGCAGACGGCGCACGTAGTGGGCTGAGGCTCCGTCTCCTTTTCTACGTAGTTGCCGTCTTCACCGAATCGTGCCAGCGCTCCGCGTCCGTCGTGACAGCCTTTACAGTGGTCGTTAGCCGCGCGTGAGGCGTTCACCGTCGCGTGGCGTGACTCCTTCCACTCCTCCGCGAAAGGCTGGTGTATTCCGGAATGGCAGTCGGCGCAGGTGCCACCTCCAGTCACGCTCAACTTCGCCAGTGGACGTATCAGCGTTCCCTGACTCACGCCCTCGACGTGCTTCAACCCGGGGCCGTGACAGCTCTCGCACTGCACATCCTGGTACGTCTTGACCTGGACGGCATCGTATCCGGAGCTGGTTCCGCCGACGCTGTTGCCCTTCCCTGTCACCGTGTGACAGCTGTAACAGAACGCCTGCTTGCTCGACGAAGCCTCGAGCGTCGCGTGCGCACTCGCGTGCGCCGTAGTTGCCCAGCTGGCCTGGAAGCCGGAGTGACAGTTGCCGCACGTCGTCTGCTTGGCGGTGGCGTCGTAGTAGCCGAGGAATCCACTAGCAGCATCGGGCGGCGGATTGAATGGCGCGCGATCGCGGAAGACAACGTTGTCACCGGAGCAGCCGGCGAAAATGACTAACGCGGCGAGAGCAGGAGCGGAGGGAAAGCTGCGCATGAGTGTCGCTGCGGATCTGCGCACGAAAGGACTCATCACAAGGACCCCCGGGAAGCACATCGTTTGAGCCACTTTTTGCAACTGCACAAAGATGGGCCTGATGCAGAAACCCGCGTAGTCAGGAATTCCCCTTAGCTCTGTCGGCGAACTTCCGCCTGGCTGTGAGGAGATAAATGCCCGCAAATCGGGTTTTCGATGATTCCCGCCCGGTTGCTCGAAGAGCTATCCATGGGGCCACGTGCACCGGCCGCGAGAAGCGATCCGGCCGCGACAGCCAGCCTCCATCCGGAGCGGGCATTGAGAAGCGTCGAACGGAGAGAGTTCCTCAAGGGGATTGCCGCCGTCTCGGCCGCCACCGCCGGGTCGGCCCTGGCGCCGACTGCGTTGCTGTGTGCCACTCCGTCATACGCGGGTGAAACGGAGCCGCCCGTAGACTGGCGCAAAGCTCCCTGCCGGATGTGCGGCGTGGGCTGCGGACTGCTCGTCGCGATCGAGAACGGGCGGGCGGGCGCCGTCAAGGGAGATTCCGCCTCGACCGTCGGTAACGGGCTCGCTTGCGCGAAAGGCTATTACTCGGTCCAGGCATTGTATGGTCGGGATCGCATCAGTCGGGCCCGGATTCGCCGCGACAGCGGACTCGCTGACGCGCCGATCAGCGAGGCGCTCGACCTCGTGGCTCAGCGCCTCCGCGAAACCATCCGGCAACATGGGAAGGACAGCGTCGCGATCTACGGCTCGGCGCAGTGGACCATCCCCGACGCGTACGTCGCGTCCAAGCTCTTCAAGGGCGGAATCGGCACCAACAACGTGGAATCGAGCTCGCGGCTGTACGCGGCGAGCACGATGACCGGGCTCGAGACGAGCTTCGGCCTCGACGGCTCGATCGGATCCTACGAAGACGTCGATCACGCCGACGCCTTCATCCTCTGGGACATCAATCTCGCCGAGACCGATCCGGTCCTCTTCTCGCGCATGCTAGACCGGCGGCGCCGTGACCGCTCCGTCCGGATCGTGGATCTCACGACGCGCACGACACGGACGAGCTACGCTTCCGACCGCTCGCTCCTGCACGCGCCGCATTCCGGCCTGACCATCGCGAACGCGATCGCCCGCGAGATCGTCGCCCGCGGATGGGTCAACCGGCACTTCGTGGACCGGCACGTGGCATTCAAGCGCGGCAAGACCGGAATCGGCCACGGCCTCACCGACGACGCGCTGGTCGCCGACGGCGCGATCGCCTCGAGCCTGGACGAATACAAGTCCTTCCTCTCGCCGTACACCGCGGAGCGCGCGCAGCAGCTGTCGGGGCTGGGCGCGGACGACGTACGCTGGCTGGCGACGCTGTACGGCGATCGCGCGCGCAAGGTCATGACCGTGTGGGGCGCCGAAGCGAATCGCCATTCGCGCGGCACGTGGCAGAACAACCTCCTCTACAACATCCACCTGCTCGTCGGCAAGATCGCGACGCCCGGCAACGCCGCGTTGTCTCTCACCGGCCAGCCGAGTGGCGGGAGCTCGGTGCACGACGCGGGGACGCTCACCCACACGCTCCCCCGGGGGGTCGTGGCGAGCGCGAGCGATCGCCGCCGCGCCGCCGCGATCTGGGGCGTTGCCGAGGATGTCATCGCGCCGCGGCCGACGCGCACCGCGCTGCCGCTGTTCCGCGCGCTGGACCGGGGCGACATCCGCTTCCTGTGGATCCAGGCGACCAACCCGATGGTGAGCCTTCCCAACCTCGCCAGATACCGCCGCGCGGCCGCGAAGGAGGGGCGCTTTGTCGTCGTGTCGGAGGCATATCCGACACCGACCAGCGACGTAGCTGACGTCGTGCTTCCCGCGGCGATGTGGCTCGAGCGCGAGGGAGTGTTCGCGAACGTCGAGCGGCCGGCGCAGCACTTCGATCAGCTCGTGCCGCCGCCGGGCGAAGCGATGAGCGACGCGTGGCAGATGATCGAAGTAGCCCGGCGCATGGGACTGTCGCGACTCTTCCCCTGGGACCGGCGCGACCACGTCGCGCGGATCTGGGAAGAATACCGCCGGTTTCACGACCAGCCACGCAGCGCGCTGCCTGCCTTCTCCGACCTGCGCGAGCGCCGGGGAGTGGTCTGGCCGATTGCAGGAGGCCGCGAGACGAAGTGGCGGTACAATACCGCGCGCGACGCGGCGGCCGATCGCGCGCGCGGCGATTTCGACTTCTACGGGCACGCCGACCACAAGGCGTGGATCTGGCTTCGCCCGCACGAGCCGCCGGCGGAATCCCCGGACCGGGCGTTCCCCTTCTGGCTCACGGTCGGCGCGGTGCTCGAGCACTCGGGCGCCGGAGCGATGACGCGGCGGATTCCTACGCTGCACAGATCCGTGCCGCGCGCGTATCTCGAGATGAATCGCGAGGACGCCCGGCGGCTTGGTATCGCGAACCGCGAGGTGGTCAGACTGGTGAGTCGGCGCGGCTCGCTGGAGATCGAAGCGCGAATCGATTACCGCTCGCGACCTCCCCGTGGCCAGCTGTTCGTGCCGTCGTTCGACGAAGGCGTGCCCGTCGGACAGCTCATGCTCGACGCCTTCTGTCCTCTCTCGGGGCAGCCCGATACCACAATCTGCGCGGTGCGCGTCGAGCGGGTACGCGGACGGAATGGCCCGTGAGCTCGCGCGCTCACGCGTCCAGCGGAGTCGGGCAGCGTCTCTTCCTGATCGCGTCCGCGGTGGTCGCTATCGCGGCGCTCGTCGTGGCCTTCGGCCCGACCGCTGCGAAGCGAGTGGAGCCGGCGACAGCCGCGGCCTCGCCGTTCCCGACGGGCGAGCCACCGCTCGCCGCCGAGGCGGACGTGTTCCGAACAAACGCCGGAGTGCTGGCCATCGATCCGGGCCCGGCGCCGCGACGATCGGCGCACCCGCGCACGCTGGCGACGTGGCGGAACCTGCGCGCGTTTCCGGGCGCCCCGCCGCGGATCCCGCACGGCCTCACGCCCGATGAATTCCAGAATGGCAGCTGCAATACATGTCACGAGCGCGGCGGGTATTCCCAGCGGTTTGGCGCGTACGTGCCGATCACGCCCCACCCGGAGATGGGCGCGTGCCTGCAATGCCACGTGGGTGACGGGCAGCTGATGGCGATCGCGTTGCCCTCCACGGATCCGAGCGCGCGCTGCCGCCAGTGCCACACGCCCGAAGCCGGCCGCTGGACGGAGTCCACGGTCGACTGGCGCCCGATAGCGTGGCCGCGCCTGCCGCGACGCGCGGCGGCGAGCGAGCCGCCACCGATCCCCCACACGCTCGAGTTCCGCGCGAACTGCCTGTCGTGCCACGCCGCGCCCGCAGCCGTCGCGGAAATCCGCACGACGCACCCCGAGCGCGCCGACTGCAAGCAGTGCCACCTGCCGGCCGGCGAAGAGGCGGGCGAATTCGCGCGGCCCGCTCGGGCCGGTGGCGCGCATCGCGGAGGCGCCTCGTGACCCGCGTCACGACGGCGCTGGTGTGTGTCGCGCTACTCGGAATGAGCGCCGGCTGCCGCGAGCGCGACCGCGCGGCAAAGGAAGAGAGCGCCGAGCTCGGCACGCGCCGCGGCGAGCCCGTGGCGGACGTTGCCCGCGCGCACTCCGAAACGACGGCGATCGCGCGCACCGACACGGCCGTCGCGCCGGGAGCGGTCGCGACCGTGGCGTCGGCGCGCGTGGACCTCTGGCGCGGGCCGGGAGACCGCCCGTTCGACGTGACGCTCCGCACGGGCGACCCGGCCTCCGCCATGTCCCGCCGGTTCGGCCGCATCACGCTGCGGACTTCGCTCCGGTCGCGCGCCGCCGACCTCGGACAATATCCTTGCACGTCCTGTCATCTCGGCCGCCGCATCGTGCTCGCCGACGACCGGGTCGCCGACGCGCATCAGAACATCAAGGTGTCGCACCCGCGGCAAACCGGCGGGACGTGCGCCACGTGCCATTCGGCCGATAACGTCGAGCTCCTCGCGCTCAAGAGCGGCGAGCGAGCCACGCTCGATCACACCTACAGGCTGTGCGCGCAATGCCATTTCTCGCAGGCCGAAGCGTGGGCCGCGGGCGCGCATGGCAAGCGGCTCGACGGGTGGCAGGGACGCCGCGTGCTCATGGGCTGCGCCGACTGCCACGACCCGCACGATCCGGCGCTCGAGCCGCGCATCCCCTTCCGGGGTCCGCGAATCGAGCGAACCCGAGGCTCAGGCAAATGACATCCGAACGTAGCACCGGCCCCCTGCCCGACCCCGGCGACCACACGCTGCTGCAGAAGCGCGTGGATCGCCGGCGCGCGCTGAGCATCCTGCTCGGCGGAGCGGCGATCGGCACCAGCGCGGTGGCTGCCTGCGCGCCGCTCGGCGCGACGACGCCGGAGTCGAAGGAAGCCAGGCTGCTCGCCTGGCGCGAATACATCAAAGGCAACTACCGCACGATGACGGAGGTCGAGCGCGCCGAAACTATCGCCCGGCTCGAGCGGCTGGCGGAGCTGAAGCGCGGCGTGGACGTGACCATCCAGTCCACCGGCGCGCAGCCCGGCGTGGTGTTCGGCTACGCTTTCAACATCTCGAAGTGCCAGGGGTTCCGCAGCTGCATCGAGGCGTGCATCAACGAGAACAACCTCGACCGCCGCGCGGCGACCCAGTACATCCGCATCTTCGAGATGGAAGACGGCGTGGTCGACCTCGATCACGCCGACGCGACGTTCCAGCACGAGGTGCCCGCCGAAGGCCACTTCTACATGGGTACCCAGTGCTTCCAGTGCGCCGATCCGCCGTGCGTGAAGGTGTGCCCGGTGGGCGCGACCTGGCAGGAGCCCGACGGAATCACCGTCGTGGACTATGACTGGTGCATCGGCTGCCGCTACTGCATGGCGGCATGTCCTTACTGGGCGCGCCGGTTCAACTGGGGCGAGCCGGAAGTTCCCGTCGCCGAGCTGAACACGAATCAGCACTACCTCGGGAATCGCGCGCGCAAGGCGGGAGTCGTGGAGAAATGCCACTTCTGCATTCATCGAACGCGCAAAGGTCAGCTGCCGGCGTGCGCCGAGGCGTGTCCCACCGGGGCGCGCGTATTCGGCAATCTGCTCGATCCGGACTCGGAGATCCGCTGGGTCCTGGCGAACAAGCGCGTGTTCAGGCTGAAAGAGGATCTGAAGACGGAGCCGCGTTTCTGGTACTTCACCGACTGAGGCGACATTGCACCTGAGACCCTTCCTCCTGACGGCGCTGGACTCGGCAACCTCCGGGAGCCGGCGGTATCACGTGTGGATGGGATCGCTCACGGCGATCATGCTCGTGGGCGCGTTCGCCTACTCGCTCCAGCTCCGGTACGGACTGGCAGTGACGGGACTGAACGACCACGTGAGCTGGGGGCTGTACATCTCCAACTTCACTTTCCTGGTCGGTCTCGCGGCGGCGGCGATGATGCTCGTGCTTCCCGCCTACATCCTGCACGACGTGGACTTCAGCCGCGCGGTCCTCATGGCGGAGGCCGTCGCCGTGGCGGCGCTCGTCATGTGCCTCTCGTTCGTCGTGGTGGACATCGGCAATCCGCTCGGCGGCTGGCACCTCATGCCGGGAATCGGCTTTCTGAACTGGCCGCGATCGCTGCTGGCGTGGGACGTCCTGGTGCTGAACGGCTACCTCGCGCTCAACCTCGCGATCCCCTTCTACATCCTGTACAGCCGCTACGCGGGCCGTCAGCCGGACAAGAAGAAATACATCCCGTGGATGTACGTCGCGGTGATGTGGGCCGTAAGCATTCACC
>CALMKE010000293.1 GCA_937867645.1 uncultured Gemmatimonadota bacterium | reverse complement strand
ACCATGTACTCCGCGGGCGGCTCCCACAGGTACGGCTTGGAGTAGTCCTCCACGTGCGGCTTGGTCGGAGTATCAGGATCGCCGCACAGCTCGCACTCGGTGTGGCGCATCTGCAGCTGGCCGGATTGAAGCAGACGCGTGCGCTCGGCTTCCTTCTCGTCGCGTTCCTTGCCGGAGTAGCCGTTGTAGGGGTTGTATCCCACTGGAGAGGCCTCTTTTTGGAGTTATTCCGAAATATGGTCTGCGGAGCGGGCTTCGGGGATTTTGAGGGGGAATCCAAGTCTGGAGTGTGGCAGTGAGGAGTTTGGCAGTCAGGAGTTAACTCCCCACTGCATCACTCCCTACTGCCACACTCCGAACTTGGATTCCCCGTCAAACTCCCAGGACCCAGCCCCCCCACCGCTACGTCACCCTACGTATTCAGGACCCCTGCCCATCGGGGCTAATCTCCGGTCGTACCACTCAACCGGAGACAACAATGAGCCCGCTTCGTTCACTCATAGCCGCCCTGGTTCTCGCCCCCGCCGCGATTTTCGCGCAGGAGCCCGTCGCGGCGGCGGCGCGTCCGTCCTTGACCGTTGGCGCGTTCGAGTACGGCACCGTCGCCGCGCAGATCGCGAGCGACCGCAATACGCGCAGACGCCTGGAGAAGATGGGGATCCGCGACGGCGCCAACTTCGCCGAGGCGCTCGGCATCGGCGCCGCCGACCTCATCATCGAAGAGCTGATGAAGAGCGGCGCGTTCCGCGTGCTCGAGCGCAGGCAGCTCGACGCGATCAGGCAGGAGCAGTCCATCCAGCCCGATTCCATCACGAGCGCGTCGCCGACGCGCGTCGCGCGCGCCCGCTACATCGTGTCGGGCTCGGTGACGCGGCTCGGCTTCGAGGAGAAACACCTCGGCGGTCTCGCGGGACGCGCCGCGTCGCCGTTTCTGTACGGACTGGGCGGAAAGAAGAACAGCACGTTCGTGAATCTCACCGCGCGCGTCATCGACTCGGAGACGGGCGAGATCATCGCGAGCTTCACCGGCGAAGGCAAGTCCAGTAAGGGCTGGGGGCTGACCCTGTTCGGCATGGGCGGCTGGGGACTCGGCGGCGGGAAAGTCGGCACCGACAACGCGCGCGAGTCGGCGATCGGCGAAGCGACTGCCGAAGCCGCCGCGAGCATAGCGGAGCGAATCGGACAGCTGCGAGCGGGAATGGCTCCGGGGGCTTGAGGCCCCGGGGAGGCATGAAAGGGAATCCAAGTAAGGAGTGTGGCAGTGGGGAGTGTGGCAGTTGGGAGTAACTCCTGACTGCGACACTCCCAACTGCCACACTCCTTACTTGGATTCCCCTTCAAAATTCACGGACGCCTTACCCCGCGCGCAGCATCCGCTCGACTCCGCGCACGCGCGACTCGATCCGCCCGCACATGATGTCGCACATGCGGAAGACGTCCTTGTCCGCGAGCCGGTAGTACACGAACAGCCCTTCCTTCCGGCGCGCGACGAAGCCGAGCGAGTGCAGGATCTGCAGGTGCTTCGAAACGTTGGCCTGGCCCAGCCCGGTCTCCTCGACGAGATCGTTGACGGAGATCTCGCCGCGCCGGAGCGCGTGCAGGATCTGGAGCCGCGCGGGCTCGCCGAGCGCGTGGAACCGCGCCGCGACGAGATC
Source organism: uncultured Gemmatimonadota bacterium (assembly GCA_937867645.1). Lineage (GTDB taxonomy): Bacteria > Gemmatimonadota > Gemmatimonadetes > Gemmatimonadales > Gemmatimonadaceae > JACDCY01. The sequence continues at coordinate 4,940 of CALMKE010000293.1, read as the reverse complement.
CATCAGCTCGGGCGACATCGTGTCCTTCATGCCGCGCTCCCGACCGGCGCTTCCTTCTCCACCGGATTGCCGGCTGCCTGCCAGCCGGCGAATCCGCCGGCGAGATTGATGGTGTTCTTCACCCCGCGCGCCTGCAGCAGGCTTGCCGCGATCGAGGAGCGCGCGCCACTCTGGCACTGGAGCACGACGGGCCGGTCCGTGGGGATCTCGTTGAGCCGGTCGCCGAGATAGCCGAGCGGAATGTTCTGCACGCCGGGCAGATGCCCGGCCTCCCACTCGGACCGCGCGCGCACGTCAATGACGGTGACGGCGTCGGCCTTCATCCGCCCGGCGAGCCCGGCCGGATCTTCCTGCTCGATCGTCTCGAGCTTGCGACTGCCGGTGGCCCACTGCGCGACGGCGAAGCCGGGGAAGTAACCGACCACGCGGTCGAGTCCGATCATCGCGAGATCGCGCGCCGCCTCCGCCGTGTGCGCTTCATCGGCTATCAAATAAAAGTTTCTGTCATACGGGACGAGCCAGCCCGCCCAGGTGTTGAAGCTCTTGCCGAGCGGAATGTTGATGGTGCCGGGCACGTGGCCGCGCGCAAACACCGTCGCGGGTCGCGTGTCAACTACGAGCTCGCCCGCGGCGAGCGCGTTGCCGAGCTCTTCCGCGGGCAGCTGCTTCGGCTCGCGGAAACCGCCCAGCACCGGCGGCCCTTCCTTGTTGAAGCGCTTCATCCGCGCGAAATATTTCGGCGGCTCCGGCTGGCCTTCGAGCACCGCGCTGACAAACGTCGCTTCGTCATCCATGTCGAACGCCCAGTTGAAGCGGCGCTCGTAGCCGACCGTGCTGTGCGGCACCGCGCTGAGCCCCTTGCCGCAGGCGGAGCCAGCGCCGTGTCCGGGCCAGATCTGCAGCCAGTCCGGCTGCTCGCGCTTGAATTTCTGCAGGCTGGCGAACAGTGCGCGCGCGGCCGCGTCCATGGTGCCGGTGATACCGGCCGCTTTCTCGAGCAGATCGGGTCTGCCGACGTCGCCGACGAAAACGAAATCGCCGGTGACCGCCGCGATCGGCTCGTCGGCCGCGGCCGTGTCGGTGACGAGGAAGGTCATGTGCTCCGGCGTGTGTCCCGGGGTGTGCAGCGCGGTGATGACGATGTTGCCGACCTTCATCGTGTCGCCGTCGCGGAGCAGCTTCACGCCGGGCTCTGTGCCGAACGCGTACTGCCAGTCCGGTCCGCCCTCGGCGGAGAGGTACATGGTCGCGCCGGTCGCGGCGGCGAGCTCGCGCGTGCCGGACACGAAATCGGCGTGGATGTGCGTCTCGGTGACGTGCGTGATCTTCACCTTCTCCGCCTCGGCCGCGCGGACGTACTGCGCGGCGTCGCGGTTGGGATCTATGACGATCGCGGCGCCCTTCGAGCCGCAACCGATCAGGTAGCTCGTCTGGGCGAGCTTTTCGTCGTAGAAGCGTTTGACGATCATGGCCGGTCTCCTGTTATCGGCTCGTCGCGGGCGCCGCGGGGGAGCGACCCGACGCGAGCGCGCTGACCATCGCGGGAACGTCGCAGGACGCGCGGTTGTAGGGAAGATACGACAGGCCCAGCGCCATCCCGCACTTGTCGGTGATGCCAGCGCAAACGAGGCCGGAGCCGACGCCCGCCGGTATCAGCGCGAACGCGGGGTTCACGAAGAAGCCGAGGATCCCGCCGATTGCCGCGAGCGAGCCCGCGATGATGCGGACCTGGCGCTCGAGCGACAGGCGGCGCTTACCGCCGCCGACCGGGAGGCCGGCGCCGACCCACGCGTTCATGCCGCCGTGGAGCACGTGCAGGTTGTCCATGCCGGCGGCCTTGAGAGCGGCTTCGGCTTTCCGCGCGCGGCCGCCGGACTGGCAGACGAGGATGACGGGCGCGGTCACGCCGGCGATCTCGGCGGAGTGCTCGGACAGGGTATCGAGCGGGACGTTGTACGCGCCGCGGATGTGGACGGACTCGAATTCGCCGGGAGTGCGGACGTCGAGGACACGGACGTCCGGGCGGGACGCGGTCAGCGTCGCGAGGTCGGACGGGGACAGTATAGGAGCAAGATTCTGCATGGGTAGTTTTGGGTCGAGAGTTAAATCAAGTATATCATTGAATAGTAATATAAGGGCCGCCGGAGTCAAGAGTTGTGAGTCAGGACTAAGGGCTCAGGACCCATGCGGCCTCAGGACCAACTACAACTGAGGATCGGCGATTAATCGAGGACTGAGGAGAAAGCCCAATGCGGTCTCCTAAGTCCTCACTTAATCGTAGATCCTCGGTTGCAGTTGGTCCTGAGGCCGCATGGGTCCTCCGTTCTCAGTTCGCAGTCATGGGTACAGCCGGTAGGGAGCGACTTTACGGCGGAATAAAATTGATTCGGCTTCCCAGCGAGTGAGGAGCGCATCGATTCCGCCGGATTCGACTGCTTGGCGCAGGGCGGCGGTCCCGGAGAGGCGCTCGATGCCGGTCTCGCGCCAGCGAAAATCGCGCGGGTGCCGGGCGTAGATCGCGCGCAGCATGTGCGCGCCGACGTCCACCGGGCGAACGGTGTTGCGATCGGTGACGGTGACGCGGAGCATCGGGATCCTGCGGCCGCCGAATTTGGCCGGAGATTCGATGGTACGCGACGTCGAGTCGAAGCGCACGCCCGGGAGATTCTTCGCGTTCAGCTCGCGCGCGATCGCGCCGGCGTCGGTGAGCCAGGGCGCGCCGACGAGCTTGAACGGCGCGTCGGTTCCGCGTCCTTCATTGATGTTGGTGGCCTCGAAGAATACGGTGCCGGGGTAAAGCAGGGCGGCGTCGAGATCGCGGATGTTGGGCGACGGATTGCGCCACTCGAGCCCGGTCTCGTCCCACCACATGGACAGGCGGTAGTTCTTCATCGGCACTACCGTTGCGTCCGCGGTGATCAACTTTGCGCCGACGAGGTAGCGCAGCATTTCCGCCGGCGTGAGGCCGTAGCGGAGCGCCACCGGATGGAGGCCGGTGAACGACTTGTACCGCGGATCAAGAACCCCGCCCTCGATCCGGTCCGCGCGGATGGGATTGGGCCGGTCGAGCACGATGAAGCGCTTGCCGTTCTTCTTCGCGGCCTCGGCGGCGAGCGTCATCGTCCACACGTAGGTGTACACCCGCGCGCCGACGTCCTGGATGTCGTACAGCAGCACGTCCACGTTCTCGAGCATCGCGGGCGTGGGCGTGAGCGTCTCGCCGTACAGCGAGAACATCGGCACGCCGGTGGCCGAGTCCACGGTGGACGCGACCTTCTCGCCCGCGCGCGCGACGCCGCGCACGCCATGCTCGGGGCCGAAGATCGCGGTGAGCCTGACGCCGGGCGAGCGGTGCAGCAGGTCGATGGAGCTGGTGCCGGCGCGGTCGCGGCCCGAGTGATTGGTGATCAGGCCGACTCGGCGGCCGCGGATCAGGTGGAGGGAGTCGGTCAGGAGGACTTCGATGCCGGGGATTACGCCAGCCTGTTCGACGGGGGCGGGCTCGGCGGCGTGGGCCGTGTTGAGAGTCGCCGGTTGACCGTTTTGCGTGGCTGGCGGAGTGCCGCAGCTCAGCATCCCGGCAGCGGCAAGGAAAAGCGCTGCGCACTGCGTGCTGCGCGCTGCGCCCTCGCGATACTTGCGATAAAGGAAAGCGCTGCCCCTTGCGCGGAGATTTACAGGGCGCAGCGCGCAGGACGCAGTGCGCAGCGCAGTATCTGGCTGCAGCGTTTTAGCTATTGGACCGTGAATGTTGTACTCATCCCCTTCTGCCGATGATTCCCATTGCCGTCCGCGATCGGGCAGTACACCGTGTACGTCCCGGCCGAGAGCGTCGGCCTCAGAGTCGCGGTGCCTCCGGGAGGAATCGGATCGCTTTTCCATTCCTGGCCGTTACCCTCGATCTCGAACGCGTGCGAGTACGTGCCCTGGTTCATCGCGTGGAAGTTGAACGTGCCGGGGCTGACCACGCCCTGGCTCACGGTGACGCTCCATTCCGTGAGGGGAACGTGAATCACCGCGGTGTCGTTCGTGGCGACGGGCGTCGACGGATTGGCGACGTTCACGGGGCCCTGCGCGGTGTCCATGGCCGCGGAATCGGCGGCCGAATCGTCGCTTCGCGCGCACCCCGTGAGCGCGAAGGCAAGAGATAGTGCGGCGAGCTTGCTGGCGGTGCCCATGCTGCCTCCCTGGTCATTCGTGATTCCGGACTGTCCATAAGATACCGCCTGCACGGATCGCACCAGCTCAAGGTAGACTTCAAGCATGAAACAGGATCTGCTCAGACGGAGCACGCCGGCCATTGTAATGTTTGCCGTCGGCTGTGGCGGGGACGGGAACAAGTCGGACACTACGAACGTTTCGGCTGGGGGCGTGGCGCCCGCGGCGACCGGCGCCGTTGCGGGCGGATCCGATCTGTGGTGGCGCAACGAGACGTACCGCGAGCTCGACGGCGACGAGGAGAACGCGGAGCGGCTCGTGGCGACGGTCAGCAAGGGATCACTGGATTCGACGATGGTGCGGCTCGAGATCCGCACGTCCAAGGACCGCATCCTGTACCGGCACGAGTGGCCGGCGGTCTCCTACATGAAATACGGCGACCCCGGGTCGGCGAAGGACTCGGCCGCGGTGCTGCGTGAGACCGAGCGGCAGATGGACAGGATCTTCGCGGACTCCGCGTTCATCCGCGGCGCCGCGGCGCCGGGTTACGCGGGCAAGACGGAGACGGACGTCGACGCGATCCGGTACGACATCGCGGAGCACGAGTATCGCGCGGCGCACTCGCTCAAGCTGTGGGAGCCGCTCCCGCGCGGGGCGTACGACGAGATCAACACGCTCGCGCGCGCGGTCCCGCTCGCGCGCATCCAGGCGATCGCCGCCGAGACGCGCGACAAGCCCGCGTTCAGGTATTACGCGGGCGGCGAAGAGACCTACGTGATCGC
>CALMKE010000292.1 GCA_937867645.1 uncultured Gemmatimonadota bacterium | reverse complement strand
TCCATGCGCAGCGCGACCGCGACGTCGTTCTCGTCCGCGAGAAACACCGACCCCATCGGCACCGGCTGGAGCGGCTCTTCCGGGATCATACGCAGCACCGCCGCCGTGTACAGCCTGATCTCCGTGCGCTCGGTGGGGGCGAAGCCCGCGCTGGACGGCTCGCCATCGTGGCCCAGCACGTCGTGCATCGGCGAGACGAGATCGCTGTAGCTGAATCCCTCGATCACCGCGCCGTAGATCTTGGGCAGCTGCCCGTCCACCGGATGCTCGCCGTCCACCCGCACGATCGTGCCGATGCCGACAGGCGACGTCACCGCGGTCCAGAAATGGAACTGGTGCGGTGTGTTCGGCCTGCGCTCGGTCGCGACCACTCTGCCCAGCGCCTGTTCGGTCACGCGATCGCCCTCAGGAATTCCTCGGAGTTGCGCACTCCGTAGCTCATCTTGTCCCAGCGGGAGTCGGGCAGCGCGAGCGGCGCGGCCTCGGCCAGGACCCAGCGCGAGATCCGGTTCACGTCGTGGTCGGAGCGAACGTCCTCGCGCGCTTCGATGCGCACCAGTCCCCACGTGGCGTCGTGCCCCTTGTTGTCGCGCAGCCGCAGGTACCAGCTCGCCACCGGCGCGCGCCCGCCGGACTGGATCCGGAACGGCGGCGTTCGCTCTCCCTCGAGCAGGCCGAGGACGATCTCCAGGTCGGCGCCGTCGGCGTGAATCGTGTTGTGCGTTTTCACCACGCCGATCGCGCACGCCGAAGCCGCCACGCGCGGACTCGACGCGATGCCGCCGTCAATGCAGATGGGATCGCTTCGCGTGGCGCACCACGCTTCCGCGAGCCCGGCTTCGATCCGTTCGCGGTCGCGCCGCACGGACTTGATCGCGCTCTCCAGCAGCGCCGCCGGATGCCGGGACGGCAGCTCGCCGAAGCCGGGCTCCGTCGTGTTCACGATCTCGAATGTCGGATCCGGCTCGATCGCCAGCGACGGCGCGTAGGCAAACGGGATGTACAATCTGCGCTCGACTCGCGGCGCGCCGCCCGACCAGGTGACGAGCCGTCGTTCGATCCGCTCGCGCACGGCGGCGGCCACGATTCCAAGCACGATCGGCACTCCGCCGGCGCGCGCGACGATTCGCACGCTCTGCGTTCCGTCGAGAAACGCGGCGAAGCGCGCCTCGGGCTCGCCCGGCACCGGGATCGCCCGCATCCCGCCGCCATCCAGCATCGGCGCGGCCGAGAGCTGCGGTGGATCGGTGCGCGGAAACGCGGGGTCCGAGAGCTGGCTGCCCTCGACGGCGTCCACTCCGGGCAATACGCGCTGGATGTATCTGAGGGCCGCGCGGCTGGCCGCGTCTGGGCCGGGTTGCAAGAGAGCGATCGGAGGATCCGGCTTATGGTGGATTTGGGTGAGTTTCCAGTCGTCGTCGGCATGGCTTGACGGGCCGGCATCGCTCGGTCCGGCTAGCGTTGTGCGTTTACCGTCTTTCCGTCGTTTGGTCTTCCCGTTTCAAGCCAAATCCTTATTACGTCCTGACGGGACACGAAACAACGGTGAACGCTCTACGCTAGCCGGACGGGATGATGCCGAAAGGCGCCCTGATCAAGCTGAAAACTCCATCGGCGTCACTCGATCCCGATATCCCACGCCTGTTCCAGGTCCTTCTTCGAGTAAGCGCGGAACGCAGTCAGCGTCTGGGTGTGGACGAGGCCCGGAACCGTCGGAAAATTCTCGGTCACGACGCGCGCGACGCTCTCGTAATCGGTCACCTCGATCATCGCGACGAGATCCCACTCGCCCGACACCGAATACACCTGCGAGACGCCCTCGATTCCCGCGAGCGCGGTGGCGCACTGCGGGATCAGACGAGGCTCGGCTTTGATGAGAACGATCGCGGTTATCATCGGGCGTCCGGTGGTAGATTCATGATATTACCTGGCGGTGGCAGGCCACGCCATCAGTGCAGCGGAATCCAAGTTCGGAGTGTGGCAGTATGGAGTGTAGCAGTTCGAAGTAACTCCTGACTGTTAACTCCGAACTGCCACACTCCAGACTTGGATTCCCCTTCAGCAGTCTCGAAGCCAGTCGGGAAAGAATGCGCGACAACCAGTCAAATGACCGATAAAAAACCCGAAGCCGAAGCCACGACACCCAGCTTGCGTTCGCAGAATGTCGTCCGCGTCCTCCCCCGGGACTGGAGCTCGCTGGCTGAGGTCATCACGCCCTCGATGGAGCGGATCGACAGCACGGTAGCCGCGACTCAGCTGCTCGTCGTTACCCCCGACGCCGCAAGCACTTTCGCGGTCGTTCGCGGCGCGTTCGAGCGGTTCGGCACGGTGGGAATCGACCTGTTCCCCGCCACCGCCGAGCATCGGGCGGCGAGAATGATGGCCGGCGTGCCCGTGCCGGCCGTGGCCGGCCCGCCCGAGGTGCTGCGCGCGCTGATGTCCCGCTCGCTGCTGCGGCCGGAGGGAGTCAAGTCGGTGCTGTTCGCCTGGATCGAGGACGTCGTCGAGGCGGGCGGCGATCAGCTCGCGGCGCTCGAAGCCGTTCTCGCCGAGGTCCCCGAGAGCGCGGCCCGGACGATGGTGGTGCGCGAAGTCACGCCCGCGGTCCAGGACTTCGTGGACCGGTACATGTTCCGCGCCCGGCGCGCGGTCGCCGCTGTACCAGCGGCCGAGGCCGAAGAGCCCCGGCCGATGGCGATGGAGTACGTCACCACGCCCGCCGCGGCCCGGCCGGCGTCGCTCTGGAGGCTGCTCGACGAGCTGGATCCGCCGTCGGCTGTCGTGATCGCGCGACACCCGGAATCGGAGAGCGATGCGCGCCGCACACTGGCGCAGCTTGGCTACCGCCGCGCCGACGATCCGGTGACTGTCAGCTCCGCGCCCGCCGGCGAGAACGTCCACACGATCATCTTCTACGACCCGCCGCTGTCCGCGGCGGACATCGAGCCGGCACGCTCGGCGACCGCGGCGCGGGTAATCGCGTTCGTCGAGGCCCGCGACCTGGCCGGGCTCAAGCAGCTCACCGGCGGAATGGCGAAGCCACTCGCGGTGGGCGACGCGGTGCGCCAGGCGCGCCGCAAGGACGACACGTTGCGCGCGGAGCTCAAGAAGGTGCTCGACTCCGGCGTCGCGTTCCGGGAGATGACCGCGCTCGAGCCGCTGCTGGAGCAGTACGACGGCGTCGAGATCGCGGCGGCGCTCCTCCGGTTGCTCGAGCAGGAGCGGGAGCGCGCGCTCGTGGCGCCGGTCCTGCCGAAGCCCGCCAGGCCCGCACTAGAGGAGAGGGCGCCTCGTGGCCGCGAGGACCGGCCGCCGCGTGGACGGGATGCTCGACCCCCGCGTGGCCGCGACGATCGCCCGGCGCGCGGTGGTCCACCACGGGATTCCGGACGTTACGGCGGCCGCGACTCGGGCCGCCCGGGTCCGCCGCGCGGACGCGGAGGAGATCGCGGAGGCAGCCGGCGGTGAGCGCGATCTTTCAACCCGCGGGCGGATGGATCGAGGTCATCGCCGGCGTGATGTTCAGCGGCAAGAGCGAGGAGCTGATCCGCCGCGTACGGCGCTCGCTCATCGCCCGCAAGAAAGCGCAGGTTTTCAAGTCGCATCTCGATGCGCGGTACTCCGGGATCTACGCGGTGTCGAGCCACGACGGCAGAATGGTCGAGGCGATCCCGGTGGATTCCTCCTCGCAGCTCGCGCGCGCGATAGATCCCGGCGCGCACGTCATCGCGATAGACGAAGCCCAGTTCCTGGATGCCGGGATCGTCGGCGTCGTCACCGACCTCGCGCAACGCGGCCGGCGGGTGATCATCGCCGGCACCGACACCGATTTCCGCGGCGAGCCGTTCGGCGCCATGCCGCAGCTGATGGCCATCGCCGAGGTGGTGGACAAGCTCCACGCCATCTGCGTGCTGTGTGGCGGCCCGGCCAGCCGCAATCAGCGGCTGATCGACGGCAAGCCCGCCCCGTACTCATCCCCCACGATCATGGTCGGCGCCGCCGATTCCTACGAGGCGCGCTGCCGAATGTGCCATTCCGTACCGCCCGCCGACGCCGCCCAAGTCACGCTTCTTTAGGGCTCCCCCCGCCGTCACGGCCCAACGGACGCACGTAACGACGGTCAACGCACACCGCTCGCCGCGTTTCCTTGCCTCCGTCATCTGTTTAAGGAAACTCGGCATTGCTCCTGCCTAGCTAATCCCCCAAAGTGTACCCCCGCTGGGCAACCGGCGGCTCAACCGCTCCCACCCCCATTTCGAATGCTTCTCGTTGGCCTGACAGGTAACATCGCCGGAGGAAAAACCGAGGTCAGCCGCCTGCTCGGCGAGCTTGGCGCGACCATTATCGACTCGGATGTGCTCGCGCGCGAGGTCGTGGAGCCCGGCACGCCCGCCCTCGCCGCGATCGCCGCGAACTGGGGAAACTCCGTGCTCGCCCCGGACGGCTCACTCGACCGCGAAGCGCTGCGCAGCACGGTGTTCCAGGATCCCGACGAGCTCCAGGAGCTGAACGAGATCGTGCATCCCGAGATCGAGAAGCGGCGCGACGAGCTGATCGCCGAGGCGCGACAGAGAGGCGACAGCGTCGTCGTGTGCGTGGTGCCGCTGCTGTTCGAGAAGCACATGGTGGAAGAATTCGACAAGATCGTGCTGGTGGACGCGCCGCGGCCGATTCGGTTCGAGCGTTTGCAGAAGAAGCGCGGCATGGAGGAGGCCGAAGCACTGCGCATGATCGCCGCGCAGATGCCCGCCGAGCTCAAGAAGGTTCGGGCCGACTACGTCATCGAGAACACCGGCTCGATCGCGGAGCTGCGCAAGGAAGTCGAGAAGCTGTGGGACGACCTCCAGAACGAAGCCGCGGTGCGGTCCGAGGAAGCGCCGGTTTCTTGAACCGGACCGCCCTGCCAGCTTAGACTTCGGGCTCAAGCGATTCTCTACGAGCCCTGACCGGAGCAAAATTGGCGAACGTTCCTGGCGATCTCCGCTACACCGAGCAGCACGAGTACGTCCGCACGACTGCTCCGTCCACCGTCGAGGTCGGCATCACTGATTTCGCCCAGGGCGAGCTCGGCGACGTCGTGTACGTGGAGCTGCCGAGAGTCGGCGCGAAGTTCGCGCGGCACGACGTGTTCGGAACGATCGAAGCGGTGAAGGCCGTGTCGGAGCTGTTCAGCCCCGTCGCCGGCGAAGTCGTCGAGGTGAACGAGCGACTCGACAAGGAGCCGGCGCTGGTGAACAGCGATCCCTACGGCGCGGGCTGGATGATAAGGATGAAGCTCGACGACGCGGGCGAGACCGAGACGCTGCTCACAGCCGAGGCGTACCAGCAGCTCACCGGGTAGAACGCGCCTCCATTTCAGTAGATGCAGGCATCTAGGATGGCCAACACCTCGCCCAGCGTTTCGGCAGGGGCCTTGCCGATCCGCTTCGCCTTTCTGGACCGGTAGTCAATGGACTTCACCTGCTCCACCATGACAAATCCGGCCACTGCTCCTCCATCCGGAATCGCGACGTGAAAGGGATAGTCGCGGCGGGTGCTGGTGATCGGACACGCGATGCACAGGCCGGTGTGCCGGTTGAACAAGTCGTTGCTGACGACGAGAGCGGGCCGCCGGCCTCGCTGCTCGTGGCCTGACTGGGGGTCGAAGGTAAGGGCGATCAGCTCCCCTTTACGAGGAACGTAGCCGGCCACTTACCAGACCTCGCGGCCGGACGGGACTCCCCAGTCGAGCTCCCCGGGCGTGTAGCCCTTCGGTACGCACCGAACCAGATCGCGCAGATCGACCCTTCCCCGCACACGGCGCACGGGCGTCACGACCAGGGCGCCATCCTGCACGGCGACTTCCACGGCATCGCCCACGTTGATGTCGGCATCCTCCAGCAGCGTTTTGCTGATACGCAGCCCCTGGCTGTTGCCCCACCTCTGCACTCTGGTGACCATGGTCTTGCTCCTTTTGGCTATACGAAGTATAGCCCAAGAAAGGCTGCGTCACCAGCGGTCGATCGTACCGGCTATTCGGTGGTCGAGCGACACCAAACCACGGCGCGCGTGACCGGTTCAGCCCCGCTGAAAACTCAACCGTGCCGGTTCGTGTTCACCAGTCGGGGTGGGCGTCGAAGTGCTCGCTTTCTGTCGAAGGCTATGCGAGCGCCGTCCGGCGACCAGGCGGGGCCCTGGCTCGCCGCGTCCGCGTCCGTCGCGCGAGTGAGCTGTCGCGTGGATCGAGTGGCGAGATCGATGACAAATATCTCCCACGTGACTTCGCTCTTGCTCACGAAGGCGATCCGCGTTCCATCCGGCGACCAAGCGGGATAAAAGCTGGAGTCGGGAACGCCTGTGACGAGGGCCGCGCGTCCAGTACTCGAGTTGAAGACGAAAAGTCGCCCTGCGCGTCCGAACGCGATTTGACGACCATCCGGGGACCAGGCTGGTGCGCCCGCACCGGTCGTCTGGGGAAGGAACGTGGCGACGCCGCCCGTGCACGGCATCACGAACAGACCTTCAGTGTCGCCGCGCTTTCCCTGAAAGACCACGCCGCGGCCATCCGGAGATAAATCAGGAACCCGGCTGTAGTCACCGCCCGAGCTCTCCGAAGTGAGGAGGTACGCCGGGCCGCCGGCAGGCGACACGCGGTAGACGTTCGAGCGCCCAGCCCGATCAGAGTCGAAGACTACGGCGTCACGACAGGCCGAGTCGGGCCGGGGAAGCGCGCATCCCGCGACCCAAAGTGCAAGCACGCCGACAGTTAATCGAAATCGAGCCATCTTCCCCGCCCCACAGGGAAACAAGACTTCGGATAGCGGCAAAGCAGCGCGAGGCCGACTCCTGATCAGGGCTGCTTCCCCGCCGATCGCGCAGTCGTGATCCGCTCGATCAACCGGGGATCATCGGGCAGGAGCCCTGACCGCGGCAGCCGCGGGGTGAGCTCGCGCCAGCCCGGCTGCAGCTCGAACGCGCGCGCAAACAGCGGCAGCGCTTCATCCACGCGCTTCATGTTGACCAGCGCGACCGCGTGCCAGTAGAGCATCTCCGCCTGCCGGCTGGCGGTGATGCCCGGAGTTGTCGCCGCGATCCGTTCAGCGGCCGCGTACTCCCGCAGCGCCGCTTCGGCGTCGCCGTGCTCCACGGCCAGATCGCCGGCGTTCATGTGGTTGTACGCGCGCTGCGTGGCCACGAGACGCCGGAGCTCGGCCAGCGGCTCGGGGTGATCATCCACCCGCACGTCGAACAGCCGGTCCTGCCACGGCCGGCCGGTGCTGGTCCCATTAACCACGACGAGCGCCGCCGACTGCCTGCCGCGGATGTCGCCGCCCGCCGCCTGCGCCGCGTCGAGCGCCGCGAGCATGCGCTCGGCGAGATCGCCGCCGGCGGCGGTGAAAGCCCTTTCCATGGCGGGCCACACCGTCTCGTTCGCCATGAGGTTGGCCTGCACCGCGAAGTCGCGCCCGACGAGCAGCACTCCACCCGCCGATCCGCACTGCACCTGCGCCGTGCCGGATTGGGATCCCGCGATACCGCCCGCGGCGATGATGTCGCGAGCGCCTGTGAAGGTCGCGACGTCTCCCTTCGCGTCGATCATTCCGACCTGTCGCACCTGACAGGACGCGTCGCCATGCAGCAGCGCGCGTAGCGCCTCCGGCGCGCTTTTGCCCGCGCGCAGCAGATCCAGCCCGAGCTTGCCGTACGCGGGGTCTACGAAGCTCTGGGTGGCGATTCCGCCGACGCCGGCTTCCGCCCACGGCACGATCTGGCCGACAGCGAACCAATGCGACTGTACCGCTACGCCGATCTGTCCGGTGGCCGAGTCGCGCGCGACGATCGAGAATGTGCTGACCGGACGCAGCTGAGCGGTGAGCGGCGCAGCGATCAGCAGGAGGGAAAGGAGGGTCTTCATCTGAACCGTCCAGGGCAGAGTGTTCAAACGGGAACCGCGCGGAGCTGCCGCGAACGCGAGCTGATCCGGCTTATCCCGCCACCGCCTCCGCGCGCGGAACGTAAAACGGGTTTTCGCGGATGCAGTTGCGGTGCAGCGTCACGGGATGCCCCTCGAATGCGGCCTTCATGATGGTCTGCGCGGACTGCGCTCTCAGATCGAACATGCAGATCGCGACACAGGGAAGGTTGAGGGTCGCCTCGCTCACCGTCGCTTCGAGCTTGTAGAACTCTTCTTCCGCCGGCCAGCCATCGCGGCCGACAGCCGCGTTGCCGATGAAGCGGATGAACGGCGCGCCGGTCGCGAGAACTTTCTCGAAGTGCCGTGACACGCGCTCGACAGTCGCCTCGCAGGTATCGGCCGGCTCCAGCACTGACAGGCGTCCTGTCGCAATCAGCCGATCGGTGTCCCAACCGAGCGCGCGAACGGCGGCGAGCATGCGATCGATGTCCTCGGGGATGCCGAAGACCAGGGCGTGGTCCGCGCCGCGCAGCCCGACGTCGAGGAAGCCGAACGCGCGCTGAAACTCCTCGTCCGTCTCGTAAAAGAATGCGATATGGTCGCCGGCGAACACCGCGTCGTCGGCGATGCCGAGCTCGACTTCGTCGCGCGCCTTACGGTCGAGGTGTGCCATGCCCACAATCTACAGGCGGGCCCGGAACGGCGGCGAGTCCGCCGAGTACCGCTCTGTCAACCGCGGCGCTCTTCGGCAAGCGCGACGAGGATTCCCTCGGGGCCGCGGACGTAGGCGAGCCGGAACGTGTCCCCATACTGGACCACTTCGCCGAGGAGTTTCGCGCCATGGGCGAGCAGGCGCGACACGACCTCGTCGAGATCGTCCACGGCGAACATGATGCGACGCAGACCCAATGCGTTCACAGGCGCCGCCTCCGACCCGTCTCTCACGGCGGCGGGCGTGTGGAATTTGTCCAGCTCCACGCGGCCGTGGCCCCCGGGGACGCGCAGCATCGCGATAGTGCAGCGGACGTTCTCGAGCCCGACGAGCCGGCCGACTGAAGGTCCTTCGACTGTCGATTCGCCCTCCAGCTCCATCCCAATCTCGACGAAGAACGCCTTCACGGCCTCGAGATCGTCGACCACGATTAGGACGTTGTCCATGCGTTGCAGCGTCATGTCCGTGCCTCTTGCCTCGTCATTGAAACGCGCGGCTCGGAAACCATTCCATGGAGCCGTTCGTACGGGCCTCCCGGGTAAACCAAGGGGGAGCAACCGGCATGGACAGAGTTACGTTCGCAACTTCGTCTGGCATCGTATGGCTCGCCCTCGGGGTGCACTTTGCCGCCGGGTTGGTCGCAATCGTCACCGGCGCCGTCGCCCTGGCGGTGGCCAAAGGCGGCCGGCTGCACAAGCAGAGCGGCATGATCTTCACGTACGCCATGATCGTTCTCGGCCTGAGCGCGGCGGGAATCGGCACGTACGAAAAGGTACCGGGCCAGGTGTTCGGCGGGCTACTCGCGGCATATATGGTCTTCACGGGGATGACGACTATCAAGCCGCTGCCGGGGATCGGTCAGCGCGTCAACGTCGCGCTGATGCTCCTCGCGTTCGGCACCGGCGTTATGGGTCTGTACGGGGGCATCCGTGAATGGCTGGACCCAACCGTCGTAGTGGTTGGCCGTCCTCGCGTCGGTCCGCCGCTGGTGATCGGCAGTGTCATACTGCTCGCGGCGATCGGCGACCTGCGCACGATCCGCGCGGGCGGCTTGCGCGGGACGCGCCGGCTGGCGCGGCACATCTGGCGCATGTGCTTCGGGCTCTTCATCGCGACCGGCTCGTTCTTCCTGGGGCAGATGAAGTTCATCCCCGAGCCCGTGCGGATCGTGCCGCTGCTCCTCGTGCTCGCCTTCGCGCCGATCGCGTTCCTCTTCTATTGGGTTTGGCGCGTGCGCGTTCGCGGCCGTTTGAGCGGCATCGTCATCGGCGCCGCGCGACCGCGTTGACCACGTGCTGCGCGGTATCCCCCGACCGCTTACTCGTTACGCGGCAAACATCTCTTGCAGCAGATGGAGCGACTTCAGCAGTCCCACTCCCACTCCTCTTCATCGAAGCGGGTGGGGCTCGGTTCGTCGAGCAAGCACGCCTCCTTCGTCTTCGTGAGCCGCGCGGCCGCATCGGCCCACGCGGCGCGCAGCCGCGTGCGGGGAGTAATCAACGGCCCCGGTACGGGCGCGGATCTCCACTTCATCGGTGACTAACCAGCCAGCTGTTTGATTTCGCTACGCAGCCCGCTGAGCTCGAGCTGGTCGAGCTGGACTTTGCGGCTCGCGTTGTCGATGTCAATGCCGACGAGTTCGCCGCCGGCATCGTAATCCAGAACGACGCCGGCGGAGATCTCCCGACTCTCGACACTCACCTGCTCCGACAAGTCGATGTACAGCGAATCGGTGTCTTTGTGATAGGCAAGCTTCATGGGCTGAACCCGCGGTCCGGAAATGCGTTGTGAATCGTAAATCCATCTTCGAGCGTGACTACACGTAGATACCGGCCTTCGAGTTCCGCAATAGGCGCCCAGAACCGCCAGCGGTTATCCTCTTGGCGTTCTACCATGACCGGTGCCTGCAGCACGAGGACCTTTACACTCCATAGCGCGCCGCTTCCGCGGGTAGCGGTTTCAGCGCAGGACGAGCACGACCTCAGCGACGTCGTTGCCGGCGACCTCGCCGCTCTCCTCGCGCTCGAGGGTGAATCCGCACTTCTCCAGGACGCGGATCGGACCCGGCCGTTTCCTGGAGGGATGCGACCACCTGCAGCTCGTCGGCGGATAAGACTCGGTCGGCATCTAAAATTAAGACGAACTTCTTCCCAAGTTTCCCCATCCCCTTCAGATAGTCGGTCCGAATCTTGGTTCCGAAGGCCGGGGGGGCGGTAATCTCCTGAGGAGGCAGCTCCATAACTTGGCTCACGGCGTCAGCCATGATCCCCATGATCGAGCGCTCCCCCCCTAAATCGACTTCCACGATCACGATACAGGTCCGCTTGCCGACCGGGCTCTCCGGATGTCCGAACTTCACCGCCAGGTCGATCACCGCCGCCACGCTCCCCCGAAGGTTGATGACCCCCCGTACCCAGGCGGGTGTCATCGGAACCTTCGTCAGAGCGTCGTACTCGATAATCTCTTTCACTTGGAGAATATCGACCGAATACTCCTCTCCGGCCAGATGGAAGGTCAGGTACTGCATCTGATGGGTCGTCCGATTCACGGTTTTGTCCTTCCTCGCCAGAAAGTGTTAACGGGCCGGCCGGGCTTCTTTCGGAATGCCGACCCCCCATGCCAGCGAGGAGGGGCTCATCGCCAGGATGGGCGAAAGGATTACTTTCGATTTCACCGTCATATCTTTAAACATCTCTCTCTCCTGAAAAGGGCTTCAACGTTACGAAGATCAAGTCATTTCGATCATTCACTTCATTCACCCGGCGACTCTCTCCGGCTGCCGCTTCCCCGCTGCCCGGAGCAATCCGGGCACATCCAGAATCAAGGCGACCCGTCCATCTCCCAGAATCGTCGAGCCCGATACCCCCGGGAGTCCCTGAAAAATTTTCCCCAACGATTTGATGACCGCCTGCATCTCGCCAAAGAGGAGATCGACCACCAAGCCGGCCTCCTTCCCTCCCGACCGGACAATGACCACACTTTCCCGCCGGGGCGCCTCTCCCCCTAAGCAAAAGAGATTTCGAAGACGAAGATAAGGGAGCGGCCTGCCGCGCAGGGAGATCACGCCCTCCACGCCGGATGGCGTATTCGGGGTCTTGGTGATGGGCGGCGTTTGCGACACCTCGCGCACCTTGAACACGTTGATGCCGAAG
>CALMKE010000291.1 GCA_937867645.1 uncultured Gemmatimonadota bacterium | reverse complement strand
CGCTTGGATTTCTGCAGCAGCCAGTAGGATACGTCCGCCCACTTGGTCGGATCGTCGCCCGCCGCCCGCGCCAGCCGCTGCGCGTCTTCCACGTGCCCCGAGCCGGTGTTGTACGACGCCAGGATGAACTTGAGCCGCTCCTCCGGATCCTCTATCCGCTTCGTCCAGTAGTTGGTCAGCCAGTCGAGGAAGCGCACCGCGCCCGCGACGTTCTCCTTGGGGTCGGTGGCGTTGCGAACCTTGAACTGGGCGGCCGTCCGGGGCATGAGCTGGAGGAGGCCCGTGGCGCCCGCCCACGACCGCGCGCGCGGCTGGAACTTGGATTCCTGGTACGCCTGCGCCGCGAGCAGCCGCCAGTCCCAGCCGATCTTCTTCGCGCCTTCCTTGAACAGCGTGTCGTACTCGGACAGCCGCCCCGTCTCGGATGCAAGGAAAGGGCTGTCCATCCGCTGGTCATAGCCGGCGTTGTGTATGAAGTATTTCGCGTACAGCACCTTCAGCGTGGACGCCGTCTGCGGATTGGCCAGCCACTGATTCAGCCGCGCGAGCAGCTGGGGAGCGTTGGGCCGCACCGCCCAGGCGATCGGCGTGTCGTCGCCCAGCACGGGGCGCACCGCCAGGTTCGTGTAGTGCTGGCTGGAAATGTCGGCGAGGTTCCCCTGCGCGACGGTGTAGCGGATGGTCCCTTCCGAGACGGCTCGGATCAGCTCTTCGGACGACGCGTCCACTTCCACGACCTGGATGTCGCCGGTCAGCGTGTCGGCCAGCTCGATGAGCGTTCGCGTGAACGGCGACTGCTCGGGCACATCCACGCGCTGTCCCCGGAGCTGCGACGGGCGCTGGATCTGGCGGACGCGCGCGATCACCACGGGCGGAGGCGTGGCCGGCGTGGCCGGCGTGGCCGCTCCGCCGAGCGTCGGCTCGGTGTCCGCGACGACCACCGCGGGAGCGCCGCTGCTCCGCTGCACCAGCACCGGCGGAGTCGTGTACAGCGCTTTGGTGTATGCGACCAGCCCGGAGTCGTCCGGGGTTGGAACCAGTCTGCCCGCGACGATGTCGCCCTGGCCCGCGCGCAGGAGCTTGAACATGCTGTCGCGGTCGCTCACGACGAGCATACGCAGCGTGAGGTCCATGTCCGCCGCGAACTTCCTGAGCAGCTCGTACTCGAATCCCATCGGCTCGGCGCGGTACAGGAAGTACGTCGTCGAGTTGTACGGCGCGATGACGGTGAGAGTGTCTCGCTGCCTGATGGCCGGCAGGTCGCGCTCGATGGACGGCCCCATCTGCGCCTTGCGCTGCGCCTTGTACACGGCCTGCGAGAGGTACGGCATCTCGCCGCACCCGAGGAGTCCGGCCAGGACCGAGGCCAGAGCTACGCGGGCGGGCAGCCGGGACATACGTGAACGACGCACGGACGCCTACAGATGCGATTCTCGGGCCGCGACGGATGGTTACCGGCCAAAACTTTCTCGCCTCCGGTCCGCGGGAGACCCGTAGCTTTGTGCATCCTGGAATTCCAAGTTCCTCTTCCCTTCCACGCGAGGCGATGACGAGAAACATGGCAGCATCTGGCTTGTGGGGAACCAACCGGCGCGACCAGCCCTCGCGCAACACGCTGGCGGCGGACACGGGGAATTCGCCGGCCGTGCAGATCCCGCCGGCCGGGTTGAGCAGGCTGCGAATCACGGTCGTCTCGGTCTTTGCGGTAGCCACCGCCATCGCCGCCGCGCTCGAGCATTTGCCTTGGGAGGTCTCCGGCATTCTGGTCGTGTGGATCGCCGGACTCTGGGTGACGGCGAGCATAACGCGGCGCGGAGGACTGGCGCTGGCACTCAATATTGACACCGCTTCGCACTGCCTCAATTCGATCCTGCTCACAGTCGTCGGATACTATCTTGGCGGCTCGACCTGGCTCTCCGGAACGTTTTACACGTTGATCGTGCTGGTCGCCGGCGCGGGCCTTCCGCGGAGCCGCGCGATTCTCGTGGCGGTAGTGGCGTGGAGCGGTTTCACGGTGCTGACAATAGGTCCGTACCTGGGCTGGATCCACACCCGTCCCTCCGAGCTCACCAGCGGCCAAAGCGCGACTTTTTCCTTCGCGGTCGTCACGGTGGTTTTTCAGGCAGTAGCGCTCAGCGCGGTTGTAATGCTGCAGCAGTGGATGGTAGGCACGTTCAGGTCCACGGCGCACGCCAACCGCACACTCATCGAGGCGGTTACCGACATCATCGTAGTGCTCGACAGCGAAGGGGGCATCCATGGAACGAACGCCGGGCTGTTTCACCCGGACCCTGCGACTCCGCAGCCCGCGCGAGTCTCGATAGAAGACATCGTCACCGAATCACACCGGGGTTATCTGCAGCTCAAGGTCGCGCAGGCGTTTAGCGGCAACCGCGTCCCTTTCGAGGTTTCCTACAAGGGTGAGGCGGGTTCGGTGCGCTGGCTCACGGGAACGCTCGTGCCGCTGCCGGTCGAAAATTCTGAAGCCCGCGTGATGCTGATCGGCCGCGACACGACTCTGGAACACGCCATGACGGCGGAGTCGGTCGTAGTCCTGACGCGAGAAGCCACCGCCAGCCGCGCGCGGATGTTCGAGCGGACGATGATGGACTTCGTGCAGCTGGCCGAGCGCTCGCTGGCGGGTATGCGCGACCGGGCCAGGACACTCCGGTCCGGGAACGCATCTAAGGAAGACGCGGAGCAGGCTGGCATCATAGCGGCCGAAGCGGAAAAGTTGCGGGCGGCCGCCAATGACGTTCGGGAGTGGATGCAGGCAGTCAGCGGCGAGCACAGGGTTGGCGGCGATCGCCCGGAGTAACACCGCGCGCGTAGAGCTTCTTAGGCTTCCTGCTCCTGCCGCTGGGCGAACCAATCCTTTATGTAGGCGATCAGCTCGCTGGTATGCGTGCCCGGGCCGAACAGCTTACCGATCCCCATGGCCTGGAGAGCTTCCATGTCTTCCTTGGGGAGGATCCCACCGCCGGTGATGAGGATGTCGTCGCGGCCCTGCTCGCGGAGCAGCTCGACGACGCGCGGGAAGAGCGTCATGTGCGC
>CALMKE010000290.1 GCA_937867645.1 uncultured Gemmatimonadota bacterium | reverse complement strand
ATCGCGACGACCGACGGCTCGTTCAGAACGATGCCCTGACCCTTGACGTAGATCAGCGTGTTGGCCGTGCCGAGATCTACTGCGATCGCGTTGGCGGGAAAAAGCGAACCGGGCTTGATGAATGGCCAGCGCATTTTAGTAGGACGGATGTGATCAGGGCTCGGGTACTGCGGATGTTCGAGAACCTAGAGGCGTAAGCTAGCCACCATGCGCGCGTCGCAGCAAGGCGTTGATTTACATGAACCTACAAGAGATCAGAGGCCCAATCCGACTACGCTTATCGCGTCGGCCACCTGCTGCGAGCGGGCTCGAGAACCTCCGACGGGCACTACTACTACTAGCAGTTGTGTTCGGCGCGGCTGCTCGTACATATGATCAGCGCGGAAAATAATTGAACCGAAGCGCGAACTCATTTGGTAGGCGGCGCAGGTCGACTGCTAGTTGCAGCCAATTGGCGCCCTTACTGCAACCTGGAGATCTCCGCGGATGCACAAGCAATCAAAGCGCAGTGATGTTCGTCGGCACCTTTTGCATCCCTTCGCCACCCTCGCGCTCGCTGGTATAGTCGGCTGCGACTGGGCGCCGGACGCGCTTACCTCTCCCTCGCCGCTACCCGGACTTCAGGCCGCGGCCGCGCCCGACACACTGCATCGCTTGGTGCAGCAACCTGTTGGACCGCGTGGTCGGCCACCGCTCTCAGCATCTGCGCGCCTCGCCGAGTTGGACTCGAAGTTTGGCGGTGCATTTGTGGACCCGGCCACCCGTACGCTTCACGTTTATCTGACGGATATGGCCAACGCGGCTACTACGCGCGCCGTACTTGAGGCCGAGGTACACCGGCGCGGACGACCTGAGCTAACCGTGACTGTCAGGCCTGGCCAGTTCGCCTACGCGCAACTTGAGGCTTGGCGTGATGCCCTCAGGTTCGGACGGGCTGCCGGTGTCGTTCTGCAGGAAGTCGACGAGCGTAGAAATCGGCTGCGCTTCGGCGTGCTCGACGAGGTCGCGCGAACCCGCATTGCTGCCGTAGTGGAGCGTACAGGCGTACCGAAGGCCGCCGTGCTTGTTGAAATCGTGCCGGAGCCGGTCCCGGCCGCAACCCTTCGGGATCGCTATCGGCCGGTTCGCGGGGGCCTGCAAATATTCACGGCGTGGGACCAGAATGGGTTTTACGGGTTCTATGGGCGCCAGACCGCAACCTGTACATACGGCGTCAATGTCACCTATGCCGGGGCCGCTCACATGATCACGAACGGTCACTGCACCCAGAAGGGGCGCTTCGGTGGGTTGATCAACGCGAACGGAGCGCAGGCTGGCGACACTGATTGGGACCGTTACGGTACGGAGATCCAAGATCCAGCGCTTCAGAGTGGTCTTTACGGATGCCCGGCCGGTGAGGAGTGCCGCTACAGCGATGCTGCGCTCTTCCGGATCGACAACGATCCGCTCACCGGGTCCTTGACATGGAACGACCTCGGCGGGATCATGCGAACGACCCAGCGCGGGACGCTTCCGACGATTTATGCGTCGCTCACTATCAGCAGCTCTTCACGGATTGCTTTGAGCGGCATCCTGCAAGACGTCTACGTCGGCGACATAATCGAGAAAGTCGGCCGGACGACAGGGTGGTCGGCCGGGGAAGTCACGAGCACTAGTTCGACGCTGTCGCTTGGCGACGGCACTCGGCTGGATAACGTGACGGTTCGCGCAGCCGGTGGTGGCGGCGACAGCGGTTCACCCGTCTTTTTTCAGGCCTCGACCGGAGAATACTTTCTCGCCGGGATCCTCTGGGGCATTTTTCAAAATTATGACGCCACTTCCGGCGACACGTTCTTTTACAGCAAATGGAGGAACGTTGACTATGAACTCGGGGAGCCGTTCGTGAACGACTTATACCCAATCCCGAGCGGCGGTGGCGGCGGTGGCGGCGGCGGCGAACCATGTATTCCAGACCCGGACGGTCCACCCTGTCCGCTCTAAGAGAGAAGGACGTCGGCGCCGCTATTCACGCTGACCTGTGCTGCGAGCCGCGCGCCCGGGCGCGACGCCGCCGGCGTCACGATGATAGTTAGCGGAATTGGCTCCAGCGCTATCATTGCAATCGCCGCGGCTTGCGGCTGCGTACAAGTGCCGGCGTCGGATAGCGCGCGCGTAATGGTACGAGTGGACAGCGTGTCGTACACGGACGTGCCTTCCGGGACACTGTCTGTAGCGGTGACGATAGCCAACTCGTCACCTCGCGAGGTGTACGTGCTCACAACCGGCGGAACGGCGCTTCAGAGGGTCGAACGGTTTGAGGAAGGCGTCTGGCGGGCAATCCACGCGGTTAAACCGGCCACGCTTGGGCAAGTTGCATCAGTCGCGCCAGGTGCAACGCGTCGGGATGTGGCGGTTCTTAACTTGCTCAGAGGCACCATGCCCGCTTTGTCGCCCGACGAGGTTGCTGGAGCATATCGCGCCCTCTACCTTGTCTTTGCAACCTGGAACCCGGCGTTGGTCGGTGGGCCGCCGGGTGAGCTACTGCCGGACCCCGAGCGAACGTCAGACCCGTTTACTGTGCATCCTCCGGAGCCCTAAGTGCTGAGCCACTTTTACGGATCCATGAGGAGACATGTGAAAGTGCGCCTGCAATCGGATGCGTTCAGAACCGCTGTCTGCGTTGCCGCTATGGCGATCGTACTTTCCACCGGCACCGCAGGTGCACAGGACCCGGAATCCATTACCCTCGCTAGGCGAACAATCGGTGTGTGGACTGCGATCGCTCGTGACCAGCCGCTTGAGACCCGCGCGGGGGATACGCGTGATCGTGACCTTTATTTCGTCGGCGTGCGCGCGCGCTGGCAACTACTCAGGAGCCGGCGCGTCGAACTCGCATACATCGCCGATATCCTACCTGCGGTAGTATCAACCGGGATGCCCAGCTACGCTGATGTACCGCCTTCGTGCCCGCCGAGTGGGCCGTGTGTGATCCCCGCTTCGATCAGGCAGGAAATGACCCGGCAAGCAGTCTACGGCGCTGGCGTAGCTCCAGCCGGTCTTGAACTCCGCCTCAACGTCACCCGGTTTTTAGCGTTCTTGGCACGCGGTGACGCGGGGCTCGTGTATTTTCCCCGTCCTGTGCCGGATCCTGAGGGACGGCGGCTTAATTTCCTAGGAGAGGCAGCGGTAGCAGCCGAAGTACGTCTCGCACAGCGGGTCTGGCTCACAGGAGGGTACCGCTTCAATCACATCTCCAATGGCGGCAGCGCACCGGTCAATACGGGCATGGATTCACGCATGCTAGAGCTCGGACTGACCTTTGTACGTTAGGATTTCAGAAAACAGTTCGTTCGCTTTTCGCCGCTCACGGAGCGTACGCGAGAGCATCCGCTAGACAATCCACACTCGCCATGCCCCGCTGTTTCCTCTGTCGGTGGCGATGAGAGCGTACTCACAAAAACGTTTCTACACGTGCAAGCGGCAGCCCGAACGCTTCCGCCACTCCAGGATACGTCACCTCTCCCTCGACGATGTTCAGCCCGCGCTGTAACGGCGCGCTCTCCCTCAGCGCCTTCTTCCATCCCTTGTTGGCGAGCTGCATCGCGTAAGGGAACGTCGCGTTGGTCAGCGCCAGCGTCGAAGTGCGCGGCACTCCCCCGGGCATGTTCGCCACGCCGTAGTGAATCACCCCGTCGACCTCGTACGTCGGATTTTCGTGCGTCGTCGCCTTGATCGTCTCCACGCATCCGCCCTGGTCGATCGCCACGTCCACGATCACCGAACCCGGCTGCATGATCTTGAGGTCCTCCCGGCGGATCAGCTTGGGCGCGACGGCGCCCGGGATCAGCACGGCTCCGACCACAAGATCGGCCGTCGAGATCTGCTCGAGTATGTTGTGCCGGTTGGAGTAGATCAGCGTGACGTTCGCGGGCATCACGTCCGACAGGTACCGCAACCGTTCGAGCGAGAGATCGAGGACGGTCACCTTCGCGCCCATCCCCGCCGCCATCTTGGCGGCATTGATGCCGACGATGCCACCGCCGAGGATCACCACCTTCGCGGGCGGCACGCCCGGGACGCCGCCGAGCAGCACGCCCCGTCCGCCGTACAGCTTTTCCAGATATTTCGCGCCTTCCTGCACCGCCATCCGGCCCGCGACCTCCGACATCGGCGTGAGCAGCGGCAGCTCGCGCGACGGGAGCTCCACGGTCTCGTACGCGATGCAGACAGCGCCGCTGTCGATGTGCGCGCGCGTCAGCTTCTCGTCGGCGGCGAAATGGAAGTAGGTGAAGATGCACTGGCCCTGGCGCATGTGCTTCCATTCCTTCGCGATCGGCTCCTTCACCTTCATGATCATGTCCGCCTTCGCCCACGTCGAGGCGGCGTCGGGCGCGATGCGCGCGCCGACCGCGGTGTACATGTCGTCCGGGAAGCCGCTGCCTTCGCCCGCGCCGGTCTCGACCAGCACGTCGTGCCCCGCGGCGGCCAGCGCTTCCGCGCCGGCGGGGACCAGCGCGATGCGGTTCTCGTTTGTCTTGATCTCTTTAAGGACGCCTATGAGCATGGAAGGGGTGGTGGCTGGGATGGTTGGTGACTGGTGACTGGTGACTAGTGACTGGTGACTCAGTACTGTCCGGTCGTTAGTCGAAGAATGACAACTGGTTAGCAAAATCGGGAGCGAGTTGCAT
>CALMKE010000289.1 GCA_937867645.1 uncultured Gemmatimonadota bacterium | reverse complement strand
GCCGTGGCGGATCACCACCATGTCGATCCGCATCGCCTCCAGGTTCCGCGCCGTATCCACCAGCGTCTCGCCCTTCGCCACGCTCGATCCGGCCGTGGACACGTTCACCGGATCGGCCGACAGACGCTTCTCCGCGAACTCGAAGGAGATGCGGGTGCGGGTCGAGTTCTCGAAGAAGAGATTGACGATCGTGGAGCCGCGCAGCGTCGGGACTTTCTTGATGGCGCGCTCGCTGATCTCCTTGAAAGGCTCGGCGGTGTCGAGAATGAGCTTTATCTGCTCGCTGGAGAGCGGCTCGAGACCGAGCAGGTCCTTCCCCAGCGCGTTGCTCACGTGCTCCCTGCCTCCGACACGATCACGGACGTTTTGCCGTCCACTTCCTCGAGCAGGACGTCCACGCGCTGGCCTTCGCCGACTTCGACCTTCTTGCCGACGATATCCGCGTGAATGGGCAGCTCTCGCCCGCCACGGTCCACGAGGACCGCGAGCGCGATCCGCGCGGGCCGGCCGAAGTCCGCGAGCTCGTCGAGCGCGGCGCGCACCGTGCGGCCGGTGTAGAGCACGTCGTCCACGATGACGACCTTCTTGCCATCGAGGGCCCACGGCAGATCGGTTCGGCCGACGACGGGCCGGGGGCCCACGGTCTGGAGGTCGTCGCGATACAGCGTGATGTCGAGGGCGCCGCGGGGAACGCGAACCGTTTCGCTGGCGGCGATGAGCTCGACGAGGCGGTCGGCCAGCTGTACTCCCCGCCGCTGGATGCCAACGAGCACGAGGTCGTCGGTGCCGTCGGTGATCTCGAGAATCTCGTCGGCCATCCGCTTCAAAGTTCGCTCGACTGCTCGCGCGTCTAGAAGGGTCGAGTTGCGGGAAGGCATTAAACGGAGAATTTAACCTGGCACTTCGCATTCAGGCGAACGCACTGTCGCGGAGTGCCCGTTTGGCCGTACGTATACGCGGTCACGTCACGCCTGCACGTGGACGAGGGCTTGAGGTAACGATCTGGGAGTTCGGCACCCGATAAGGGGCACGAGTAGGCAGCGCGCAAAGGGCGGCCGCGACTTCGGTTGGGGTACGCCTCTTGCCTTTCAGACTCCCGCGGCCTTGTGTAGCGCGAAAGCCTTTCTCATCAGGGACCATCTCACATGACGGACGTGATTCACGCCACCCTAGCACTCGGTACGCGCGACGAGACAGTCGCGGTGGGCGACCACATAGCGTACATATGGGAGACTCGGGCGGAGTTTGAGGAGGCGGTGGGCTTCCTGTGCCGTGGAATCCGTGATGGCGACCATTGCGTCATTTTCGGGCACGACGAAGCCAACGAGGAGGTAGCTCGTATTCTGACCGAGAACCGGTTCGACGTGCCTAACCTTGAGAAGTCCGGCCGATTGAGCATCCTCGGTGGTCGCGAGCATGGTGAGATGATGCTGAGCGAGATTGGCGCCACCTTTCAACGCGCGCGAGACGAGGGGGCATCGCTCATCCGACTACTTGGCAACATCGGCTGGTCGCGGGCGGGATGGCCCGCTGACCACGACATCTTGGCATTCGAGGCGAAGGTGACCGGGGCCGCGAAGCTCTTCCCCTCTGTAGTGATGTGCATGTACGACGCGAAGTCTCTGTCGGGCAACGTGATGTTGCACGGCTGCTTCGAAACGCACCCCATCGTCATCACGCGCAACGTTCTACGACATAATCCGTACTACGTGGAGATCGAGGAATACCTCGCCCGAAGTTATTCCAATCCGCGAGTGGCGTAGGCGTACACGATTCCTGAGATGTCGGCGATTAGAGCGGCTGACGCCCGCGTGTCCCGGACTCCGCGCGTGAGCACGACGATCACATAGGGCCCGCGCCCTGGCGGATACACGATGCCGCCGTCGTGCGAGACCGCAGTGATCTCGCCGGTCTTGTGCGCTACCCGCGTGCCCGGCGGGAGGCCCGCCGGAATCTTCTCGTTGAACTCCTGCGCGAGCAGGATGTCCAGCATGTCGCGCGTGTCGGCCTCGCCCGCGACCTGCCGCCGCTCGAGAGCGGCGAACAGCGTCGCGAGGTCCCGGGCGGTCATCGTGTTGTTCATCCCGCGATCGAACGCTTTCTGGTCCTCCACGCCCCGCAGCACCAGCGATCGCGTGACCCCGAGCTTGCGCGCGGTCGCGTTGATCTGCTCGGCGCCGAGCACGGCGACCATGGTGTTGGTCGCGAGATTGCTCGAGCGCGTGATCATCCGGCGCGCGAGGTCGCGAATCGGGACGCGGGTGCCCACGAGCCCGTACAGCGCGGAGTCGCCGTCCACGCGGGCGTCCAGGGCGTAGGGGCTCCCGTCGACGATGGAAGCGAACTGGTTGACGAGCAGCAGCTCCTGCTGGAGCGAGATGCGCCCCTCGCGCGCGGCATAAAACGCCTCCACCAGCACGGGCACTTTCATGGTGCTCGCGGCGTGGAAGATCGTGTCGGCATTGCGGAAGAAGCTTCTCCCCGAGCCGAGGTCGAGGAACGCGACCGCCACTTGGGCGCTGTCGGTCGCGGCGACGCGCCGGTCGATCGCCGCGGCGAGAGCCGTGTCCCCAACGGAAGCGAGCTGCGCTGCAACCAGCAGATGGATCATGGCCGCTGGTCCCCGTGCACTTCGTCCCAGATCCGTGTCTTGTGCTGCTCGGTGAGATACAGCGAGCCGATCACGAACGTGGTCAGGGCGACGGTGATCGGAAAGAGCAGCCCCGCGTAGATGTTCCCGGTGCGAGCGACGAGCGCCGTGGCGATCAGCGGCAGGAAGCCGCCGAACCAGCCGTTGCCGAAGTGGTACGGCAACGACAGCGACGTGTAGCGGATCTTCGCGGGGAACGCCTCCACGAGAAATGCCGCGATCGGCCCGTACACCATCGTCACGAATACCACCTGGATCAGGACGAGCGCCGTGAGCATCACCGGATTGACGGGATCCGAGAAGTGCTTCATCGCCAGGTAAATCGGATAGTAGGACAGCGCCGCAAGGAGATTGCCCGACATCATCACCTTCTTCCGGCCGATCCTGTCCGAGAGGGCGCCGAAGACGATGAACATCGGCGTCCCTACGATCAGCGCCGCCGCGACGATGAGATACGACGTCGTGAGCGGAACCCGCAGCACCGTCTGCATGAAGAACAGCGCGTAGAACTGGCCGGTGTACCAGACCACCGCCTGCCCCGCCGTCGCCCCGAACAGCACGAGTAGGAAGAACTTCCAGCGAGGCCACGTGCCGAACGAGTCCGCGATCGGCGCGGTGGATGTCTTCCCCGCCTGCTTGAGCCGGGTGTACAGCGGCGACTCGGCCAGCCTGCTCCGGATGTAATAAGACAGTCCCACCAGCACGATCGAGAGGAGGAACGGAATCCTCCAGCCCCAGTCGCTGAACGCTTCCTCGGACATCGACGCGCGCACCACGAGAATCACGCCGAGCGAGAGAAACAGCCCGAGCGTCGCCGTCGTCTGGATGAAGCTCGTGTAGAAGCCGCGCTTTCCGTCCGGCGCGTGCTCCGCTACGTAGATCGCGGCGCCGCCGTACTCGCCGCCGAGCGCAAGGCCCTGCAGCAGCCGGAGAATGACGAGCAGAATTGGCGCCGCCATCCCGATCTGCGAGTACGTCGGGAGGAAGCCGATCGCGGCCGTCGCTCCGCCCATTATCAGCAGAGTCACCAGGAACGCGAACTTGCGTCCTACGAGATCGCCGATCCGGCCGAACACCAGCGCGCCAAGCGGGCGCACGGCGAAACCCACCGCGAACGTCGCCAGCGTCTTGAGGAA
>CALMKE010000288.1 GCA_937867645.1 uncultured Gemmatimonadota bacterium | reverse complement strand
GGCGGAATGGCGACGGTTTATCTCGCAGAGGACGTCCGACACCGCCGCAAAGTCGCCATCAAGGTCCTGCACCCGGAACTGAGCGCAGTGCTCGGCCCGGAGCGGTTCCTCAAGGAGATCGAGCTCACCGCCAACCTCCAGCACCCGCACATCCTCCCGCTGTTCGACTCGGGCAGCGCGGACGGCCTGCTGTACTACGTGATGCCGTTCATCGAGGGGGAGACGCTCCGCGGGAAATTGAGCCGCGAGCGGCAGCTGCCGGTGCCCGACGCCGTTCGGATTGCGGCCGACATCGCCGACGCGCTCGACTACGCGCACAAGCGCAACGTGATCCACCGCGACATCAAGCCCGAGAACATCCTGCTGCACGACGGCCGGCCGATGGTGGCCGACTTCGGCATCGCGCTGGCCGTGCAGCACGCGGGCGGCACGCGCATGACGCAGACCGGCATGTCGCTCGGCACCCCGCAGTACATGTCGCCGGAGCAGGCGATGGGCGAGCGCGACGTGGATCATCGCGCGGACATATACGCTCTCGCGGCGGTGACTTACGAGATGCTCACCGGCGAGCCGCCGTTCAGCGGCCCGACGGCGCAGGCGATCGTCGCCAAGGTGATGACGAATGATCCCGTGCCTCCGCGCGAGCTGCGCAAGACAATTCCGCAGCACGTGGAGGCGGCCGTCCTCACCGGCTTGCAGAAGCTGCCAGCCGACCGCTTCGCCGCGGCCGGCGATTTTCGCGTGGCGCTGACGGATCCGCGCAGCGACGCGGCCGTCCGCGCCGCGGCGCCAACCCAACCAGCGACAGGCGCGCTGATGCGGCGAAGATGGCTGCTGCCGGCGGCCGCGCTCGCGCTGCTCGCGCTCGGAGCGGCGGCGGCCTGGATCGCGAAGCCGGTACCGGCGTCGGGGCGACTGCCCGTGCAATTCGCTCTCTACGTCGACTCGGCGCACCAGGCCGGCACGGCCTGCTGCGGCTACCAGGTGGCGATCTCTCCGGATGAAAGCCAGCTCGTTTACGTCGGCGCGCAGGGCGGCATTCGCCAGCTTTTTGCGCGGCAGATGAACGAGCTGGTCGCTCATGTTATTCCCGGAACGGAAGGCGCGCTCGAGGTTTTCTTTTCTCCCGACGGCAATTGGCTCGGGTTCAGGGCGAGGCGGGGGGCAGGTGGAGGACGGGGAGCCGGCGGCGACTACGAGCTGAGAAAAGTCCCGGCGCGCGGTGGATCCCCGCTCACGATCGCGACCGTACAGGGCTTTCCGTACGGCGCCACGTGGCTGTCCGATGGAACGATCGTTTTTGCGGGCGAGGGCGTGCTGTACGCCATCCCGGCGGACGGCGGCACTCCGATCAGGATCGGCCTGCCCGACTCGACTTACCGGCAGCCATCGAGCGTGGCCGGCACCAACGCCGTGCTGTATGCGCGCTTTCGCCCGAACGGGGGTCCGCGCGTCGGCGTGCTCGACATACGCAGCGGCGCCGAGCATTACATCACCGACGGCGCCCGGCCGGTCTATAGCGCAGCCGGATACATCACCGTCGCCCGCGGAGGATCGCTCGTCGCGCAGAGCTACGATCCGCGCAAGGGCACGACGAGCGGCTCGCCCCGCACGCTCACCGACAATCTCAGCAGGGCCATCGATTACCACGTATCCGACCGAGGCCTGCTGGCTTATCAGTCCGGGACGGCCGGCGGAGCGGTGGATTTCGTGGAAAACGGCGCGGTGCGGGAGATCATCATCCCGGTGAACGCAAATCATTACGACAGTCCGCGGATCTCACCCGACGGCCGGCGTCTGGCGGTCGCGATGGGCGGGATGGCGGGCGGCCACCAGATCGTGGTCCACGATCTGGAGCGCAACACGACCTTGCGGCTCACGTTCTCCGGAAACAACGAGTTTCTCGCCTGGACGCCGGACGGGCGCAGCCTGGTGTACGCCGGCGATTCGCTGGTGCGGATCCAGCGCGCCGACCGCAGCGCACCCGAGCGAATCCTCCTCTCGGTCAGTCCCCGAATCACCAATCAGGTTTCCGTTGGCGGCAAGTGGCTCGCGTACGCGGTGCAGGACCCGGCCGACGCGAGCACCTCGGACATTTTCATAGCTGCACTCGATTCGACACGGGGGCGGCCGTACCAGGCCACGCCTTTCAGCGAGACGGCCCCGGCGCTCTCGCCCGACGGCAAGTGGATGGCGTACGTGTCGGACGAGAGCGGCCGCGCGGAGGTGTACGCGAGCGCAATGCCGGTCGCGGGCGCGCGCGAGGTCATCTCGAACAACGGCGGGCAGGAGCCGGTGTGGAGCCGCGACGGGCGAACGCTGCTTTATCGCACGCTCGAAGGCGCTGTCATCGCCGTCTCGATCAGCGGCGAAGCTTCCCCCACGGTCGCCGGCCGGCGTGAGATATTCCGCTCGTCGCACGAGCTGTCCGAAGAGGGCTCCGACTACGACGTGCTCCCGGACGGCACGGGGCTAGTGCTGGTGCGGTCCGCGCGCGCCGGCGCTCCGATAGTCGTTCTCACCAACGCGTTCAGCGACTTCCGGCCGACGCAGTGACCGTGACGAATCGCCTGAGCGCGGCGCTCGCCGACCGCTACGTCATCGAGCGCGAGATCGGCGCCGGCGGAATGGCGACGGTGTATCTCGCCGAGGACGTGAAACACCGCCGCAAGGTCGCGATCAAGGTGCTGCACCCCGAGCTCAGCGCGCTGCTCGGACCCGAGCGCTTTCTCAAGGAGATCGAGCTCACCGCGAACCTGCAGCACCCGCACATCCTGCCGCTGTTCGATTCCGGCAGCGCCGACGGGCACCTGTACTACGTCATGCCCTTCGTCGAGGGCGAGACGCTGCGCCGCAAGCTCGAGCGCGAGCAGCAGCTTCCGATCGCCGAGGCGGTGCGGATCGCCGGCGAGGTAGCCGACGCGCTCGAGTACGCGCACAAGCGAGGCGTGGTGCACCGCGACGTCAAGCCGGAGAACATCCTGCTGCACGACGGCCGGCCGCTGGTCGCCGACTTCGGCATCGCGCTCGCGGTGCAGCAGGCGGGCGGCGCGCGCATGACGCAGACGGGCATGTCGCTCGGCACGCCGCAGTACATGGCCCCCGAGCAGGCGATGGGCGACAAGTCGGTGGATCACCGCGCCGACATCTATGCGCTCGGCGCCGTGACCTACGAGATGCTCGCGGGCGAGCCGCCGTTCATCGGCCCGAACTCGCAGGCGGTGGTGGCGAAAGTGCTGACGACGGACCCGGTTTCGCTGGCTGTCAAGCGGCGGTCGGTTCCTCCCCACGTGGAAGACGCCGTGCTCACCGCGCTGGAGAAGATGCCCGCGGACAGGTTCGCGAGCGCGGCGGAGTTCTCGCTGGCGCTCGGCGGTCCGAGCGGTGCCGAGCGAGGGCTGCCTGCCGCCGGCCGGCGAGCGCGCGCCGCGACCTCTCCGGTCGTCGGCGCAAGGCGGCCGGGCCGGCTGGCGCTCGCGGGAGCGGCTGCGCTCCTGTTGCTCGTGGCGGGAGGAGCCGGCTGGGCGCTGCGATCTTCCGGCGCGGGCGAGCAGCAGGTCGAGCCCGTGCGGTTTGCGTTCAGGCTGGGCGGCCAGGAATCGGGACGACCGTACCTGGACATTTCCCCGGACGGACGGCGCATCATTCAAGCGGTTGAGGACACCAACGGCGTCTCCCGGGTGCTCATGCGCGACCTCGGTGCAACGGACATCGTAACGATCACGGGCACCGATGGCGCGGAAGATCCCGCTTTCTCCCCGGATGGGGAGTGGATCACCTTCACGGCGGCGGGCAAACTGCGCAAAGTTCCGCGGCGGGGCGGCCCGCCAACGGACCTGGTGGACTCCGCCGGCACTCACGCCTGGACTCCCGCGGGCGACATTGTCTTTACCCGTGGCGACAGAGGCATTTGGCGCGTGAGCGCTTCCGGCGGCGCGGCGGAGCAGCTCACGCGGCTCGACACGGCGCGCAAGGAGTTTCAGCACTGGTTCCCGCAGGGCCTTCCCGGGAACCGCGGAATCATATACACGAGCTACGCGACGCCGGCGATGACCAGGTCGCGCATCGAGGCTTTCGATTTCCGATCCCGCAAGACTAAAGTGCTGGTCGAAGGCGCGATGTTTGGCCGGTACTCGCGCAGCGGCCATCTGCTGTTCATGCGCAACGGCGCCATTTTCGCCGTGCCGTTCGATGCGGCTTCGCTCGAAGTGCGCGGAACTCCCGTACCCGTGCAGGACGACGTAGCATGGCTCCAGCAGGACGGGCTGGGAGGCTTCGCCGTATCGCCGAACGGCACTCTCGCGTACATCAGAGCATCCGAGTGGAATGTGGAGACCCGCCTCGCGTGGCTGGATCGCGCCGGCGTCGAGACCCCGCTCGCCGTGCCGCGCGGCGCGCTCGCCGAGCCGCGTCTCTCGCCGGACGGGAGGTGGATAGCGCTCACGATGACTCAGCCGAAGCGCGACCTGTGGCTGTACGACGTTTCCCGGGAAGTGCTGAGCCGGCTTACCTCGGCCGGCGGCGCCGCTTTCGGAAGCGTGTGGGCGCCGAACAGTCGTTCTCTCGTCTATTCGCACGAGGATCCCATATACGACCTTCGGCGCATCGCGATCGACGGCAGCGGGGATGGAGAGCCCGTCGTCACATCGCGGTGGGATAAGCATGCGAGCGACATCTCGCGCGACGGCAAGCAGCTGGCGTACGCCGAAACGAACGGAGCCGGGACGCGCATCTACGTCACCGCGCTGGAAGGCGGCGCGAGGCCGCGGTCGTTCCCGCTGCAAGCGCGCGCCGCGAGCGGCGCGAGGTTCTCGCCCTCCGGGCAGTGGCTGCTGTACCAGGAGTCGGGCGAGGGACGGAGCAACGTTTACGTGATGGCGGCGGACGGATCGGGCCGCCGCGTTCAGGTTTCCATAGATGGCGGCACGGAGCCGAGCTGGACTCGCGGCGGTCGGGAGATCGTGTATCGCCGCGGTGACAGCATGATGGCGGTATCCATGGATCCCGCGACCGCCGAGGTCGGCCGCCCCCGCGAGTTGTTCCGCCAGGATATCGTGGGCAGTCTCGGCCAGGGGGCTCCTGGTTACGACGTGACTCCTGACGGAAACCGGTTCCTGGTCGTAATTCCCATCATGCGGCCGCAGGCGCAGCCGACCGTGGTCACGCTGAACTGGTTCGGGGAGTTGAAAGCGAAGATGACACAATGAGCTCGCCGGTGGATCGGCTGTCTTCGTCGCTGGCCGGCAGGTACGCGATCGAGCGAGAGATCGGCGTGGGCGGAATGGCGACCGTGTACCTCGCGCGCGATCTCAGGCACGACCGGCTCGTCGCGCTCAAGCTGCTCCGCCCCGAGCTCGGCGCGGTGATCGGCGCCGAGCGGTTCCTCGCGGAGATCAAGCTCACCGCCAATCTGCAGCACCCGCACATCCTGCCGCTGTTCGACTCGGGCGCGGTGGACGGGCTGCTGTTCTACGTGATGCCGTACGTGGAAGGCGTGTCGGTGCGCGAGCGGTTGATTCGCGAGAAGCAGCTCTCGATCGCCGAGTCGGTGAGGATCGCGACGGAAGTCGCGAGCGCGCTCGACTACGCGCACCGGCGCGGAATCATTCACCGCGACATCAAGCCGGAGAACATCCTGCTGCACGACGGGCAGGCGCTGGTCGCCGATTTCGGGATCGCGCTCGCCGTCAGCACGGCCGGCACGCGCATGACCGAGACCGGGATGTCGCTCGGCACGCCGCACTACATGAGCCCCGAGCAGGCGATGGGCGAGCGCGAGATCACCGCGCGCTCCGACGTGTACGCGCTCGGCGCCGTCACGTACGAGATGCTGGTGGGCGAGCCGCCGTTCACGGGGCCGACCGCGCAGTCCATCGTCGCGAAGGTACTCACCGAGGAGCCGCGTCC
>CALMKE010000287.1 GCA_937867645.1 uncultured Gemmatimonadota bacterium | reverse complement strand
ATAAAAATAAGTATCAGAAAGAAGCCGGCACTTTCGTATAGCACCAGACGCCGGAGGAATTGCGTCCGGATCGAGCCGGCCTTTCGAGGTGATCTCAAAAAAGCTCCATGGCAATGATTCCGCCGACCGCGGTCATCACCACGATCGAGCCAAGAAACGCGATGTCCGCGGCACGTTCGAGGCGTCGTCGCCGGGATACGTTCTCCGTCCGGACCGCGGAGTACGCCAGCGTGCAGGCGATGAGAAAGCCAACCGCGTCGATGCTCAGCATCTGATCGGTGATGAGCCGGACGTTCTGGATCCCCTGCACGAGGTTCAGAACGCCGATCACCGTAAGACACACGCCGATAAGCGTTGCCGAAACGACGAAAATGTGGATACAGAGGTCGTCGCGCCGTGCCTGGGCGCCGGAGTCGAAACTTACCCCTGGGGCCATTTCATCCGTTCCCCCCCCACCGCGATCCCGCTGCTCGGTCCTGGCTGCCACTGCTGTATCCTCTTTCGACCTGTTGAGAAAGCCCTGCCAAGCCCGATCCAATTTCGTTCAGCGTGTAAAGACGGCCTCGAGCTTGTCAACGTCATCGAGAATCGGAGTTGCCAAGGACGCGAAGTCTGCCGGCGATCGTGCCCTCTCGAGCCGCTCCATCAAGCGGCCGAAATCAACGGCTGCGGCCGCGCCTCCTCTTCGCTCAACCTGTGGTCCCAGGTCGCCCCAGATCTCCTGCATTGCACTTCGAACTCTCTCCAGACGGGCCATGTCGCCTCTGGCTGCCCAAATCTCCAGTTCCCGCCCGTAATAGTCCAGCAGCGTCACCGCTGCCGGGATCTGCGGCGAGTATGGCAGGGATAATGTTGCACCATGATGGGTCAGGCGGTTGGCGGTAACTATTCCGGTCGCGCGGTCCTTCGCCCCCACGGCTCTGCTCAGGCTATCGAGCGTCGCGCGAACGTCCGCAATGACGTCGCGGTCGGCTGACGAAGGAAGGGAATCGATCGCTGCTTCCAGCGTATCCACGGCCGCCTGAGCGCCCTTCCAGTCGCCGGTCTTGACCATGTCGAACGCGTTCTCGGAATGATGTCCGAGCGCGACGATCGCCCATGGTACTGTCGAGGCGGATTTATCGACACCGCCTGTGCTGGCCTGACGCGGTGCGTCGGTATCCCGTTCGTCATCGTTCCGTTCGCACGCGAGCGCTCCGGCGAGCGCCAGTATCACGGGCAGAAGCATGACGCGCATCAGTCTGCGGTTAGCTGGTGCTGAAAGCATTGTGGCTCCCTGGATGGCGAGGTTGGCGGCGCGGGATCAAACAACATTTCGCCCCGCGCCGCCGGACTCGGTTAGTCGTTGTCTGTTTCGACGTGCAGGACCTTGCCGTTCCCGGCATCGACCTTGACGTCCACTTCCGATCCATTCTTTCGGACTTCGACCGAATAGACAAGGTTGCCGTCTTCGTTTTCGAGCTCAGCCCCTTCGGCCGTTCCTGGAAAGCGAGCCAGTGCCGCGGCACGGGCCTGATCGGCGGAGATCAGGGCGAGAGCCGCCAACTGGGCGCTCTCGGCTGCCTCCTCCGCCTTGTTCTCCCCATTCTCATTCTCCTCCGTTCCTGCGGTCCTCTCGGAATCGGTATCCGCGTCCGAATCGGAATCGGAATCGGAGTCCCGCCGGTTCAGGCTGTCAGGGACCTGAATGCTCGAACGGTATTTCTGGTCCTGATCCTCCGGGAGCGTCCCGGGCGTCTGGTCGAAGCCGAGCGCTCCGAGCACGCCTCCCCCTGCAATGATTGCCCCGGCCACAAGCAGCAGCGAGGTCCCGCGCGTGATCTGCAACATGATCTCCCCCTCCTGTCGGACAGTTGATTCAACGTCCGTTTGATTTGCCGGTTCCGGGGTCGCGGAATCGCGTCCCGCCGGAGAACCGAACCTGGTGATGGAAAGGAGGGTAAGCGTTGACTGCTAACGGCAGCATAACTGCCGCAGTCATGTCGCAGTGATCAGCTTCATCTCCGAACCAGACTCTCCAGCAAGCGAATCTGCTCCTGTTGCAAGCGTACAAGCTCCACCCACTGCGCTTCTCGCAATGTATCGAGTTTGTTATGCAGTTCCCGGATCTCGACTTCCGACTTGACGTTTACCTCGTAATCGTTCTGCGCATCCAGGCGATCCTTGGTCGCCTGGCGATTCTGCGACATCAATATCACGGGCGCCTGCAGTGCGGCGACCATGGACAGAAGAAGATTGAGAAACACGTACGGATACGGATCCAACGCCTTATGGCGGGGCGCAAGAATGCCGGTGTTGATGCCCGTCCACAGGGCGATAAACAGCCCGAAGATGATGATGAAGGTCCAGGAGCCGCCGAAAGCGGATATGGAGTCGGACAGGCGCTCTCCGAATTTGCGCCGCGCGAGGAATTCCGCGTTCGTATTGCGCGCCACACGCGCGGCGCGAATCGCGTGTTCGATCGACGACCTGTCGCTCGGGCTGAGGCTGTGCCAATCCACGGAATGGAGCAGTCTCCTCGCGTGGTCCGGTAGTCTTTCGATTGCCATGTTCATTGTGTACCCCGCCGGAAGGTTGGTGCGTTGTCAGGTGCTTGCGGAACCGGGCGAATGGGCAAACTTGCAACGAATGTGGATCCAGCCGGGCTCGAGGCTTCCAGCGCGAGCCGGCCGCCATGGGCTTCGGCAACCCAACGCGCGATGGCCAGCCCCAAACCGGCACCCTCTCCGGATGCGCCACGGCGCCCGCGGGCCACGTCCCCTCGAACGAACCGATCGAATATGCGCTCGCGTATGCTGTCGGGAATACCCGTGCCGGTATCGCTGACGGAAATTCGAAATCGATCGCCGTCGCGCGTCAGCGCTAACGAAACCCGCCCACCGGCTGGCGTGAACTTTATGGCATTGTCCACCAGGTTCATCACCAGGCGCCGAATGAGCGTTTCGTCTCCGTGCAGCAGTGCTTCGTCCTGCAGCTCCACATCGACCTGAACCTGTCGCGGAGCCGCCAGCGCCCGCCCCGCGCGAACGCACTCCGCTACCACCTCGTCGAGATAAAAAGTCTCAGCGCGCAAGGGCTGTTCCCCGGCATCCGCGCGCGCCAGGAGAAACAGATCGTTGACGATGCGACTGAGGCGGCGACCCTCCGTGCTGATGACGTGCAATGCGTCGGTGTACTCCTCGGACGTGCGGTTGGCCCGGGCGAGGGTAACGTCGGCCGCGCTTCGCAGAGCCGCGACCGGCGTTCTCAACTCGTGCGAGGCGTCCGCCATGAACTGTCTCTGCTGGGCCAGCGCGGCAGAGAGTCGATCCAGCAGCCGGTTCAGTACGCCGCCAAGATCACCGAGCTCGTCGTGCGGATTGGCTATCGGAAGCCGCGTGTCGAGCCGCGCGGCGCTGATCTGCTCGGCGCGCTCGGCCATGGCCGCGACCGGTCGCAGGCTGGCGCGGGCCAGGAGGTAACCGCCGATACCCGAGAGGAGCAGCGCCAGCGGAATCGCGATCAGCATCGCTTCGAGGAAGGCGTCAATCGTCTCGTGCTCCGACGCCATCGGGCGCATCACCAGGAGTATGAACTCGGTACCGCCGAGCGTCAGGCGTGAAGCACGAACTCGCGTGCCTTCACCTTCGTCGCCGATCGTAGTCCACCGCACTGACCCCGCCGCCGGACCGGGTAGACCGCGAGGGAGTGGAAAGTCAGGGCGCTCGCCGCCATTCGGGATGCCCGCCGCCATCGCAGCCGTGTCCGCGCTGGCCGCTATCAGATGTCCAGCGCCGTCCAGGACCAGAATCTGATGGTCGGGATATCGAATTTCCGCGATCGCTTCCTTGGCTGCGGCAGTCGGCGTGCTCCCGTCGTCCGCAAGTTCGTTGACCCAGAAGTCGACGAACGTCGCAGCCGTCTCCCGCAGCAACGTGTCGGTCCGTTGCAGCGCGCTTCGCCGCAAATGCAAGTAGGTGCCGAGCGCGAAAAGAGACAATACGGTCGCGAGCACCACCGCGTGCCACACCGCGAGGCGCACTCGCACGGAGCGGCTCCAGCTTGAACGACCTTCCAACGGCGCGGTGATCCTAGCTTTCCTGTGACACGGCAGTGAGGATGTATCCCGCGCCACGGCGCGTATGAATCAGCGGCTCGAAGCCGACGCTGTCCACTTTTCTCCGCAGGCGGTTGATGTAAGACTCGATCAGATTAGACGCCGGATCGTAATTATCATCCCATACGTGATCGGAAATGTCGGCGCGCCCGACCACTCGATCCACATTGCGCGCAAGAAATTCCAGCAAGGCATATTCCTTGGTCGTCAGCGGTATGGGTCTGCCGCCCCGAAACGCCCGCTGGCCGTGTGTATCGAGCTCGAGATCAGCCACGCGAATGACCGGTGGGACCATCGCTGGCCCGCGACGGAGCAGCGCGCGCAGGCGCGCGAGGAGCTCCCCGAAGTCGAAGGGCTTGGTCAGATAATCATCCGCGCCGGTGTCCAGTCCTGCCACCCGGTCGGAGACTGCATCGCGCGCGGTGAGCATGAGTACGGGCATGGTCATGCCGCGTCGCCGGATCTCCCGACAGACGGAGAATCCATCCCGTCGCGGGAGCATGACGTCCAGGACGATGGCGTCGTATGGATTTATCGCGGCCTGGTATACGGCCGCGTCCCCGTCGCCCGCTACGTCGACAGCGTAGCTATGCTCGCGAAGTCCCTTCGCGACGAACTGGGCAAGCGTTGGGTCATCTTCCACGAGTAGAATACGCACGATACCGTCCGCGTTGGCTTCCTTCCTGACCGATATTCCCGGAAGGTAGCGGGCGAAGTTAAACCCAGGGTCACGGCCCGCCCGCTTTTCGCCGGAGGAATGCAGCAGAATGCTCGCAACCGCAGCGGCTCAATGGATAAGCCAGTACGGCTATGCCGCGCTAGCCGCTCTCGTTTTTCTGGAAAGCGCAGGCCTTCCCGTGCCGGGAGAAACCGCGCTGCTCTCCGCGGCCTTTGCGGCCGCGCACGGGGCGCTGTCGCTTCCGGTTGTCGTATTGTGTGCCGCCATCGCCGGGATCCTCGGCGACAACCTCGGATATTCGCTCGGGCGACGATTCGGGCGCGGCTGGCTGGAAAGGAACGGCCGCTGGGTTTTCCTGTCTCCTGCCCGGCTGGAGCGGATGGACGCGTTCTTCGTCCGTTTCGGTCCCGCCGCGGTGACCATCGCGCGATTTGTCACCGGAGTCCGCGTAATCGCGGCCATCGCCGCCGGCGCTGCACACATGCCATGGCGCAGGTTTTTGCTTTTCAACGCCATCGGGGCGGTGCTGTGGGCCGGCATTGTGGGAGGTATTGGATACGCCCTTGGCCGCGGGTACGGACAATTTTCCGCGCGCGTTGGCCACGCCGGGTTCGTTCTGCTCGGTGCCGTCGGTGCCGTGGCGGTCGCCGCGTGGGCCTTCCGCCGGGCGTTGCTTGCGCGCCGGGGCTCAGCGGAGCTGGCTCTTCGGGTGCCCGCGGCGTGGGAC
Source organism: uncultured Gemmatimonadota bacterium (assembly GCA_937867645.1). Taxonomy (GTDB): domain Bacteria; phylum Gemmatimonadota; class Gemmatimonadetes; order Gemmatimonadales; family Gemmatimonadaceae; genus JACDCY01. The sequence continues at coordinate 578 of CALMKE010000287.1, read as the reverse complement.
GCAGCCGGCTGGACGAAGGCAACACTGGAACGGCTGGGTCGGCACGCGCTTGCGGCGCTGACGGTAAGTGTCGGCGCAACCCTTCTTTTCGCGAAGGTTGCGGAGGACGTAGCGGAGAGGGAGAGCGTTCAATTCGACACTTTCGTTCGCGATCAACTGCTAGCGCCCCATAGTCCCGTTCTGGACCGGTTGTTCGAGGGAGTGACATGGATCGGCTCTGGTGTAGTGCTGGTCCCGGTATGCGGTCTCGCCGCTGCGGCGCTCTGGCGATATCGTGGACGGCGCGTGACAGCGGCAGTATTGGCTGCCCCCGTCCTCGCGAGCGGCGCCATCATCGGGATGAAGCATTTCTTTCACCGTTCGCGACCTGCCGGCGCTCTCCAGCACCTGGAACTGAGCTTCAGCTTCCCAAGCGGACACACCATGGCGGCAACCGCTGTGCTGCTTACGACCGCGTACGTGCTGGCTCGGGAAGAGATGGCGCCCCGCTGGACTCTTGCCGTAGCTGCTGCGCTGGCGTTCGGGGTGGGGCTGAGCCGGCTCTACCTCGACGTCCACTGGGCGACGGATGTCCTCGG
>CALMKE010000286.1 GCA_937867645.1 uncultured Gemmatimonadota bacterium | reverse complement strand
CGACTTCCGTACAGAAAATCGGAACGCGTCGCGCAGCGCAGCTCTCGCACAACACCGGAGCCTCGGTCCACGCCACGCACACGCTCCGCCAGCTTCGCGCCGCGAAGCCAACCAAGTGCCCAGCGCACCAGCTGGCCCTCGGGTACGAAGAGGTCGAAGCTGTTTAGCCGGTGACGATGCCCGGGATCGAGCGCGCTGAGCGTGACCCCGTGAACCCCGGTAGAGGTGGCAGCCGTGTCACGCCCGGCCTCAGCCGCACTCACGATAGTGGTTACCGCCGCCTCGTAATCGATCGCGGCCAATCTTCACCCGAGAATGGAGTAGTTACGGGAACGGATAACGGCCATTGGTATATGCGACGAACGGGAGCGCACTAACGCGCCAGCGGCACCCGCGCTCCCAAGAGAGCAGAAACGTTGGTCGCATCGTTCCGGAAATTCCGGTTGAACCCGTGGATCAGAGTGAACCCTGCCGTTACCTCGATGCCCTGGAACCGGCGCATCCGGACAGCTTCCAACGCGTACTGGACGTCGGAGCTCTTCGGATCGTACGTGCCGCCGGCGTAAAAGCTTCCTCTTTCCTGGCGCACAGTGCGGTGCAAGGAAAACGCCGTGTGTCCTTGAGCGCGATAACGGTCCCACCGGATCGTTGAACCAGCGGCCGCACCGACGCCGACGTCAGCCCCGAGCAACTGTCCCCGGCTCGTATGCCCCTGCCGCATCACGCCATGTACGTACATGCTGCCTTCACCGCGCAATGTGCGGGCGAGGTGCGGAAGCTGGAAGTTGATCAGCTCGACGGTGAGTCCATCCATTTTCTCTGAGCTTGGCCGGAGCGTTTTGCGGAAGCCGAGCCCGTAAGACCGCGAATGATCGGGCTCCTGGACGAAATCCCGCTTGTCCCAGCTGTGGTCTTCGCGACCATATTCGGCGTACACCTCGAAACCCGCGGACGGGAATGCCCAGCGCACGAATCCAGAGATCAATTGATTGTCCGCGCTCGTCCCTGGGTCGCTAAAACCCGGTGCTCCCTTGAGCTTGTTCTTCAGGATATTCTCGAACGGCTTGCTGAAATAGGAAGGAGGAATCCCCGAGCGAGGCCACGGCAAATGAAAGAACCGCGCGACTCCCAATTCCAAGCCGCGCACTCCTCTCGGTTCGAAGATCGTCAGCAGACCAGAGGCAAACCGCCGGGTACCCGGTTCAGATGGGGAGACGTAGGTCGGTTCGCCATCCACGGGTGAATATGCGCTCTGTTCCAGGCGGCCCCAGATCACGCGCCCATGCAGCGAACCGATCCAGATGTTGACGGGCCGCGCCGTGCCGGCAAATCCGTGAACGAATCCCGGGGCGTTGGTGCCCAGCACGTAGGGATACAGCTCCATCGGCCCCCAAGCCATGTTGGCGGTAGATACTCCTGCAGCGAAAGGCCCGACGTCCGCGCGCAGGGTGCTGTTGCCCGGATCGACCCGCCCGTAAGGCTTGTCGCCGAAACGCTGCGGCCTGTCCACGCTGCCTGAAAACAATCCGTCGGCGAAGCGGGGGTCGCCGGTCTGCCCGTTGTCGAGCAGATCGAACGCCGTGTTTTGACTGATGAACGCGGTCGGAGCAAGAACGAGGGAAATTGGCCCCGCCTCCAGGGTCAGGCCGATCGTCGCGCTCGCTGTAAGTCCGCGTCCAGCCCAAACCGGGCCGTCGTTCGACCCGTAGGGAAACGCTGAATTTGCGCGCAGCTCTCCCGTTAGCGGCAACAGACGCAGGTGCTTTTGCACCCAGGTGAGTGAAGCGGAACGAGACCACGGGTGCGTGCCAACTTTTGCGGCCAGTCGCTTTGACTCGCCCGCCGAAAATCCGCGCAAGCTCCACGGATACTGGGGGACCCGTCCGGCTATCTGGAGATAGCGGAGATACGTTTCGTCTTCGCTATTGGGTGCCGCAAAAGGGATCCATTCCAGCGAGTCAATCGGCGCCGGCGCGGCGCCTGCTTCGAGACTGTCGGCAGTCGCGGCTGCGCGGCCCGACAACAGGCAAAGCAATACGCCAGCGAGCGCAACGCTACGGGGCATGTTGGTTTCCAAATTTCACCACTGTCAGTCAAAGTTTTTCAGAGCGGGTCGAGCGTGGCCGTCCGCAAATGTAAGCTCGGCACGGGTTGGTGAGGGTTGGTAAATTGCACCCGGGCATTTTCGCCGCCATCTCCAGACCCCATAGTCCGACAACCGAGAGATACCCGTTGAAAGTTTTTGTATCTGGCGCCGCAGGCTTCCTCGGGAGCCATTTGGCCGACGAGTTCATCAAGGCCGGCCACACGGTCGCCGGCTGCGACAACATGATCGGCGGGGACCTTGCCAACCTACCTGAGGGCATCCGGTTCGAAGAGGCCGACTGCTGCGACGTGGACGCCATGACGCGCCTCACGAAAGGCGCCGATCTCGTCTATCACTGCGCGGCCATCGCCACCGAAGGGCTCAGCGTATTCTCGCCGGCGATCATCGCCAAGCACGTGTACGAGAACACCGCGGGAATCCTCGCGGCGTGCGCGAAAGACTCCTACCTCGTGACGTTGCGAGAACGAGA
>CALMKE010000285.1 GCA_937867645.1 uncultured Gemmatimonadota bacterium | reverse complement strand
GAGGTCCCGTCCGAGCCGGCTTGGTGATGGTCGTGGGTAAGGTTTGGGCGGCAGACTCTCGATTGAATTCTAGAGGGATGTATCCATGAGCGAGAATGAAGTTCCGGATGACTGGCCCTCCTGGCTCGACCGACATCGATATGGTATCGGCCTTGGAGTCTTCTTGGTATTTCTCGCGCTCTACGCCTGGTTGGTGTTTACCTCAGGCCAGCGCGAGTTACAGGCGACGGAACAAGCCGCGATGGCCGTTATTGGCATTGTTGTTTCGGCAATCTTCGGAATAATTCTGGGCCTGCCACTTGCGCGACGGCGCGTCAAAATCGCCAGCCAATTGCGTCGGGCCTATGGAATTTGTCACGCGCTTCAGAACCTGCAAAACGACGTGCGTGACGCGAACTTACGATCCCGAAACTACGAAGGATTAGATGCGGAGTCGCTGGGACGCGTATGGGACGAGATAGCCCGAGCGTTAGAAACAGCGATTCGCGCGCAAATTTACGAGGCAGAGCGCATTATCGAGGATTGGAGCGAGATGGATCCGGCCGAGCGACGCCGGATCGACAAGGTCGAGAGCGCGAAGCGCGAGGAAATAGAAGAGCTTCAGAAGCGGCTTGAGACTGCGCGGAGCGTGGAGCGCGATTTGGAAGGTGTGACGAGTTTTCGGGAAGCAGTTGACCGTCTCGAAGAGCGAATTCGTGAGATCCAGCAGTCGCCGCCAACGAGAGCAGGCGGTTATGTCCCCGGCAGCGCCCGTGCGCTTCTGGAGCAGGGGCGGTATGATGCCGCGGTAGCCGCGTACGATGACATCATTAGGCGCTATCCGGCGATCCACACTAACTACATTGGTCGCGCACGAGCTCGGCACCTCCACGGAGACAAAGCGGGAGCCCTTCGTGACCTGGACATCGCAGCGGGGATGCACCCGGAAGACCCTGCGATTGCCCAATTGCGCTCTCAAATTGTTGGGGGAGAAGCTCCTACCGCCCCGTTAGCGTCGACCGCGAAGGATGAAGCGATGGCCGGGAACGAGTGCCTCTCAGCAGGGGATGCCGAGGCAGCATTCCTCCACTATGAGCGTGCCAAACAGCTCGGATGGCGGGAGCACTACTCCACATTCAACATGGCGATGGCGTCGTGCCTAGGCCGAGACACGAATAGAGCTTTGTCGGATCTCGCTACACTAGCTGTACCGGATGGCTCGGCATTCGAAATCAACCTGACCGCGCTGACGGCCGTTTGCGTATTAATTGCCAAGCAGCCCCACCAAGACTTGCTTACGTCTCTTCAAGATCAGCTTCTGCATCTCCGTTCGCGCTTCGAGTATGGTCTCTCACCTCTGAGGTATCTCGAGGCCGGCTTGCGAAAGGAAGAGCCGGAGCAATTTGCGCGCGCCGCTGTCGTCTTCGAATTATTGCGAAGCGGCGGGAATCTAGTCGCCCCCGCTGCTTAATTTGCCGATGTGCAATAGTTCGCTTGAAGAACTGCTTGAGCGAATCGGGATAGGTGTTTGCTCTCTGCGGCATCGCAGTCCCGCGTCAGCAATTCTTCGTCCTTGTACGTTTCCGCGCCTCCCCGGACGGGCACACTAATCAATGAGTGCCAGATGAAAACCGAAACTTGCTTGTTTCGAGGTACTCCCGGACGTCGTCTAATGCGATCCAGCGACGTCCCAATGTTTCGGCAACCATACCCGTAGTGTTCGAGCCGGCAAATGGGTCGACGATGATGTCACCATCGTCTGTGAGCAACTTGATAAAAAAGTCTGGCAGCGTCACGGGAAACCGAGCGGGATGAATCTTTAAGCCGGCTTCCTTGCATCGAAGTGTGTAGGGGTCATTCGCCGCATTGTTGCCGGCCTTAATGAAGTCAGAGGGCAGCTCGTCCTCGAAGACGTTGGGCGGAATGGAGCCCCCAGCGTCAAC
>CALMKE010000284.1 GCA_937867645.1 uncultured Gemmatimonadota bacterium | reverse complement strand
GTGCAGAACCGCACCTTCTTCGCCGAGCTGCACATCGCGATGCCAGGCGGCATGGTCCAGGTGGACGCGCGTCCCTCGGACAGCATCGCCATCGCGCTTCGCTTTGCCGCTCCCATCTTCGCGCAATCGTCGCTGCTCACGGCCTTGCTCGTGGACGACGCGGAGGGAGAAGAGCCGGAGTTCCCGGTCGTTCAGCCCGACGACGCGTCCGACACCAGCGCCGAGACGTTGAAGCAGTACCTCGAGAATCTCCGCCCGGAAGATTTTGGCAAGTTCAACATGTAGCATCGCCCTCCTGCTGCTGCTGCAGGCGGGCGCGCCGGCGGATCGCGTGGACGGACGGATCGTGCGGCCGGGACCGAAGGTGATGGAGCCGGTGGCGGGCGTCTGGACCGTCCTGCACCGCGTGGGCCCGGACGGGTCCGGCCCGCTCGATTCCGTGCGGAGCGATGCTCGCGGCCGCTACTCGTACCGCTACCGCCGCACGGGATCGGAGCGGTCCGTCTACTTCGTGTCGGCCACCCACCAGGGCGTGACGTACTTCACCGTGCCGCTCGCGTTCAGCAACGTGAGCGGAGAGCCGGCGCAGATCGTGGTGTTCGACACGACGTCGCGCCGGATTCCGATAACGATTCGCGGGCGGCACATCGTGATCTCGTCCGCGACGTCGTCCGGACTGCGGCCGGTCACGGAAGTGTTCGAGGTCTCCAATGACACCACGCTCACCCTGGTGAGCCCGGCGTCCTCGTCCGCGCCCACGTTCAGCGCGCTGCTCCCGGCCAACGCGCGCGCGCCGAAGGCGGAGCAGAGCGACATCGCTCCGGAAGCCGTGAGCTTCGCGGGGGGCCGCGTGCGCGTGATCGCGCCGCTGCCACCGGGCGTGAAGCAGCTCGCCTACAGCTATCTGCTCCCGGTCGCCGAGTTTCCGCTGTCCGTCCCGGCCGAAGCGCCGATCGACGTGTACGAGGTGCTGATCGAAGAGCCCCGCGGCGTGGCCACCGGCGCCGGACTCACGGAGGAGCGCGCGGTCTCCGCGGAGGGACGAACGTTCCGCCGGTTTCTGGCGCAGGAGGTTCCGCGCAACGCGGTGGCGGTGATCGACATTCCATCGGCCCGACGCGCCTGGAGCCCGACGTTCCTGATTCTCTTTATAGTTGCGGCCGCGTCGGTAATGATGCTCGTGCTTGCGCGCGCCTACCGAACGGGATAGGCTATTGGCTGTTAGCTGCTGGCTGTTAGCTCGCTAAGAGCCAACAGCCAATAGCCAAAAGCGAATTTCAATCGCGGACGGGAGCCACGGAAGCCGGTGCAAGACCGGCGCGGCCCCGCCACTGTAACGGGAATTCAACGCGCGCTCGTGGTACCACTGGCCTCGCGGCCGGGAAGGTGAGCGTAGCGGCCCGGAGCCAGGAGACGACTCGTCGTCCGCGCCACTCCGATCAACCCTCGCGGGAGGGACGGTGGCGTCAATCGACCGTGGTACCACAATCTTGCGGGCATTCTCCCGGCTGCGGCCGGCGGGAAAGCTCGTTTTTTGTTGCGCCATGTCGCTCTCGACTGCGTGCGCGCGCGACTCGGCGAGTCCAGCTTCCGCGCCGCGCGACGATTTCGGGCAGATCGTCAATGCCGGGAGAGCGCGCCGCATCGTATCGCTGAATCCGGCGACGACCGAGATGCTGTTCGCCATCGGCGCGGGGCGCCGCGTGATCGGGCGCACGAGCTGGGATTCCTATCCCGATTCCGCGCGACTGGTTCCGGACATGGGCCCGGGCCTCCGGCCGAACCTCGAGGTCGTGCTCGGCGCGAAGCCCGATCTCGTGATCCTGTATGCCAGCGCCGACAACCGCTCGGCGGCCGACCGCCTCCGCTCGCTCGGCGTCGCCACGCTCGCGGTGAAGAACGACAGCATCGGCGATTTCGCGCGGACGCTGCGCCTGCTCGGCCGGGTCACCGGCGACAGCGCGCGCGCGGAGGCCGTCGTGGATTCGGTGCACGCGACGCTGCAGCGCGTTCGCGCGGCTACCGCCGGCCGCGAGCGCAGGACGGCCTTCTGGTATATCTGGGATTCGCCGCTCATCACGATCGGCCGTGGCAGCTTCATGTCGGAGCTCCTTGAGATCGCCGGCGCGAAAAATCTGTACGACGACATCGCCGCTCCATCCGCCAACGTCGCGCTCGAGGACGTCGTCACGCGGAATCCGCACTGGGTGGTCGCGGGTCCCGAGGGAACGCGCAATCTCCGCGACGACTCGCGCTGGCGCGCGCTCGCCGCCGTGCGCGCGGGGCGGATCATCATGGCCGATACGGCGCTCGTGGGAAGGCCGTCGGTGCGGCTTGGGGAAGCGGCGGTGTCGCTGGCCCGGCTGCTCCACCCAGGGATAGACCTGTGATCGAAGCGCGCTCCTGGCACTGGATCGCGGCGCTCGCGCTGCTGCTTCTGGCCGCGGTCGCGGGACTCGTGTTCGGAGTCACCAACATTCCCGTCGGCGACACGCTCCGCGCGCTCGCCGGCGACGGCGACGACACGACGGTCACGATAATTCGGACTTTGCGCGGGCCGCGCGTCGCGCTGGCCGCGCTGGTCGGCGCAGCGCTCGCCATGAGCGGAGCGGCGCTGCAGGGAGTGCTGCGCAATTCACTCGCCGAGCCGTATCTGCTGGGAGTCTCCGGCGGCGCGGCCGTCGGCGCGGTGCTGGCGTTCGGAATGGGCATGCAGCATTCGGGATCGCTCGCAATTCCCGCGTTCGCCGGCGCGATCGCGGCGGTCGCCGCGGCGCTGCTGGTCGCCCGCGCGGCGGGCCGGTCGGCCCGCGGCGACCCGCGCACGCTGCTCATGGCCGGTGTGATCATCGGCGCGTTCGCGAACGCGGTCATCATGGTCGCGCTCGCCAACTCCACGGCCGACACGCTGCGCGGCTCGCTCTGGTGGATGATGGGGTCGGTCGCGGACGCGTCGTGGTTCGGCGCGCTGTGGCTGGCCGTGTACGTCGGGCTCGCCGGCATGGCGTTGCTGCGCCTCGCGCCGGAGATAGACGTGCTGGCGCTGGGGGAGGACGCCGCTGCCGCCCTCGGCTCCAACGTCGAAAGGGCGACGCGACGGATCTTTCTCGTCAGCGCGCTGCTCGCGGGAGCGACGGTCGCTGCCGCGGGCCTGGTCGGGTTCGTCGGACTGATAGTCCCGCACATCGTGCGCGCGTTCGGCGCGCGCCGCCATCGTCCGCTGATCGGGGGCTCGGCGCTGGTGGGCGGCACGCTCGTCATTCTAGCGGACGTTGTGGCGCGCACGGCGCTGCCGCCGGCGGAGCTGCCACTCGGCGCGGTGACCGCGCTGATCGGCGTGCCGTTTTTCCTGTACCAGCTGGGACGGACGCGATGATCGCGTTCGAGCGAGTCACCGTTCGCTACCGCGCGCGGGAGGCGCCGGCGGTGGATGGCGCGTCGTTCACCTGCGCGAACGGAGAGATCACCGCGCTCGTCGGCCCCAACGGCAGCGGCAAGAGCACGCTCGTGCGCGCGCTGCTCGGCAGGGAGCCGCTCGCGGCCGGCCGGATACTCATGGACGGGACCGAGCGCGCGTCGCTCGAGCAGCTCGAATTCGCGCGCCGCGTCGCGGTGGTTCCGCAGAGGGAGGAGACCGTATTCCCGCTGCTGGTGCGCGAGTACGTCGCGCTGGGACGGTATCCCTACAGCCGCGGGCTCACCGGATCACCCGGTGACGCGGCCGCGGTCGAGCGCGCGGTCGCGCGAGCGGAAGTCGACGCGCTGCTCGATCGGCGCACGGACGAGCTGTCGGGCGGTGAGTGGCAGCGCGTCCGCATCGCGCGCGCGCTGGCGCAGGAAGCCGGGATGCTCGTGCTGGACGAGCCCACGACCTTTCTCGACATCGCGCACGAGATGGCGCTGCTCGAGCTGGTCCACTCGCTCGCTGCCGGCGGCATGGCGGTGCTGATGGTAAGCCACCAGCTGAACCTGGTCGCGCGGTTTGCCGCGCGAATGGTCTTGCTGTCGCGCGGAAAGGTGATGGCGGACGGCCCACCGTCGAAAGTGATGGACGCCGGCACGCTGGAGGCCGTGTACGACTGGCCGATCGTGATCTCGCGCGACGCGGCGTCGGGCGCGCCGGTGTTGTTGCCGCTGAGGAAGAGATGAGAAAGAAAGCTCTTGGCTGTTGGCTATTGGCTGTTGGCTAGAAGCAAAAACCATATCTCCCATACGTCGATGAAGACTCGATCATTCGCAATCGCGCTGTTCCTCGCATCGGTGTCAGCGCTGGGCGCGCAGCAGCCGGACACGTTGGTGCTCCAGGGGGTCGTGATCAGCGCGACCAAGTCGCCGGTCGCGTCGTCCGCCCTGACGCAGTCCGTCACGGTCATCACGGGCGAAGAGCTCCGCGCGCGCGGAGTGATGTCCGTCGCTGAGGCGCTGCGCGGATTGCCGGGTGTCGCCGTGGCGTCCAACGGCTCGTACGGCTCCCTCACCTCGCTCTTTCTGCGAGGCGGGGAAAGCCGGTACACGAAGTTCCTGGTTGACGGCGTCCCGGTAAACGCGGTGGGCGGATATTTCGATCTCAGCCATCTCACGACGGACAACATCGAGCGTATCGAGGTGGTTCGCGGCCCTGCCAGTGCGGTGCACGGCGCCGACGCCGTGGCCGGCGCGGTGCAGATATTCACCCGGAAGGGAGCGGGCCCGGCGAAGGTATCGTCCCATCTCCGGGCTGGCACGTACGGAACAGTGGACGCGGGGCTGGGCGCGGCCGGCGGCGGCGACCGCGCGGGGTTCTCCCTGTACGGCGCCCGCCATTCGACCGACGGAATTCTTCCATTCAACAACGACTATCGGAACGAGACGGTCAGCGGATCGGCGAAAGTCCTGCCTGATGCGGCGACGACGCTGTCTCTCTCCGCGCGGGGCACGCACGCGGAATCGCATTACCCGACGGACTACGCCGGCAACGTGGTGGACAGCAACGCATTCAGGGATCAGCGGCGGCTGACCGTCTCGGCCGACGCCAGGCGGCAGCTCCGGCCGGGAATGGAGCTCGCTCTCGTGGGCGGGGCGAACGACGTCACTGAGTTCACCGACGACGTCACGACTACCGGCACCGGCAGCACGCGCGACCGGTACACGTCGGTGAACCGCCGCAGGCGCGCCGAAGCGAGATTCGCGCTCGCCTCGGCAATGGGTAAGCTTACGGTCGGCGCGGAATACCAGGCGGAGCGCGAGCGGAGCTCGAGCGCGGCGGGACCGGAGAATGGGGAGCTGTCCGATTACTCCAGCTTTTCCGGGCGCCGCACCACGCGGGCGGCGTACGCCGAGCAGCTCGCGTCGCTTGGACGGCTCGCGCTGACGCTCGGCGGCCGCGTGGACGACCCCTCGGACTTCGGGAGCGCCGCCACGTATCGCGTCGGCACCGCGCTGCGATTGCGTCCGGGCTCCACCGTTCGTGGGTCGCTCAGCACGGCGTACAACGCTCCCGCGTTCTATCACCTGCTCGACACGGACTTCACGACCGGCAATTCGTCGCTCTCGCCGGAGCGCGCTCGCAACTTCGAGGTCGGAGCCAGTCAGGAGGTGCTGGCCGGGCTGGCGTCGATCACTGCCAGCTACTTCGACCAGAGGTTCAGGGAGCTGATCGAATACGTTCCGGGCGGCCCGCCCGACTACGTGGGCACGTACGCCAACCTGCGCGGAGCGAGCTCAAAGGGGTTCGAGCTCGAGCTGAGCACGGCG
>CALMKE010000283.1 GCA_937867645.1 uncultured Gemmatimonadota bacterium | reverse complement strand
CACGTGGACTCCCGTCGAGGAGAAGCCCGCAGTCGGAGACCGCGTGCGCGTGACGCTCGCCACGAAGGAAGAGTCCGGCGAGTTCGCCGAGCCGCGCGAATATCCCGTCGAGCTGGGCGGCGGCCAGGCGATCGCCGGCATCGAAGACCTGATCATGCAGCTGACGCCGGGCGAGACGGCCGAGCGCCCGGTGCAGTGGCCGGACGATTTCCCCGACGAAACGCAGCGCGGCAAGACGAAGACGGTCCGCGTCACGCTGCTCGACGTCAAGCGCAAGTCCGCGCCGGAGCTGGACGATGCCTTCGCTCGCGAAGTCGGCGACTTCGACTCGCTCGACGCGCTCAAGCAGGCCGTACGCTCCGATCTCGAGCGCCAGGCGGAGCGCGAGGCGGACAGCCTCGTCCGACACAGGCTCCTCGGCGATATCATCTCGGCCAATCCGTTCGACGTGCCTAAGAGCTGGGTCCGGCAGGTCATGGACGGCTACGCGGAGGCCTACCAGATCCCCGAGAGCGAACGGGAGAAGTTCGCCGCGGAGTTCATGCCGATCGCGGAGCAGCAGGTGCGTCGCGACCTCGTGCTCGACACGCTGGCCGAGCGCGAGAACCTGACCGCCACCGAGAAAGACCTGGACGACCGGATCACCGAGCTCGCCGAAAAACGCGGCGCCAATCCGGGACAGGTGTATGCTTCACTCGAGAAGGCGGGCCGGCTGAAGGAGCTGGAGCGGAGCCTGACCGAGGACAAAGTGTTCAAGTGGCTGCTGGACCAGAACGAAGTCAGCGCCGATGCCTGAGAACGATCACGAGGAAGAAGACAACGACATGCCAACCATCTACACTCCGTACGTAATCGAGCGGTCCAGTCGCGGTGAGCGGACGTATGACGTCTTCTCCCGCCTCCTGATGGATCGCATCATCTTCATCGGCACGCCGATCAACGACGACGTCGCCAACATCGTGATCGCGCAGCTTCTGTTCCTGGAAGCGGACAATCCGGAGCGCGACATCCACCTGTACATCAATTCGCCCGGCGGCTCGGTATCGTCCGGGATGGCGATCTACGACACGATCCAGTTCCTGAAGTCCCCGGTCAACACGAACTGCATGGGCCTCGCGGCGAGCATGGGCGCGTTTCTGCTCGCCGCCGGACGGCCGGGCAAGCGCTCCGCGCTGCCCCACGCGCGCATCATGATCCACCAGCCCTCGGGCGGCGCGCAGGGCACCGCGGCCGACATCGAGATCATGGCGCGCGAGATCCTGTACCTGCGCTCGCAGATGAACCAGCTGTTCGCGAAGCACACGGGCAAGCCGATCGAGCAGATCGAGCGCGACATGGACCGCGACCGCTTCATGTCCGCCGAGGAAGCCAAGGCCTACGGCGTGATCGACAACGTCATCTCGCACCGCGGCGAGATCGAAGAGGCGATCAACAAGAAATAGTCGGGAGCGAGCGGGGATTCCGTTGCGCGGAGGAGCGCGGGCTCGGATACTCCGCTGCGGCCCTACGCTCGCAAACTGCGCTCGCTAAGACGGGCCTTCGCGGAGCACCCGAGCGCCGCGCTCCTCCCAAGCTGAGGGAGCGTGCTCGCTGTGGGCTCCCCAAAGCGCCGTCTTAGCGAGCGTAGTGTGCGAGCGTAGGCGCGACTGGGGAGCCCATAGCGGCACGCTCCCGCGCACGGTGTCCGCGGCCGGCATTGGGTCACCATTTCGCGGCACCAACCAGTTAACTTTGTGTAGCAGTACGCAACCCGCACGCGCGTACATTGTTCTTGACCGTGCCGAGAGTCGCCATTAACTCTCAAAACGGGCTGTTTCCCGGGTAAAACGTCTGGCGCCGAGCGCTCATGTCGCAGGATAAACACCTCCGCTGTTCCTTTTGCGGGAAATCGAAGGATTCGGTCCGGAAGTTCATCTCCGGCCCGTCGGTGTACATCTGCAACGAATGCATCGCGCTCTGCAACGAGATCCTCGCCGAGGACGAAGAGCGCGAGGTAGCGGAGTCCATTACCCAGGTCCCCTGTCCGCAGGAGATCAAGGACGTCCTGGACCAGTACGTCATCGGCCAGGAGCACGCGAAGAAGGCGCTGTCGGTCGCGGTCTACAACCACTACAAGCGCATCAACTCCGCCTCGCTGAAGGAAGACGAGGTCGAGCTCGACAAGTCGAACATCCTGCTCATCGGCCCGACAGGCGTGGGCAAGACGCTGCTCGCCCGCACGCTGGCGCGGATCCTCGACGTTCCGTTCACGATCGCGGACGCCACCACGCTCACCGAAGCCGGCTACGTCGGCGAAGACGTGGAGAACATCCTGGTCCGCCTGCTCCAGGCGGGCGACTTCAACGTCGCCGAGTGCGAGCGCGGGATCGTGTACATCGACGAGATCGACAAGATCGCGCGCAAGTCGGAGAATCCGAGCATCACGCGCGACGTGTCGGGCGAGGGCGTGCAGCAGGCGCTGCTCAAGATCATCGAGGGCACGGTCGCTTCGGTCCCGCCGCAGGGCGGCCGCAAGCACCCGCAGCAGGAGTACATCCAGGTCAACACCAAGGACATCCTGTTCATCTGCGGCGGCGCGTTCGACGGACTCGAGAAGATCATCGAGGCCCGCACCGGCAGGCGGCAGATCGGGTTCAACAACGCGTCCACCAAGATCGGCGGGCTCAGCACGACGATGCCGTTCGAGGAAGTCGAGCCGGACGATCTGCTCCGCTACGGCCTCATCCCGGAGCTCGTCGGCCGGCTGCCCGTGACGGTAGCGCTGGACGCGCTCGACGAGACGTCGCTCGTGCGGATCCTCAAGGAGCCGCGCAACGCGCTCACCAAGCAGTACACCAAGCTGTTCGGACTCGAGAACGTGAAGATCACGTTCGAGGAGTCGGCCCTGGCCGCGGTCGCGCAGAAAGCGCTCAAGCGCGGCACCGGCGCGCGCGGCCTCCGCGCGATAGTCGAGGAGCTCCTGATGGACGTGATGTTCGATCTCCCGAGCCGCGACGACGTGGTCGAAGTCAAGGTGACCGAAGCCTGCGTCACGAACGGCGTTCCGCCTTTGCTCGAGATCGACACAGCACTACGCAAGAAGGAAGCGTAGCCCAGCCGGAATCCAGGAGACGAGATACCAGAAACCAGAGCGCCAGAAGGAAGCGACCGCGGTTGCTCCCTTCTGGCTCTCTCGCATCTAACGTCTCATATCCTGGATTCCCCGTCAAAATTTTTGATGCCCATCGAGTTCACGCGCGATAACGAAACGTTCACGACGAGCGATCGGCTCCCCGTCCTGCCGCTCCGCGATCTCGTGCTGTTCCCGTACGTGGTCATCCCGCTGCTGGTCGGACGGCAGGCGTCGCTCGCCGCCGTGGAGGCCGCGGTCAACGCGGACAAGCACCTCTTCCTGGTCGCGCAGAAGAACGGCGAAGTCCAGGAGCCGGGCGCGGACGACCTGTACCGGGTCGGCGTGATAGCGCGCGTGCTCCAGGTATCGCGCGTGCCAAACGGCACCACCAAGGTGCTGGTGGAAGGCATCGCCCGCGCCCGCGTGAAGCGGTTCGGCCGTCCCGGCAAGAAGCTGGTCGCGACGATCGAGCCGTTCCCGATCGCCGGCGGCGGGCCTGCATCCGAGGGCCAGGCGGCCCGCCGCCGCGCGCTGACGCTGTTCGAGGAGTACGTCGCGCTCCACCGCCGCATTCCCGGCGAAGTGGTGGCGATGGTGCAGGCCGCGGATTCCGAGCAGCGCCAGGCGTTCGGCATCGCCGCGCACGTCTCGCTCAAGCACGAGGTGCGGCAGCAGCTGCTCGAGATGGATTCGCTGCCCGCGATCTTCGACCGGCTCGGCGACATCCTCTCCAGCGAGACGGAGCTGCTCAACCTCGAGCGCAAGATCGACGACGACGTGCGCGGCGCGATGGTGCAGAACCAGCGCGAGTTCTACCTGCAGGAGCAGCTGCGCGCGATCCACCGGGAGCTCGGAGAAGACGAGTCGGACGACTACTCCGACCTCGAAGCGCAGCTGCGGGAGAAGTCGCTCCCGGACGCGGTGCAGGCGCGCGCCACGCGCGAGCTGCGCAAGCTGCGGCGCATGTCGCCGATGTCGCCGGAGTACACAGTCGCCCGCAACTTCGTGGACTGGATCGTGAGCCTCCCGTGGAACGAGCGCACCGACGACGTGCTCGACGTCGCGCACGCGCGGCAGACGCTCGACGCCGACCACTACGGCCTGGACGAGGTGAAGGACCGCATCATCGACTTCATCGCGGTGCTCTCGCTCGTCGGCCGGATCGAAGGGCCGATCCTCTGCCTCGTCGGACCGCCGGGCGTCGGCAAGACGTCGCTCGGCAAGTCCATCGCGCGCGCCCTCGGACGGAAGTTCGTGCGCATGTCGCTCGGCGGAATCCGCGACGAGGCCGAGATCCGCGGGCACCGGCGCACCTACATCGGCTCCATGCCCGGCCGCATCATCCAGGCGATGCGCCGCGCGGAAGTCGTGAACCCGGTCATCCTGCTGGACGAAATCGACAAGCTGGGCGCCGATTTCCGCGGCGATCCCGCGGCCGCGCTGCTCGAGGTGCTCGACCCGGAGCAGAACCGCGCGTTCAACGATCACTACCTCGAAGTGGATTACGATCTCTCGCAGGTCCTGTTCGTGACCACCGCGAATTCGCTCCAGGGGATCCCGGACCCGCTGCGCGACCGGATGGAGATCATCCGGCTCGCCGGCTATCTCGATCACGAGAAGCTGGCGATCGCCCGCCAGTTCCTGGTGCCGCGCCAGCTGCAGACCAACGGTCTCGATCCCGCCGAGGTCTCGTGGGACCCGGAAGTCCTGCCGGAGATCATGCGCAACTACACGCGCGAGGCCGGCGTGCGCGAGCTCGAGCGCCGGATCGGTCGCGTCGCGCGCAAGCTCGCCCGGCGCATCGCGGAAAACCCCGGCTCGATCCCGGATCGCGTCGTGCGGTCCGCGGACATCAAGGGCCTGCTCGGCACGCCGCCGCACGACCCGGACGACGTCTCCCTGGAGGACAAGATCGGCGTCGCCGCGGGACTCGCTTACACCACCAGCGGCGGCGAGCTGCTCGAGGTCGAGGTCAGCGCGGTGCCGGGCCGCGGCAAGCTCCAGCTCACGGGCACGCTCGGCGACGTGATGAAGGAATCCGCCTCCGCCGCGCTCAGCTACACGCGCTCGCGCGTGGACGCGCTCGCAATCCGGCCCGACTTTTACAAGACTCGCGACATTCACGTGCACTTGCCGGCGGGGGCGACTCCGAAGGACGGACCTTCGGCAGGCATAGCCATCGCGACGGCGGTGATAAGCGCGCTGGCGCAGATCCCCGTGCGTGGCGATGTCGCGATGACCGGAGAGATCACGCTGCGCGGGCGCGTGCTGCCGATCGGCGGTCTCAAGGAGAAGGCGGTCGCCGCGCACCGAAACAAGGTGCGGGAAGTGATCATCCCGCACGGCAACCTGCGCGATCTCGACGAGCTGCCGGAAGAAGTTACGCGCACGGTTCGCTTCCACCCGGTGAAGACGATGGACGAAGTCCTCGCGATCGCGCTCCGCGGAGGCGCGGGCGTCGCGGCGGTCGCGAAAGCGATCGACCAGCCCGCCACGTTCGCCAAGCCGCCCGCGGGCTACGAGCAGCCGACGGCGCACTGAGTTGACCTCGAAGCCGGCCGATCCGCTCGTAATACGCAGCATCGAGTTCCTCGGCGGCCTGGCAAGCGTGGGTGGGTGGCGGCCGGAGATAACTGTCCCCGAAGTCGCGTTCGCCGGGCGCTCGAACGTCGGAAAATCGTCGCTGCTGAACGCGCTCGTCCGCCGCAAGGCTTTCGCGCGCGTCAGCCGCACGCCGGGCCGGACGCGCGAGATCAACTTCTTCCTGGTGAACGGCAGCTTCGTCTTCACCGACCTCCCCGGCTACGGCTACGCGCGCGTCTCCAAGACCCAGCGGGCGGAATGGGAGCCGCTGATCGAGAGCTACCTGCGGAACACGAAGCAGCTTCGCGGGATAGTTCAGATATACGACAGCCGGCGCGACCTCTCGCCCGAGGACCGGACCATGCTCGGGTTTCTTGCGGAAACCGGCGTTCCTGCGATCTTCGTGGCCACGAAGGTGGATAAGTTCTCCAGGCGGGCCGCGGCGGAGAGAATCGCCGAGATCGAGAGTCAGCTCGGATTCGAGGGCGCGGAGGTGATCCCATTCAGCGCGACGACCGGAGAAGGCCGCGACGAAGTCGCCGCCGCGATAGAGGAGCTGCTGAGCGAGCCGGATGGAGCAGATGAGAGCTAGACACTGCATCTGGATTTTGGCGCTATTCGCGGCCGCCTCCTGCGCGCCCGCGCAAACCACCGGTGGCGCCCCTCCGCCGCTGTCCGCGGCGGGACAGGACACGACCGGCCTGGACCTCGTCCCCGCCGGCTACGGCACGCTGCGGCAGGACGAGATTGCGATCCGGCTGCAGCCGCCCGGACTGGTCGTCCGGCTCCTGCCGCTGGAAGAAGGGTTGATCCGCCTGCTGACGCCCGACTCGTACCGCGCGCTGCGCGACCTGCAGCAGAGCGCGACACGCCGGGTGACGGAGCTGTCGGGCCGGTTCGGCGGCCGGCAGCTGTCGCTCTGGCTGGTGTCGTTTTACGGCGTCGAGCCGGACATCCGATTCAGTCCGATGGACGTGATCATCACCAGCACGGGCCGCGACTTCCGGCCGGTGGACGTGATCGCGTTGAGCTCCGGGTTCGGCGAGCAGCGATTGAAGCAGCGCGAGACGCAGAGCGCGATCTTCGTGTTCGACGGCGAGATAGATCTCGACCAGCCGCTGGTCGTGCGGTTCCTCAACGAGCAGAATGGGTTCTGGGAGCAGGTGCTTCCGCGCGTCGAGCGCGAGCGGGCCCTGGTCAGAGCGAGATCGCTGCGGGCTCCGAGCCCGTGACCGCGCTCACGCCCGATTTCGGCGATCCGTCACGGCTGACCGAATCGCTGTCCGCGCTCTCGCGCGGAATGCACCTCTCGGGCATTCTCCGTACGGCCAACCAGGTGCGCGAGCTGCGGGCGGGGGGCGCCGAGGTCCTGGACTTCAGCATCGGCGACTTCGGCCCGAAATACTTCCGCATCCCGGAAAAGCTGCTGCGGGGAGTGGAGCGCGCGCTCGAATCGGGCGCGACCAACTATCCGCCGCCTCCGGGCCTTCCCGCGCTGCGCCAGGCTGTGACCGGCTACGTCGAGCGGTGCTCCGGCGTGCGTTACCCCGCCGAAGCCGTTCTCATCACGAGCGGCGGCCGGCCGGTGCTGTACGCGGCGTACCGCACGGTGATCGAGCCGGGAGACACCGTCTTGTACTCGGTTCCGTCCTGGAACAACGATTCCTACGCGTGGCTCTCCGGCGCGAACGCGGTCGAGATCGAGGCGCGGAGCGAGAACGGCTTCCAGCCCACGCTCGGGGAGCTGGAGCCGCACTTGCGCGCCGCCCGGCTGCTGTGCCTCTGCTCGCCGGGAAATCCGACTGGCACCGCGATGGCGCCGGAGATGTTCGAAGCGATTCTCCAGGCGATCGTGCGCGAGAACCGCCGGCGGGAGAAGGAGGGCAATGAGCGGCCGCTGTTCCTGCTGTACGACCAGATGTACAGCTCGATCCGGGTGAAGGACAACAAGCACCGGTACGCGCTGGCGCTCGTGCCCGAGGCGGCGCCCTACGTGCTGACGATGGACGGCGCGTCCAAGGCCTTTTCGGCGACCGGTCTCCGGATCGGCTGGCTGCTCGCGCCGCCGGCGATCGTGAAAAAGGTCGGCGAGCTCGTGTCGCACATGGGCGCGTGGGCGCCGCACGCCGAGCAGGCGGGACTCACCGAGCTGCTGAACGATCCGGACGCGATCGCCCGGTACCGCGAGGCGATGGACGCGGCGGTGCACGAGCGGCTCGACGCGCTGCACCGCGGCTTCGTCGCGATGCGGAACGACGGGCTGCCCGTGGACGTGCTCTGCCCGGACGGGGCGATCTACGTCTCGCTGCAGCTCGACCTCAGGGGCGCGCGAATCGGCGAGAGGGTGCTGGAGAACAACGAGATGATTCGCTCGCTCGTGCTCGAGCAGGCAGGCGTGGCGCTGGTGCCGTTTCAGGCGTTCGGGCTCATGCGCGAGACCGGGTGGTTTCGGTTGAGCGTCGGCGCGGTCTCGCTGGAGGAGATCGCGGAGGCGCTCGGCCGGATTCGAAAGTTGCTCGAACAGGTGACCGATCGAGCTTCGTCTGACCGCTGAATGCCGTGGGCTCATTGCCCATGGCCCGGATTCCGCTAGTCTTCCACCAGGACCATCAGACCCATGGCGATACTGCCTTTGAGAAAGATTGCCGACCGTCCCAACGCCCCCCTCGCGGCGGCATGGCTGGAGCGGATCGACGCGTCGCTCGATGACGCCGCCGACAGAAACGAGCTATGCCGCGAGCTGCTCTGCGAGATCAGTTATCCGGAATACGCGACGGACTGGGAGAGCGCGGTGGAGGATCGCTCGCTGCCGCTCGGCACCAGGCTCGGGCTCTCCGCGCTGGACCCGCGCAACGTCACTCTGGAGCCGGAATACTACGCCGAGTGCGACGACACGCGGTTTCAGAAGGTGAAGCCGCTGCTCTGGCTGTGGTACTCGTTCGACCGCACGGCGGTGGGGGGACAGAACGTCGAGCTGGGAGTCCAGCTTCGCCGCCTGCTGGCTCCGCGGATCTTCAAGCGCTGCGGCGAGAACTTCAAGGCGTTCCAGCACGTCGAGTTCTCGTTCGGCTACAACATGGACGTCGGCGACAACGTGGTGGTGCACCGGCACGTGCTGCTCGACGACCGCGGCGGCATCGTGATCGGCGACGGCGCCTCGATCTCGGACTACGCGAACGTCTACAGCCACACGCACAGCATCGTGGATCAGAAGGACGTGACCAACGCGGTGACGACGCTGGCTCCCGGCACGCGCATCACGTATCACGCGACGGTGCTGGCCGGCGTGCACGTGGGCGAGAACGCCATGGTCGGCGCGGTCGCGGTGGCCACCAAGGACGTGCGGCCGTATCACGTCAACGTGGGCATTCCCGCCAAGAGCGTCCGCGTCAAGCCGAACGCTCCGGAGAACACCCAGCACTTCACGACGGTGAAGCGGCAGTAACCGCCGGGAGCGACTCACTCCGCGGCGAGGATATCCGCGCCACTTTCGCTACCGTGTCCCGGACCGCGTCCCGAATGCGATCGAACTGGCCGGCGGCGATCCATTCGCGCGGCGCCATCCACGGCCCGCCGCACGCGACCACGTTCGGGAGCGCCAGGTATTTCTCGAAGTTCTCCGCGGTGAGTCCGCCGTTGGCGTTGAACTCGACGCCCCCGAACGGCCCGGCCAGGAGCTTGAGGTACGCGGGACCTCCCAGGGTCTCGATCGGCCACAGCTTGAGCAGGTTGACCCCCGCGTCGAGCGCGGCCTGGATCTCGCTCGCCGTGGAGACGCCGGGGTAGACCGCCAGCTCGTGCTCCCGGCAGTAATCCACGACCGCGCGGGAGAATCCCGGCGACACGATGAACTTCGCTCCGGCGTCTCTTGCCTGCGCGGCCTGCGCGACGTTGAGCACCGTGCCGGCGCCGGCGAACATGTCCGGCTGCTCCTGCGTGATTCGGCGCAGCGCCTCGAGCGCCCTGGGAGTGCGCAGCGTGATCTCCGCGATCGGCAATCCGCCGGCCAGCAGCGCGGTCGCGAGCGCGCCTGCGTCGGCCGGATCGTCGATGACGATCACCGGCATTATGCGCGAGCGGCGGAGCGCCGCCGTCATGGATGACTGCTGAGCGTTCATCTCGTTATTTCCGAAGTGGTGTCGCGGAGAAAGTTACTCAGACGACGCGCAGCACGTCCTCGGTCGGCCCGGCGTCCCCATCGGGCAGCAGCACCGCGATGTGAGCGAGCGCCTCGCGCTCTCTCGGCCAGGCGAATCTGCGCGCCGCGTCGGCGAGCGGGAGCCACTCCGATCGCACGTGCTCAGCTCCGAGCGTGATCTGCGCGCCGGGCGCCACGATCGCGGCAAAGGCAATCGTCAGCTGGACGGTTTCCTCCCGGTGGAGGTAGAACGCGCTCACCGTGACGTTGTACAGCCGCTCGGCGTCGAGGCCCGTTTCCTCCTTTAGCTCCCGGAGCGCGGCGTCTTCCGGCTTCTCCCCGTCGGAGATGTGGCCGTGGACGGATTCCCAGGACCCGGGACAGCGCGTGTTTTCCCCGCGTTGCAGCGTCAGCACGCGCAGCTCCCCCGCTTCGCGGGCGAGCACGTAAACGTCCACCACTCCGGCCTTGATCTGAGTCATGTCGCTCCGTGCTTTGCGAGTGCTCGAATCATATCGCGCGGCGTTCCCCGCGGGCACAGGCTGGCTCGCGGGCCCCTCGGCGACCCGCAACAGCTCCTCCCGGGTGGAGTCGCCGGCGGTCACGTGCGCCAAGCCCGATTCCCAGATGGAGCAGGCGCCGTCCGCGCGGGCGGCCTCGACCAGCGACGAAACGCCGTCGCCCCGCGAGATGCGGCGCTCCAGCTCGGGAGTCGAGATCACGATTTCCGCGACGGCGATCCGCCCGTGGAAGCCGGTTCCGCCGCACCTCGCGCATCCCGCGGGCGCGGCGCAAGCGCAGGTCCGCCGCACCAGCCGCTGCGCTATCACGCCCTTGAGCGCGGCCGCCATCTTCTGCGGCTCGACGCCGAGGTCCGTCATGCGCGCGATGGAGCTGCACGCATCGATGGTGTGCAACGTGGCGAGCACGAGGTGGCCGGTGAGCGAGGCCTGGACCGCGATCGCCGCGGTCTCCCGGTCACGGATCTCCCCGATGAGCACGATGTCCGGGTCCTGCCGCAGGATCGAGCGCAGCGCCGCGGCGAACGTCAGTCCCGCCTTCTCATTGACCTGCACCTGGACGATGCCCGGCGTGCGGTACTCCACCGGATCTTCGACGGTGACGATGTTGACGCCGCGAGCCTGCACGTGGCGCAGCATCGCGTACAGCGTCGTGGTCTTGCCGGATCCTGTCGGGCCGGTGACGAGCACCAATCCCTCGCGCGCGTCGAGCAGCCGGTGGATGCGCGCCGACTCGTCGCGCGAGAAGCCGAGTGAGTCCAGGGAGCGCGCGGTCGTGCGCGCGTCGAGGATGCGGATCACCACCTTCTCCCCGTGAGCGGATGGAAGAGTGGAGACGCGCAGGTCTATCCCGACTCCATTCGCTCCCACGCGCGCCCTGCCGCCCTGCGGACGCAGGCGGTCAGCGATGTCCATGTTCGCCATGATCTTGATGCGCGAGACCAGCGGCACGCCGATCATGCGCGGCAAAGTCATCGCCTGGCGCAGCACCCCGTCGACCCTGTAACGAACCGCTATACCCTGCTCTTCCGCCTCCAGATGGATGTCGCTGGCGCGGCACGCGATCCCTTCGGCCACGATGTGATCCACCAGCTTGACCACCGGGCGCTCTATCGCCGACTCGTCCAGGTAGCTCGCGGGCTCCTCGACGGGCTCGGGCGGATCGTCCAGCTCCCGCCGCTCGGCGACGCTGTCGAGAATCTTCGCCACCGCGTCTTCAGGGCGATACACCTCGTCTATGCGCCTGTCTATTCGCGACGGCGGCGCGAGCAGCATGCGCACCTTGCGGCCCGACGCGAACGCGAGCATCCGCTCGCAGTCCATGTCGTACGGATTGGCTGTCGCGATCTCGAGCGTATCGCCGGTCACGGACAGCGGCAGTATCCGGTACCGGCGGGCCAGCTCCTCCGGGACGCGCTCGCGCGCCTGCGAGCTGGCCAGCAATCGTTTAGCCGCCGGCAGGCGGAGCCGCTCCGACACCGCGGAAACGATCTCGTCGTCGGTGAGAGGCGAGACTCGCGTTGCCGTTTCCCAGTAGCTCGTGCCGACCGCGGCGTCGATCGCCGCGAGATCGATCGCGCCGACCAGGTCGGCAAGGACGGGGCGGAGCCATGCATCGGCGGGCACATGCCGAGCTTAGCCGTGCACGTGTCGGCGCGCCCCACCTTCACCAGCCGTGCGCCATCGAAATACGGCATCCCGACTGTGCTGTTTTCCGCGGAGAGCAGCCGTTCTGGCTTCGATCTGGAAACACCTCGAATGAGGCTTCCCTGCTCGCGCGCCCTCCGCACCGCTTCCGGGCCCTAGAGCACCGGCCAGAAGTCCCGGTTCACGTCGATCGACATCGTCCAACGGCCGTCGCGTAGCCCCCGCGCCACGTCGACGCGGAGCATGTCGAACAGCGTGAGAGCGCCGAGGCCCACACTCGGGTAGAAGCCGTGGCCTCGCCGCGTCGTCGCGGCGCCGCCGTTGATCGCCACCGCGCTCACGTACGGAGCGAGCGTCATTCGCGCCGGAGCGTGACCGAACCGGCCGAGCGATATCGAGGGGAACGGTATCGGCGTCTGCCATTCCACTCGCGCGGAGCCGCCCGAGGTCCCGGCGAACTGATGGAATCCGTAGCCCGGGCCCGTCACCGGTCCGCCGAGATACACCAGGTGCTGGGGCTGAAGCGGCGCAAGCGGCTCCAGCACCACGTCCGGCATCCCGTCCTGCGGGCTCAACAGCGGATACAAGACATCCTCGTCGCCCAGCGCCGCGGCCGTGAGCTTCAACACCAATCGGTTCGCGCCGAACGGCCGCTCGAGGTTCGCGAGCAGCGACGCTCGGCGGCCTTTGCGCCGCTCACTCGACCCGCCAATGGCGGAAAAGCTGAACAGCGACCCTTCGAGCCGGTAGCGCGCCTCGAATCCGCCCAGCGTAAGGTGCGTCGCGCGGTCGAGCACGATCGCGAATCTCCGCTCCTCGATCCGGCCCGCCGGGATTGGCGGCTCGAAATCGCCGCTCGCGGGCGCGGCGTTGACAGTCAGCCCGCGCTGCTTCTCCCTCGCGTACGTGATCGTCCCCCGCCACCCCGCCATCGCCGGCGTGAACGCGGACACGGAGTGACCCCGAACGCCGAAGGGATCGGTGTAGTCGCTCCCGAACTCCTGCGCCGCCACGCTGTTGACGAACAGCGACCGCTCCAGCTCGTCGCCGGCGAGCCGGTGGTCATCGTACGCCTCGAGCGAAAGACCCGCGCCGCTGGCACGCCGGTACGTGATCCCGCCATGAACTTTCCAGTCGTAGTCGGAAAAGCCGTACCGGCCGCGCGCGAACAGCGACACGCCGCCACCGACCCGCTGCGAGAGTCCAAGGCCGAGCGCCAGCCCCTCGACGCGATTGAACCGCGCGAAATCGGATATCCGCCGCCCGGCCAGCGCGGTCGCGCGCGTCTGGGCAAGCGCCTGCGCGCGCACGAGCGCGCGAGCTTCTTCCTGCACCGCGAGCACTTCCGCGTCGGTCACGGCACGCACGTCGGACGGCAGTCCGTCGAGAATGTTGCCGGTGAAGAGCTGCCGCGGGGCCGAGTCCGCGGTCGAGCCGGCGGGAATGAATGCCGGGACGATCTCCGGGCCCGTAAACAGCGCCGGATTCAATCCGGTATTCACCGCGTAACAGCATATCTCCCATCGCCCGCGGATAATCCCCCGCGCGGGATAGTCGAGCCACGTGCCGGTGCGGCGGATCTCTATCTCCTGCCGCCGCGGCAGCCAGAAGCGGCCTTCGATGAGCCCGTTCTCGAGCACCACCGCGACGTCCTCGAGGTCGCGGTCCTTCAGCGCCGCCCGCGTGAAGCTGAGGGCCATCCGCGCGAGCTCAGCCGTCTCGCGATCGATGTACAGCGCCCCGATGGCGCGCGGCAGCCGGTCGTTCTTCGGGCGCACGCGCGTCTCGTACACGTACAGCGTGCGCGGCCCGAGGCGGATCTCGAGCGAGTCACTGATCGCAAAGTCGTACTCCTGCAACCCCGTCGCGGACAGCGGATGCGGCACGTCGCGCACCTCGTCGCCGTCGCCGAGGCGGATCATCTCCGGAAAGTTGTTCTGGATGATTCCGAGATGGTCGCGGTGGTAGTTGATGTCGGTCGGCAGCAAAAGCGTGTCCCGCCGTCCGCGAATCAGCTGCTTGCTGCGGTTGGGCGCCATCCAGTAAACGTCCAGCGCGAGCTCGTCGGCCTTGACGATCTTCGGTGGCTCGGTGAACCCTTCCCCGAGCTGCGCGAGGAAGGTGACGTATCCGCGCGCCTCGGCGCTGTAGTCGCGGAGCGCGGTATCGGCCAGCTGCCGGGCCCTCAGCGCGGTCGCCCGCTCTACCAGGGCACGCGTGCGGATATCATTCCACCGTTGCGCGCGCGCCGGCGTCGCGGCGCCAACGACGGCGATGGAAAAAACCAGCGTGCAGGCGGCCGTCGCGGGCTTCAACCTCATGGGCGAAAGTTATGTCGCGCACTCACAAGCTGTGACCTACGAAGAGTTCGTCACTCGCGCGCGGGCGGGCGGGTTGATCCCCTACCGCACGGAGATCCTCCTCGATCTCGATTCGCCGGTCTCGGCGTTCGCGAAAGTGCGGCGCGGGCCGTTCGCGTTTTTACTGGAGTCCGCCCCCGCCGGCGGCGAAACCTGGTCGCGGTACACGTATCTCGGCACCGAGCCCAGGTCCGCGTGGCGGCTGCGCGACGGGATCGTGGAGGACTGGACTCCCGCCGACGGCTGGCACAACCGGCGTGAGCCGGAAGATCCGATAGATGATCTGGACGGCCTCATTCATGCCGACACGCCGCAGGCCGCGACCGAGCTCGGCCCGTTCTGGACCGGCGCGGTCGGCTACTTCGGGTACGACGTCGTGCGCCACTTCGAGCGCATCGGGACGCCGCCGCCGCGGGCGGGCAGCGTCCCGGACGCGCTGTTCGTCTTCACCCGCTCGCTGGTGGTGATAGACAATCTCCACGGCACCGCCAACATCGTCATCACGGTGCGGGCTCCGGCGGACGCGGGCGACGCGGAGCTGCGCGAGTTGTACGACGCCGCGGTCGCCGAGGCGGAGGAGCTGCGCGCGCGGCTGCGGGCGCCGTCGCCCCTTCTGCCGCTGGACCTGGGCGAGGATCGCGACGTCACGGGCAAATCGAGCCTCGACAAGTCGCGCTTCGAGGCCGCGGTCGTGCGGATCAAGGAGCACATTCTCGCGGGCGACGCGTTCCAGGTCGTGCTCACGCGCCGGATCGAGCTTCCGGCGACGTTCGACACGGTCGATCTGTATCGCGCGCTGCGCGCGATAAACCCTTCGCCGTACATGTACTGTCTCACGCTCGACGAGATGGAGATCGTCGGGAGCTCGCCGGAGCTGCTGGTCCGGCTGCAGGACGGAATGACCACGGTCCGGCCCATCGCGGGCACCAGGCCGCGTCCCAGGCCCGGCGCGACGCCCGGTTACGACGCCGTCGCCGCCGAGCTGCTGCACGATCCCAAGGAGCGCGCCGAGCATCTGATGCTGGTGGATCTCGGGCGGAACGACGTCGGGCGGGTAGCCGAGTACGGGACCGTCGAAGTGACGGCGCTGCTGCGGGTGGAGAAGTATTCGCACGTGCTCCATCTCGTGAGCGACGTAATGGGCAAGGTGCGAAAGGGAGTCTCCGCTCTCCAGGTCCTGCGAGCTACGTTTCCCACGGGCACGCTCACCGGGGCACCGAAAGTCAGAGCCATGCAGATCATAGACGACCTCGAGACGGTGCGGCGCGGCCCGTACGCGGGCGCGCTCGGCTACGTCGCCGCCGGCGGCGCGAGGATGGAGCTCGCGGTGACGATCCGGTCGTGCGTGATCGCGGACGGCGTAGCGGCCGTGCAGTCGGGCGCCGGGATCGTGGCGGACTCCGTGCCCGAGCTCGAGTGGATCGAGACCGAGAACAAGGCGCGCGCGATCATGTCGGCCATCGGACGCATCCCCGTGCGGAAGCCGGCCCCCACGCTGCCACGGCGGAGCTGAGATGCGCCTGGAGATCCCGGGGTACGCGCGATTCCGCGTCGGACGCGCGCGGGTGACCGCGCTGGAGGAGGAGGAGAGGTCGATCCGCGAGGCGCTGCGATACGGCACGCTGTACGAGTATGCCGGACGCCACCCCCAGCGGCGGCAGATGAAGGGACGGGGCGACGTGTTCGCCGCGCCACTCCCGGGCCACGAGGAGTCGGTCGTGGTTCGCCACGCGTTTCGCGGAGGCGCGCCCGCGCACGTCACCCGGGACCTGTTCCTGCCGCCCACCCGCGGCCTGCGCGAGCTGCTGGTGTCGCAGCGCCTGCGCGCCGCCGGAGTGCACACGCCGGAGGTCGTCGCGTACGTGACGTATCCCGCGGGGGCGATTCTCCGCCGCTTCGACGTCGCCACGCGCGAGATTCCGAACGGCGCCGATCTGTTCGCCTGGCTGGCTGCGACGGAGGACGAAGGCGCGCGCGACGTCGTGCTCAACGCCGCCGCCGGCGCAGTGGCTTCGCTGGTCGCCGCGGGCGCGCATCACCCCGACCTGAACATCCGCAACGTGCTTGTCGCACCGGGCCCGGACGGCGGGCTCATCGGCTGGATCCTGGACGTGGATCGCGTCCGCTTCCACGCCCCGGGGTCGCCGACGGTGCGTGACGCCAACATCACGCGGCTGCGCCGGTCGCTCAGAAAGTCCATGCGGCTCGGACTGTCCATAACCGACGAAGAGATCCTCGCCATCCTGGACCGGGTGCAGGAGCTGTCGGAGTGAAGGCCGCCCTCGACCGCGTGTGCATAGTCATGATGAGCGCGGTGGGAGACGCGGTGCACGTCCTGCCCGTCATCAACGCGATCAAGCGGCACTCCCCCCGCAGCCGGATCACCTGGGTCGTGCAGCCCGGACCGAATTCGCTGGTGCGTGGCCACCGCTCCGTGGACGAGACGATCGTCTTCAACCGGAGCGCGGGACTGCGCGCCTTCCGCGACGTCCGCGCCGCGCTGGACGCGCGCGAGTTCGACGTGGTCCTCAATCTCCAGGTGTACTTCAAGGCGGGCGTCGTGACTGCCTTCACGCGCGCCCCGGTGAAGGTCGGATTCGACAGGGAGCGCGCGCGCGACATGAACACGATGTTCACGACGCACACGATCCCGCCGCGCGCGCCGCAGCACGTCCAGGATCAGTACTTCGAGTTTCTCACTTACATGGGCGTGCCGCACGAGCCCGTGGAATGGCACCTCGGACCGTGGGAGAGCGAGCGCGAGTGGCAGCGGGGATTCTCCGCCAGGTTCGACCGGCCCGTAGCGTCCGTCGTGGTGGGAACCAGCAAGGCAGCGAAGGACTGGGCCCCTGAGCGCTGGGCCGAAGTGTGCGACGCGCTGTACGCCGATTACGGGTTGCAGCCCGTGCTCGTCGGCGGGGGATCGGACCGCGAACGGCGGGCCGAGCGGGTGATTCTCGAGCGCAGCAAGCACCCGCACTTCTCCGCGCTGGGCAGCGGACTGCGAAACCT
>CALMKE010000282.1 GCA_937867645.1 uncultured Gemmatimonadota bacterium | reverse complement strand
GTACCGGTTGGAGGTTGACGGCAGGCCGTACGTCAAGAAGATGTTCAAGAAGTAGGACAGATTGGGGAAAACCGGGGGGCCGCGCGCGAGCGCGGCCCCTTTTTATAAGGTCTATCGCAATCGCAGTCACGCGCTCTTGCGGTGAATTATGGAACCAATTAGATTTAAATATGGTTCCTAATCGGAGGTACTGTGGCATCTGTTACCCTAAAAGGCGTTCCCGACGAACTCCTCGCGCAATTGAAGCGTGAGGCCGCGGAGCACCGCCGCAGCCTGAACGGCGAGGTGCTTTACCGGCTGGAGCAGTCGGTTTCCGAGCGAGCGAATGCGGCCACATTGGAAGAGATCAGGCGGAACCGGATGCGTCCTGGCGGTGGAGCGGCTGCGGTCAGGGAGCGGAGCGATCTGGATACGGCGGAGTGGCTCGAGCGGGTTCGAGCCTTGCGCGACACCATCAATGTTGACACCACGGTGGAAGAGATCATTGCGGCCCGGGACGAAGGCCGTAGGTGATAGTCGCCGACTGCACGCTTATAACTCAGCTCTTTCTCAGGACCGAACAGGTGCGTGTCGCCGAGGAGCTATCGAGGGTGGAATGGATGGTTCCGCCGCTCTGGCGCAGCGAGCTTAGGAATGTCTGTCGCAAGTACATTTTCGCGGGGCGCACTTCACTGAGCGAAGCGCAGAGAGCGATGCGGTTGGCAGAGGAGCGCTTCGCGGAGTCGGAGCGGCACGTGTCGAGCGACCGCGTGCTGGCGCTCGTTGCCGAGACGCGGTGCTCGGCGTATGACGCCGAGTACATAGTGCTCGCTCTGACTTTGGGCGTGCCGCTGGTGACGAGTGATGTAAGATTGCAACGGTTATTCCCGGCGTTTGCAGTCTCTCCTGTGACGCTGCTCGGCGACGTACCGGAGTCAAATGGCTAAGAACAAGCTCGAGCTGACATGGGTCGGAAAGGATGATCGGCCACGGCTGGAGCCGCGGGTGCTGATCGAGGATCCTTCCCTGTCTCATCGCGCGGCGGCCGGTGTCGGAGACGCGCCGATTTATGACAACCGGTTGATTTTCGGCGACAACCTGCTCGCGTTGAAAGCGCTGGAGCAGGAATTTGCGGGGAAGGTGAAATGCATCTATATCGATCCGCCGTACAACACCGGGAGCGCGTTCGAGCATTTCGACGATGGAAGAGAGCACTCGATTTGGCTTTCTCTCATGAACGCGCGGCTCGAGTTGCTTCGGCGACTTCTCACCAGGGACGGGTCATTGTGGGTGAGCATTGATGACAACGAGCACGCGTATCTCAAGGTGATGCTCGACGAGATATTCGGGCGGGAGAACTTTGTGGCGTGCGTGGTGTGGGAGAAGACAACTAGCGCGCGAAATGACGCTTTGTACTTCTCGACAGATCAGGAGTATGTGCTCGTGTACGCGCGGGAAAAGGCGTCAATAAACCTGAACAAGATCGAGAGGACACAGGCAGCCGAGGACGCCTATACAAATCCTGATAACGATCCGCGTGGGCCTTGGCGCGAGGGCGACTATAAGTGCGCTAAATCCGCCGACGAGCGCCCTAATCTCTTCTATCCCATTATCCATCCGCGAACGGGTGAAGAAGTCTGGCCCCGTCGCACGAGGGTTTGGGCGTACGGCCGAGCGGAGCACGAACGCCATGTTGCGGAAGGTCGTCTCTGGTGGGGACGAACGGGCAACTATCGCCTTCCTAAATTGAAGCGTTTCCGATCTGACGCGCCATCCGAGCTGGTACCTCGCACGCTATGGTTTGCAAGCGACGTTGGGCAGACGCGGAGCGCGAAGCACGAAATGAAAGTGTTGTTCCCTGAAAATCCCTTCGAGACGCCAAAGCCAGAGCGGCTAGTCCATCGAATTCTGCAGTTGGCAACGAACCCCGGTGATCTAGTTCTGGACTCGTTCGCCGGGTCTGGAACGACGGCTGCCGTGGCTCACAAGATGGGGAGGCAGTGGATCACGATCGAGCTCGGCGAGCACGCGCACACGCACATCATCCCGCGGATGCGCAAGGTCATCGACGGCGACGATCCCGGCGGAATCACTGATGCTGTGAACTGGCAAGGCGGTGGTGGGTTCCGCTACTTCCGTCTGGCGCCCTCGCTCCTCGAGAAAGACTCGTGGGGCAACTGGGTCATCAGCCCAACCTACAATTCCGCCATGCTCGCCGAGGCGGTCTGCAAGCTCGAAGGGTTCACGTACGCCCCGAACGCGGAAACCTTCTGGCAGCACGGCCAGTCCACGGAGCGGGACTTCATCTACGTCACGACCCAAACCCTGACGCACGACCAGCTCGCGGAGCTGAGCGCGCAGGTCGGGCCCGACCGCTCGCTGCTCATCTGCTGCGGCTCGTTCAAGGCACGCTCCGGTTCTTTCCCGAACCTCACGGTCAAGAAAATTCCAGCCGCGGTGCTGGATAAGTGCGAGTTCGGGCGCGACGACTACGCCCTGAACGCGCGTCGCAATGGCGAGAACGGTGAAATGGCGGAGGCCGCGTCCGCCGCCGAAGCAGAAGCAGTCGAAGAGCCCGCCACCGCGTGAACCAGGCCGTCAACTCGCTGTCGGGACGCATGAGCTTGCGCGCCCCGCAACGCGAGGCGCTGGCCCGCCTGGACCGTTTTACCGAGATCGTCGGGCTCGACAGACAGCGCGATCCGGCCGCCGCGCTCGCGGCCACGACCGCGGAGTTCCCCTCGATTACGGACTTCGAGCGCACATTTCCCTCCGTCTGCTTCGCGCTCGCCACGGGCGTCGGGAAAACACGGCTCATGGGCGCGTTCATCGCGTACCTGCGACAGGTGCACAACGCCCGCCACTTTTTCGTGCTGGCACCCAACCTCACCATCTACGACAAGCTGATCCGCGAGTTCTCGCCCGGCGATCGCAAATACGTTTTTCAGGGGATCGCCGAGTTCGCCGCGAACCCGCCGGAGATCATCACCGGCGACAATTACGAATCGGGCAGGGCCACCCGCTCCCAGGGCGACGCGTTCGGCGAGCGCGACACGCACGTCAACATCTTCAACATCTCCAAGATCAACACCGAGGTGCGGGGCGGCCGCTCGCCCCGGATCAAGCGCTTGCAGGAATACATCGGCGGCAGCTACTTCGAATATCTGGCTGGACTCGACGACCTGGTCCTCATCATGGACGAGTCCCACCGCTACCGCGCGTCGGCTGGGGTTCGCGTCCTCAACGAGCTCAATCCGGTGATCGGCCTCGAGTTGACCGCCACTCCGCAGGTGGAAACCGCGCGCGGCGCGACTCCGTTCAGGAACGTTATCTATTCGTATCCGCTCGCCGAAGCGATCCGGGACGGGTACGTCAAGGAACCGGCCGTAGCCACGCGCGCGGACTTCGACGCCCGGGCCGCCGAGCCCGCCGCGCTGGAAAGGATCAAGCTCGAGGACGCGATTCACATTCATGAAAACGTCAAGGTCGAGCTGGAGACCTACGCACGGCAGGCCGGGCACGAAATCGTCAAGCCGTTCGTGCTCGTCATCGCGCGCGACATCGGCCACGCGGCGGAGCTCCGCGCGCTTCTCGAAAGCGATGAGTTCTTCGTGGGGCGCTATCGCGGCAAGGTGATCGAGGTTCATTCCAGGCAGGGCACGGAGGAGCGGGACGAGACCGTGCAGCGGCTGCTGGCGGTGGAGAGCCGCGACGAGCCGACCGAGGTCGTGGTGCACGTGAACATGCTGAAGGAGGGCTGGGACGTCACCAACCTGTACACCATCGTGCCGCTGCGCGCGGCGGACTCCCGCACGCTCGTGGAGCAGTCCATCGGGCGCGGGCTCCGGCTCCCGTACGGGCGCAAAACGGGAGTGGCCGCGGTGGACCGCCTGACGATCGTCGCGCACGACAGGTTCCAGGAGATCGTGGACGCGGCCAACCAGCCCGGATCTCCGATACGCGTGGAGGTCGTCGAGGTAGGCCGTGACATTCCCCTGCAAGTGCGCGTGGAAACAGTTCCGTCGAACTTCGCGACCGAGATGGCGGCCGCTGCCGCGGCGGGCGAGCTCGGCGGCGCAAGCGTCCCGGCCGCGGACCGCGACGCCATCGCGAGCGCGGCGATCGCACTGATGAGCGCCACGCCGGGCGGTGGGCACGTGTACCCACGGACCGTGGAGAGGCTCGTCGCCCAGGTGCACGAGCGACTCGCGCAGCAACAGTTGGAGCTGGGTGACGAGCTGCGCGGTGAAGCCGCGACAGAGATAGTCCAGGCGCTGCTGGAGAGGTTGCCGGCCCGGTCGATCGACGTTCCCGACATTCGGGTCGTCCCCAGGGGCGAGGTGACCGCCGGCTTCGAGGATTTCGATCTCGACACGAGCGCGATCCATTTGCAGCCGGTGTCGCACGACATCCTCGTACAGCACCTCCAGAGCAGTGCGCGGCACAGGCTGCTCGGCACCGACTCGCAATCCGAAGAGGTGCTGGAGAACTATGTAGTCCGGCCGTTGTCCGAGCTGGATGAAGTGGACTACGCGCGTGATCGCGAGCTGCTGTACAAGCTTGCCGGGCAGGTCGTGCGCCACCTGCGCACGTACCTGCCGGAGGCGCAGGCGCGGAACGTGCTGCAGTTCCATCAGCGCACGCTGGTCGAGCTCGTGGCCGCGCAGATGCGAGGTCACTACAGCGCGACGGCGGCCTCGTACGAGATACAGGTCAACAGCGGTTACGTGGCGTTCCCGGAGCTGAATTATTCGGCGGCCGAGTCCACTCCCAGAAACTTTCGAGCGCCCGTTGGCGACCGCTCGCGTATCAGGGGGATGGTGTTCGACGGGTTCCGCAGATGCCTGTATCCCCGCCTCAAGTTCGATTCCGCCCCGGAGAGGC
>CALMKE010000281.1 GCA_937867645.1 uncultured Gemmatimonadota bacterium | reverse complement strand
TCGGGCAGAATCCAGAGAAACACCACGGTCGCGGCGATCACGCGGATGACGAACAGCCCGCCGAACAAAGCGATGAACAACGCCGCGTCCGACATGGATCAGAGCCGCGGCTCCACCGACGCCCAGGGCTCGACCTGCGCGACGTCACCCTGTTGCTGGTCTATGACTACTTCAGTGCCGGCCGGAATCGGTTGGCCGTTGAGGCTGCGCGCCTCCACCGAATGATGGTGGCCGTTGAGCGTGTACTCGATTCTACCCGGGGTGGTCGCACCGATCGCCTGGACCACGACCGCGATGTGCCCCTGAATCAGCTCCTGGAGCTCGTGCGGGTCTTCCAGCGGCGCGCGCAGCGCCCACTTCGCGAGGAGCAGCGTCATCCCGGCATACGCCGCGCCGCCGGACGCCGCGGCGATGAGCACCCGCGCCGGAAACCCGAGTCCGCTGTAGCGCGATACCAGATAGCCGACTGCCCCGAACGCGATCAGCGCCATTCCGAAAACGGGAAGATTGAGACCTGCGAGCGGCCGCTTGATCTCGTCGCCCGTGCGCTTCTCCACTCCGCGCAACATTGCGAACACGGCGAGCACGAGACCAGCGATGAACGCCGCCGTGAAGAACCAGACCGCGGGCGTCATGATCACCTCCCCAGATGCGTGCGGAACCACGCAATCGTCTCCGGCCAGGCGGCGCGCGCGGCCGCGAGGTTCTTACCTTCGCGTCCGTCCTGCTGCCGGAGGAACCCGTGACCGGCGCCTTCATAGAAGATCGGCCGGTACGTCTTGCCCAAAGCCTTCATCGCCGAATCGGCCGGTGGAACCGTCGCGTTCACGCGCGCGTCGTCGGACCCGTACAGCCCGAGCACCGGGGCGCGAACAGACGCGAGCCGCGCAGGGGCGGGCGAGGTCCCGTAGTACACCACCGAGGCGCCGAGCGTGGGCGAGCGGACGGCGTGCTCGAACGACACCGCTCCACCCCAGCAGAATCCCACGATGCCGTAGCGGGGCGCCGCCGCCGGCAGCCGCATGGCGTACTGCGCCACCGCCGAGATCTGGCGGTGCACGTCATCCATGTTGAGCGTCTGGATGGCTGCTCTCGCGGCCTGGCCGTCGGGGTTGTCCGGCGACCCGGGAATGTTCTTCATCGTGAGCAGGTCCGGCGCGATCGCGACGAATCCGTCGGCCGCGAGCTGATCGGCCACGCTGCGAATCCATGGCGAAAGGCCGAAGATCTCGTGGATCACGACTACGACGGGCGCTTTCGTTCTCCGCTCGGGATACACCACCCATGCGCGCACGCTGTCGCCGGGACCTGTCGCGATCATCGCCCACTCTCCGTGCCGCGGAGACGCGGTGAGCTGAGTGGAGGCTTCGGCGGCGCCGGGCGCGTGTCCGGCGTGCTCGTCCGCGGGCGGCGCCGGCGTGCTCATGCACGCGCCCATGGCCATGGCCGGCATCGCGAGCATCATCCTGAAGAGTCTCATGCGGTTTTCTCCTGAGTGTGCGGACCGACGTGTGCCGCAAGAAAGTCGCACACGTGTTTTTCCGCGAAGTATCGGAGCCGGCGGCCATCGGCCGCGATGAACCCGGCGTGGCCTCCGCGCGCGGGCAGGTGCAAGGTCAGATAATCGTTGCGGGCCGCTGTTTCGCGGACTCGATCGAAGACGTCGGACGGGAGGAACGGATCGTCGGCGGCGCTGAGAAGCAGGGTCGGCCGCCTGATCCCGTGGAGCCAGCCGAGTGAGCTGGACCTGCGGTAGTAGTCGTCGGCGTCGGCGAAGCCGTGCAGGGGCGCGGTAATCACGTTGTCGAAATCATACATCGTGCGTGCCCGCGCGAGCACCTCCGGCGGCGCGATGTCGGGGAACTGCTCCAGCTTCGAGCCGGCTTTCCGCCGCAAAGAGCGCATGAAGTGCCATTGGTACAGTCGCGCGAAGCCCTGCTGGATCCGGAGGGATGAGCGCGCGAGATCGAACGGGACCGATACCGCGGCGGCGGCCCGGAGCTGAAGCGGTACGCCGTCGCCGCGTTCGCCCAGATACTTGAGAAGCACGTTCCCGCCCAGCGAGACGCCACCGGCCACGATATCCCGCTCGGGCTCGGCGGCCACGAGCCGGTCCAGCACGAACGCGAGATCGCTCGTCTCACCGGAGTGGTAGAATCGCCGCGCGCGGTTCATCTCACCGCCGCACGAGCGAAAAATCAGAAGGTCGGCGCCCCAGCCGCGCCTGTTGGCCTCGTGCAGCAACCCCTGCGCGTAATGCGATCGGATTGTTCCCTCGAGTCCGTGCAAAAGCAGGAGCCGCGGTGACCCCGGTCGCCCGGCGATGCGGTGAAGCTCGATGAAGTCACCGTCCGGCGTATCCCATCGCTCGAGTCGCGTAGGCGCCGGCGGCAGCTTGCGCACGAGCTTCCCCCAGAGAGTCTGCACGTGCCGGTTTCGCAGGTACCAGGCGGGCGAGAAATCCATTGCAAATAATGGCTGATTCGACGGCGCCGTTGTATCGGCGCTTCAAATACCTTTACGATCGCAAGCTATTGGCTGTTGGCTATTGGCTGTTGGCTCCCACGGAACCGCAGCGGAGACAGCCGGGCCAATAGCCAATAGCCAATAGCCAATAGCTAATAGCCAATAGCGCCCTTGAAATTCAAAGTCCTCGTCACCGACGGCATCGACCCTGAAGGAATCGCGCTGCTCGCCGCGGATCCGCAGCTCCAGGTCGATGAGGCTCCCACGCTGCCGCCTGCGGAGCTGCTGCAGCGCATCGGTGAGTACGACGCGCTCGTAGGACGCAGCGCGACACGCATCACTCCCGAGCTGCTGCGCGCGGCGAAGAAGATCCGGGTCATAGGGCGCGCCGGCGTCGGAGTGGACAACATCGCGATGGACACGGCCACCGAGCTCGGCATCGCGATCATCAACGCGCCCGCGGGAAACACCGTCGCGGTTGCCGAGCTCATGTTCGGCTCCCTGCTCGGCCTCCTGCGCCGCCTTCCATTCGCGGACCAGACCATGCGCGAAGGCGAGTGGCGTCGCTCAGAGCTGCTCGGCGGCGAGCTCAAGGGAAGAACGCTGGGCATTGTCGGACTTGGCCGCATCGGATCCGAAGTCGCCCGCCGGGCCGCGGCGTTCGACATGGATATCGTCGCGTTCGACCCATATGTGGCGGAGGCGCGGTTCCAGGGACTGCGTGTCGCGCGCGCCGACTCGCTGCAGGCGTTGCTGGCGAAGAGCGACGTGGTCACGATCCATACGCCGCTCACCGATGAAACCCGCGGGATGATCGGCAAGCGGGAGCTCGAGCGACTGAAGGGGAACGCGATCCTGCTCAATCTTGCCCGCGGCGGAATCGTCGAGGAAGGAGCGCTCGCCGAGGCGCTGCGCAGCGGGAAGCTCGCCGGCGCGGCTCTGGACGTATTCGAAAAAGAGCCGCTGCCTCCCGACGACCAGTTGCGTGGGATTCCCAACCTCCTGCTCACGCCCCACATCGGCGCGTCCACGCTGGAGGCGCAGCGCAACGTAGCGCGCGACGTGTGCGAAGCGGTGCGCGAGACTCTGCTTGGCGGCGAGCTGTCGCGCTCGATCAACATCGCGGCCGTCGAGGGTGTGCGCTGGGAAGAGCTGAAGCCGGCGCTTCGCTTGAGCGAGCGTGCGGCGGCCGTCGGCAGGGCAATCCTCGCGACGCAGGGCAACCGCGCCGTGCAGCGAGTCTCCGTGCGCGCGGGCGCGGCGCACCTCGGAGGCAGCGAGGCGCTGCTGTCCGCCGCCGCGGTCGGCGTGCTCGAGGGAGTCGTGGAAGGCGACCGGCTCAACGTCATCAACGCGCGCACTCTGGCCGCGCAGCGGGGCATCGAGCTGTCAGCGCTGGAATCCGCGCCGGGCACGAGCGACGACCTCGTGGAAGTGCGGATCTCGGCGGGGATGCAGGAGATCGCGGTGGCCGGCACCGCGTCCGCTACGGCCCCGGTGCGACTGACGCGGATCGGCGCCTTTCACGTGGATGTGCAGCCTCGCGGGACACTGCTGATCCTCACGAACGAAGACGTTCCGGGTGTGATCGGTCGTGTCGGAACGGTGCTGGGCGAGGCGGGAATCAACATCGCCGAGTACCACCAGGCTCGACTCGCGCAGGGGGGCGACGCGCTCGCCGCGGTATCGGTGGACGGCACTGTGAGCGAGCAAGTTCAGGCGGAGTTGCTGAAGATTCCCGGAGTCCGCACGACGACAGTTGTGACCTTCAATCGATAGTTAGTCACTACACCGGCGCGATAGTGACTCTATAGTGCCCAGATTTCTGTCGGTCATTCTGGATGTCGATTCGACGCTCTCCGGCATCGAGGGAATCGACTGGATCGCTGCGCGTCGCGATCCCGCGGTCGCTCGAAGCGTGGCGCAACTAACCGCGGACGCGATGGCGGGAAAACGAACGCTGCCCGAGGTCTACGGTGCGCGTCTCGAGATAGTGAAGCCCGCGGCCGCGGAGCTGCGTGAGCTCGCGCGGGCGTATTGGGACAACGTGGCACCCGGGGCGGCGACAGCGGTCGCTCGAATGCTCGCGGCCGGGGTCCGGATAGACGTCGTGAGCAGCGGTTTCCATGACGCGGTTGCGCCCTTCGCCGCGCGGCTCGGCTTGCCGCCTGACCGGGTGCATGCCGTGCGGGTGGACTTCGACGGGCAGGGAAACTTTGCGTCGTTCGACGCGAGCGCGCCGCTCGTCGTGCAGGGCGGGAAGCGGGTCGTCGCCGAGTCGCTGCGGTTGCGCCGGCCGGTGCTGGCCGTCGGCGACGGAATAACCGACGCCGAGATCCGCCCCGCGGCCGACGCATTCGCGGCATTCACCGGTTTCGTGCGCCGCGAGCCGGTGGTGGCGATCGCAGATTTCACCGTGGGTTCTTTCGCCGAGCTCGAGCGACTCGTGCTCGCTTCCGGGGAATGAGTGTGAGCTACGCGTTTGGAAAGTTCTTCGTGCCGGGCCCGACCGACGTCAGGCCCGACGTGCTCGCCGCCATGACGCAGCCGATGATCGCGCACCGCGGTCCCGAGTTCGAAGCGATGTTCGCGCGGATCCAGGAGGGTTTGCGCGCGGTGTTCCGCACCGAGCGGCCGGTGTACGTGAGCTCCTCATCGGCCACGGGGCTGATGGAGGCGGCGATCCGATGCGCGCCGGCCGGCCGCATCCTCGCGCTGGTGAATGGTGGGTTCTCGGAGCGGTTTGCGAAGATCGCGGACATGTGCGGGCGTGACTTTGACCGGTACGAGGTGCCCGCGGGGAGAGCGCACGATCCGGCCGAGCTGCGCGACCGGCTTGCGGGAAAGCGGTATGTCGCGATCACGGTGGTGCATTCCGAGACTTCCACCGGCGTGTTGAACGACGTGCGCGCGCTGAGCGACGTCGCCCGCGAGAGTGGCGCGCTCTGTCTCATAGACAGCGTGTCGGGTCTGGGCGGCGTGCCGCTCGAGTTCGACGAATGGAAGTGCGATTACGTGCTGACCGGGTCGCAGAAAGCGCTGGCCCTTCCGCCGGGTCTCGCCTTCGCGGCGGCCTCGGCGGACTTCGCTCGAGCCGCGAAGGAGGTGGCCGGCCGCGGGGTGTACTTCGACCTCGGCGAGTTCGACCAGTTCGCCGCGAAGGACCAGACGCCGAACACTCCCGCGGTGTCGCTGCTGTACGCCGCGGACGCGCAGCTGCAGGCGATCGCGGCGGAGGGAATGGAAGCGCGCTGGGCGCGGCATCTGGCGATGCAGCAGGAAGTGGTAGAGTGGACAGAGCGTCTGGCGGAGCGCGGGATCTCCATCGTTGCCCGACCGGGCGAGCGGTCGCCGACAGTGTCCGCGATTCGTCTGCCCGGGGGCATGACGCCCCGCGGCTTCATCACGGAAGTGCGCCGGACCGGGTACACGCTGGGCGCGGGCTATGGCGCGCTGAAGGACACGACCTTCCGGATCGGGCACATGGGGGATCACACCGTCGCGACGGTGCGGGGATGCCTGGCGGCGTGCGACGAGGTGCTCGAAAAGGCATAGGACAGAGCGCGATGGGGCCACGTGCGACTGAGGTCTAAGGACCCATGCGGCCTCAGGACTAAAAGCAACCGAGGATCTACGATTAAGTGAGGACCGAGGATGGGCGGAAGGGCGGGGGGATTTCTCCTCAGTCCTCACTTAATCG
>CALMKE010000280.1 GCA_937867645.1 uncultured Gemmatimonadota bacterium | reverse complement strand
CGTGTCACCAGCTCAACCGTCGCGATGACTTCCGGATCGTCACCGTGGGTGGCGACGGCAGGATTCGCACGCCGTAACACCGAAGACCTCCGCTCCGGCTGACTTCGGTCAGCCGGGCGGGAAGTGCCGGCGGGGCGTCCAGAACATGGGCGCCCCGCTTTTTTTATTCTGGTTTGTGCCGCGCCCCAACCCTTCCCTCCGGTGGTTAACGGTCGCCGAATGGCCCAGGGAGTGTTCGACAGTTAACCGAGCATGCGTACGGTTGTTGGCATTGGCTCGGTCTGTGCTATACGGTCCTGCACGAGGCCGCG
Organism: uncultured Gemmatimonadota bacterium; assembly: GCA_937867645.1. Taxonomy (GTDB): domain Bacteria; phylum Gemmatimonadota; class Gemmatimonadetes; order Gemmatimonadales; family Gemmatimonadaceae; genus JACDCY01. Next base: position 3,148 of record CALMKE010000280.1, on the reverse strand, counting down.
ACACTCACGCACCAGTTGAGACCTCCACCGAACCGAGCGCGCCCGCGCCCTCTTCGTGTTTACGTGTCATCGGGTCGGAGGAGTCAGATGAAAAGCCTCATGAAGGGCCGCCTCGGCCAAGCGCCGTCGCGCCGGTCCACTGGGCGCGTCCTGTCCGTTTTGCTATTTGCCGGACTGTTCGGCCTCGCGTGTAAGGACGCGACCGCGCCCGAGCAGCTCACCACGCTGACCCTTGCGCCCGCCACCTCGACCACGACCCCGACCGGCACGGTGCAGCTCACCTCGGCCGGAACGCGCAGCGGCATCGCTGTGACGAACCTCGTCGGCGCGACCTACGCGGTCACCGCTGGCGGCGGCACGGTCAGCAACACCGGGTTGTTCACCGCTCCATCGACGCCGGGAACCAGCACGGTGACGGTAACGTGTGGCGGATTGACCGCGACGGCGACGATCACCGTCACGGCGGGTCCGCTCGCGACCATCACCGTTACGCCTAACCCGACGCTTCAGATCGGCGCGACGCAGCAGTTCACCGCGGTCGGTAGAGACGCATTCAGCAACATCGTCACGATTACGCCGGTGTGGTCTACTACGAATCCGCCGGGGACGATCAACGCTTCCACCGGCTTGTTCACGGCCGGCAACACGCTCGGGACGTTCAACGCGAGCGTCAGAGCGACGTCGGGCTCGATCTTCGGCACGGCGAACGTCATTGTGATCGCCGGTCCCGTCGCGACGCTCGTAGTCACTCCGGAGACCGCGACGCTGGCGCAGGGCGAAACGCAGACGTTCACCGCGGTCGGCAGGGATGCCGGCGGCAACGTCGTCACGATCAACCCGACCTGGTCGGTGGTCAATGGCGGCGGGACGGTCCCGTCTGGCTCTACCGGAACGACGGTCGTGTTCACGGCTGGCGCCACCGCTGGGACGTACACGAATACGGTCAGGGCAGTCCAGGGCACCCTGGCGGATTCTTCCACCGTGATAGTGACGGAGCCGCCTCCCCCGGTCGTACCTCTGCCGCCGCCTCTGCCCGCAACGGCATCGGCATTCCGCATGATCGCCCGGGTGGCCTGGACGTGCACCAACGGCAGTATCTCCGGAAGCGTAGCCACGAACCAGACGGCCGGTGAAGTTCCGCCGGGCTCGGTCACACAGACGCTGTGCCCAATCAGCGGCACGACGGAGATTGGCACGGCAGCAGCGAAGCAAGCCTACCAGGACTTCCTGCTCGCGTATGCGGACCGTGAAGCAACGGCGTGCGGCACGACGCTCACTGGTACGCTGGCCGGGCGGATTCTCGCGCCGGGCGTGTACTGCTTCGACAACGCGGCGACCCTAACGGGTACGCTGACGCTGTCGGGTTCGTCCACGGGTCAGTGGCTGTTCAAGGTCGGCGCGGCCGGTATACCGGGGGCGCTCGCTGGTACCAGCTTCAACGTGGTCATGGCGGGCGGCGCCTCGGCGTGCAACGTCACCTGGTGGGTCAGACAGGCCTCGAGCATGACCGACTCGAACTTCCAGGGACATATCCTCGCCGGAGCCGGAATCACCTTCGTCCGTGGCACCTACAAGGGAAATTCCTGGTCGAAGGAAGATGTTACAGTCACGGGCGCGGCGGGCACGCCAGCCCCGATCGTGGCCTGTGACGGGACGCTCCCATGACCGACAATCTCAACCAGCACACGTCGGCTTCCGCTCCAAAGAAGCTCAATTTCCTGAGAGGGATAATCATGTTGAAACGATCCTGGAGCGTCGGCGCGATGGTAGCGCTGCTCCTCGCCGGAACCGCGGGAGCACAACAGCCGGGCACGCTGATTCTGGGCGGCTTCGGGCAGTACACCCTGTTTGACGACAACCTCGGATTCGATGATGCGTTCGGATACGGCGGCCGCGTCGGCGCCTTCATCAGCCCGAATGCGTTCCTCGAAGCCGAAGGGTCCTACACCGAACCGGATTGGACCGGCACGGGCAAGGCCCGCTACGGGCCGATCTCGGCGAGGCTGATGTTCTCGTTCCCGTTCACCGCGATGACCGGCTTCAACGCCGGCTTCCAGGCCGGCGGCGGCGCGGTGCTGAGCAGCTATCGTCGCGGAGAAGGCGGCTACACATACAACTACGGCGCGGAAGGGGCGCTCGGATTCACGGCGGCTTTCGGCGGCTTCACGGCGCTGCGTCTGCAGGCGCTCGTGGACTACATGCCGACGTCCGAGCCCGATGCGACGATGAACTTCCGCTTCCAGGCGGGTCTCGATTTCTGGCCGGATCCGGCGAGCCAGTGGATGGGCATGTCGCGGAACGCGGCGGGTCCGTTCGCGTGGTGGGACAACACGCCGCAGCCGCTGCCGGGAACGGTCGAGGTGGGCGGATTCGGGCAGTGGACGTGGTTCGACGAGAACGCCGGCCGCTGCACGGACGGCAATCCGTGCACGGACGCGCACCCCGAGGATGGTCTCGGATACGGCGGGCGCCTGGGCGTCTTCCTGACCCCGAACTGGCAGATCGAAGGCGACGGCTACTACTCGCCGCAGGACAGGGAGCAGACCGAAGAGTTCTGCTGCACCGCGGTCCGGCCGAGCGAAGTGAACGCCTCGGCGTTCGCGCTCCGGCTGAATTACAACGTCCCCCTGGGCGGCCGCAGCCAGTTCATCATCGGCGGCGGCGCGGTCCGCACGAACTACAAGTTCGAGGGCGGGCAGCCGGCTGAAAGCGCCACGTACAACTACGGCGGCAGCGGCCTGCTTGGTCTTCGCGTAGGCATCGCGAATCGCACGGCGATCCGGCTCGATGGCGTGGTTGACTACATGCCGAACGCGACGCCGAACGCGAACATGAACATTCACGCGCGCGCCGGTCTGAGCTTCCTGCTCGGCGGCGCGGCTCGGGGCGAGCCGGAGCCTCCGCCTGCGGTCTGCACGTGGAACAGCAGCATCCTGGCTTCGGACCCGAACTGTCGTCCGCCGGCTCCGCCGCCGCCTCCACCGCCGCCGCCGCCCGCTCGCTGCGTGTACAACAACGCGATTCTGGCGACGGATCCAAACTGCATGGCCCCTGTGGTAGTGGACACGTCGGCGATCACGGCCCCGATCTACTTCGACTTCGACAAGTCGGATATCAGACCGGATGCGGCTGCGACGCTCGACCGCAA
>CALMKE010000279.1 GCA_937867645.1 uncultured Gemmatimonadota bacterium | reverse complement strand
ATACGCGGGGTCGGTCATTGGCCCTTCGGATCCTCCGGGTCCCACAGCTCGGTCACCGGATGCGTCTGCGCGGTGAGGCGCTCCAGGTCGTACACGAAGCCTTCGCGGCTGTACTCCGAGTTCTCGTAGTGCCGGCCGAGATGGATCGCCTCTTCCGGGCACACTTCCTGGCAGTAGCCGCAGAAGATGCAGCGGAACTCGTCGATCTCGAAGATGAGCGGATAGCGGTTGCCGTTCTCGTCCTCACCCGGCACGAGCTTGATGCAGTTGGCCGGACACACCGTAGGACAGAGGCCGCAGGCGACGCACTTCGCCTTGCCGTCCTCGGTCGTGAGCATGCGGTGCGTTCCCCTCCAGCGCGCGGAGAGAGAGTGCTTCTCCTCGGGATACTGGATGGTGACCTTGTGCGGGTTGACGAGGTGCTTGAAGGTGAGCGCCATGCCTTTCAGCGTGGAGCGCACGTAGCTCACGTCGCCCGTGGGCCGGTTCACCACCTTCACGTTGATCGCCATCAGGGCGTTCCTCCGGTGACTCGCGCGGCCTTTGGCGGACCGACGGGAGCCCTGGCGTCGGGACGGCGGGCGAGCGTGGAGCGCTGCCGCATCGCGCGCAGCTTCTCCAGCTCCCGCGGGTCCAGCCGGCCGTACGCCGGGCTGATGATGCGGCCATGGTCAACCATCACGAACAGGATCATCACGAGCGCCAGGTTCACGCCGAACAGCGCGAGCCCGTACAGCGGGCCGTACTCGATCCCCGAGGCGTCCAGTCCGAGCATCACCGACGCGATCACGACGATGTATCCGAGCGCGAGCGGCAGCATGAACTTCCAGCCGAGCGACATGAGCTGGTCGTAGCGGAACCGTGGCAGCGTCCAGCGGATCCACATGAAGACGAAGATGAAGAACATGACCTTGGCCGCGAACATCGCGGCCGTCGCGACGGTCTTCAGGACGGTGTACGGCGCCGCGTTCTCCCAGCCGCTGATCGGGATGTCCCACCCGCCGAAGAACAGCGTCGCCATCAGCGCGCTCGCGGTCACCATGTTGGCGTACTCCGCGATGAAGAAGAACGAGAACTTCATCGCGCTGTACTCGGTGTGATAGCCGGCGATGAGCTCGGATTCCGCCTCGGGCAGGTCGAACGGGAGCCGGTTGGTCTCGGCGAACGCGGCCACCATGAAGATGAAGAACGCGATCGTGAGGTTCAGGATGTTGTACAGCCCGTGCGCCTGCTGATCGATGATCACACTCAGCGTGACGTTTCCGGCCAGCAGCAGGACCGGGATCGTGGAGAGCCCCATCGCGATCTCGTAGGACACCATCTGCGCGCTGGAGCGGAGTCCGCCAAGCAGCGAGTACTTGTTGTTGGAGGACCAGCCCGCGAGCACGATGCCGTACACGCCGAGCGACGTCAGCGCGAGAATGAACAGGAAGCCGATCGGGAGGTCGGCGACCACCATCGGGATGAGACCCCACCGTGTCGGCAGCGGCGACGCGAACGGGATCACCGCCCACGCCGTCAGCGCCGGAAGAAACGCCATGGCCGGAGCGAGGATGAACAGCGGCTTGTACGCCGCGTCCGGGTAGGTCTCCTCCTTCATGATGTTCTTGAGGCCGTCAGCCGCGGGCTGGAGCAGGCCGTGCGGACCCACGCGGTTGGGGCCGTGCCGGTCCTGAATCCACGCCGAGATCTTCCGCTCGGCGAGCGTGAGCAGCGCCACGCCGACCATGTAGAGCGTGAACACGACCAGCATCTTCACGAGCGTGGCGATCAGGAACACGCCGGTGCTCGAAGCCACTACCTGCGGGTTGGCGACCTGCAGCAGGAGAAGCTCGCTCACGCGCGGACTCCCGCGCCCGCGTTCGCGCCGTTTCCGTTCAGCACAGGCAGCCCTCTCGACCCGAGCCGCTCGTAATCCAGTCCCTTGAACGCCGGGCGCGCGCTCGTCATCGCGGCGAACACCTCGGACGGCAGGAAGTACTGCGCGGGATCGCCGAGCGCGTGCAGGAGATCGCCGACCACCGACCAGCTGGAGCGCGCGTGCCCCGGCGGCGCCTTGGCCTGCCGGAACCGCTGGACGCGTCCCCGGACGTTCGTGAACGTCCCGTCCTCCTCCGCCACGTTGGCGATGGGAAGCACCGCCGCCGCGTCGCGGGCCGCGTCGGGAATCACCGAGCCGATGATCAGCACGCGCGCACCCGCGCCGAGCTTCGACAGGTCGAGACCGAAGTGCTCGTCGCCCGCGATCACCACCACGCCACTGCCTGGGGCCGACGCGCCCCGCTTGAAGCCGAGTCGCTCGGCGCCGACGACGTTGGCCGCGCGGTCGGCGCGAAGCGCGAGATCCTCGACGCCTGGCAGCGGCGCTTCCGGGCCCGTCTCCACGGTGAAGCTCCCCTCCCCTCCGTTCCGCTCGATCAGGGTCGAGAGCAGGAAGAGCGTCTCGTTCGACAGCATCGGCGACGCGATGACGGAGACCTTCTGCCCCTCGAGCAGATTGGCCGCGGCGGCGAGCGCCGTGTCCCAGTCGGTCGGCGCGAGCGAGTCACCCCGCCGCACCATGGGCGTGTCGATCCTGTCCTGCCGGTTGAGCCAGCGGTAGTTCAGCCGGCCGTAGTCGCAGATGAAGTACTCGTTCACCTCGTCGTTGAAGCGCGGCTTCAGCCGTACAACCGTGTTGTCGCGGGTCTCGACGATGACGTTGCAACCCTGCGTGCAGTTCGGGCACACCGACGCGGTGCGATCCAGCTCCCAGGCGCGCGCCTTGTTGAGCGAGTCCTTGGAGAGAAGCGCGCCGACCGGGCACAGGTCCACTACGTTGGCCGCCCACGGATGCGTGAGGTCCTTGTCCGGGAACTTGCCGATCAGCGCGCGGTCGCCGCGCTCGCTCACGTTCAGCACGGGATCGTGCGCGACGTCCTCCATGAACCGGACGCAGCGCGTGCAGAGGATGCAGCGGTTGGGGACATATACCACGTCCCCGCCGAAATCCTCCACCGGGTTGAACCGCTTGGGCTCGCGGTAGCGCGAGTCCTTGCGCCCTTCCTGGAACGTGTAGTCCTGCAGCTCGCACTCGCCCGACTGGTCGCAGATGGGGCAATCGAGCGGATGGTTGATGAGCAGCATCTCGAGCACGCCCTTGCGCGCTTCGAGCGCTTTCTCCGAGTGGACGTGCACCACCTGGCCGTCCATCGCCGAGGTCGCGCAGGAGGGCGCGAGCTTGGGCGCCTTCTCCACGTCCACCAGGCACATGCGGCACACGCCGGCGACCGGCAGCCCCGGGTGGTAGCAGTAGTGCGGGATCAGCACGCCGACCTGCTTGGCGGCTTCGAGGATGGACGTCCCTTCGGGGACCGTGACCTGCCGGCCCTCGATGGTGAGCGTCACCGTCTTCACCGGCGCCTGCGTCTGCCCGGCCATCAGGCCACCGCCGCCGTAACCGGGTGGAACCGCCGCTGCTTGATCAGCACCTCGAACTCCTCGCGGAACTTCTTGATGCCAGACACGATCGGCGTCGCGCACGAGTCGCTCAGCACGCAGATCGTCTTCCCGGTCATGTCCTCGGAGATGTCGAGCAGGGTGTCGAGGTCCTCCGTCGCGCCATGGCCCTCCGCGATGCGCTCCAGTATCCGCGTGGCCCACGCCGTGCCTTCGCGGCACTGCGTGCACTGCGCGCAGCTCTCGTGCGCGAAGAAGCGCGCGATCCGGGCGATCACCTTCACCATGTTCTGCTGGTCGTCAATGACGATGACTCCGCCGGAGCCGAGCATGGAGCCGCGCTCGACGAAGCCCTCGTAGTCCATGAGCGTGGCCTCGGCCTCCTCCATGTTCTGGATCGGGACCGACACGCCGCCGGGTATGACGGCTTTGAACTGGCGCCCCTGAAGCGGGCCGCCGCAGACGTCGTACAGGAAGTCCTTGAACGGGAATCCCATCTGCACTTCGTAGTTCCCCGGGCGCGCGATGTTGCCGCACACCGAGAACAGCTTGGTGCCGGTGCTCTTCGGGTTGGACAGGGACATTCCCTTGTACCAGTCCGCCCCGCGCAGGAGGATGTGGTTGACCGCGACCAGCGTCTCGACGTTGTTGATAGTCGTGGGCTTGCCGAACAGCCCCGACACGGCCGGAAACGGCGGCTTGATCCGCGGGTTCCCGCGCCGGCCCTCGAGCGAGTTCATCAAAGCCGTCTCTTCCCCGCAGATGTACGCGCCCGCGCCCTTGTGCACGTGCACGTCCACGCGCTTCCCCATGCCCATCGCGTTCTTTCCGATGATCCCCGCGGCGTACGCTTCCTTTACCGCGCGGTTCATCTCCGCGAGCGGCTCGGTGAACTCGCCGCGAATGTAGATGTACGCCGTCTCGGCGCCGATCGCGTACGCGCCGATGGCGCACGCCTCGACCAGCGCGTGGGGCGTCCAGCGCATGATCTCGCGGTCCTTGAACGTGCCGGGCTCGGACTCGTCCGCGTTGCAGCAGAGATAATGCGGCTTGCCGTCGCCGGGCTTCATGAACGACCACTTCATTCCGGTCGGAAAGCCCGCGCCGCCGCGGCCCCGGAGTCCCGACGCTTTCACGACCTCGACGATCTCCGCGGGCTGCATGCCGAGCGCCTTCTCGAGCGCCTTGTACCCGCCCACCTTCTTCCAGCCGTCGAGCGAGCGCGCCTCGGCGTTGCCGAAGTGTTGGGAGAGGACGACGGTCTCGCGCTCGTGCGGCTTATGCGGAAAACCCATCAGCCCGCTCTCTCCGCCGTCACCAACAGCCAATAGCCAATAGCCAATAGCTGTCTCATTGGAATCGCTCCAGGATCTGGGGCACGTTGTCGGCCGTCACCGATTCGATGAACTCGGAGTTGACCATGATCGGCGTGGCAAAGCCGCACGCGCCGAGGCACTCGACTTCTATCACCGTGAACTTCCCGTCGGGGGAGGTGGCGCCCAGCTCGCCGCAAGTGGTGTGCTTCAGGAGCGACTTCACCACGTCTTCGGCGCCGCAGATGCCGCACGGCGAAGTCGTGCAGACCTGGATGAAGTATTTACCGACCGGATGCTGGTGGTACATGTAGTAGAACGTGACCACGCCTTTCACGTACGCCGGCGTCAGCTCGAGCAGGTCGGCGACTTCCGCCATGGAGCCCTCGCTCACCCAGCCGCGCGATTCCTGCACGATCCAGAGCGCCGGCAGCAGCGCGGCCATCTTCGTCGGGTAGCGCGTGAGCAGCTCGTCGAGCTCCTTGCGCGTGTCGCCTGTGAAGACAGGGACGTGCGGCTCGGGCGCGTGACCGCCCGGAGACAGGGCGAAGGCGGGCGCGTGCGTCATCGCTGCGGCCGTCCGGCGATGAGACGCACAGCCGTGCCGGACGCCGCGAGCAGCAGCATCTTGCCGAACGGCGAATAATCGAACTTCACGCTGACGACGCCCTGCGCCCCCATGTCGTACGCGGCCTCGCGCAGCTCTTCCAGGCAGGTGTCCCGCCCGTCGTGCAGCGCGCGCTCGAGCGATCCGCTCCGTCCGCCGACGATGTCCCGCACTCCGGCGAAGAAATCGCGGAAGAGATTCACGCCGCCTACCCATTCCGCCGTGACGATCCCGAGCGTCTCCTCGATCTCGTAGCCGGCGACGGAGTCGGTGGTGCTGAGCTGGACGGTCGCCGGCCCGGAGCCGCGTCCCAGGCGTGGGCTCATCGGTCGATCTCTCCCATCACGATGTCAATGCTCGCGTTGATCGCGATGACGTCGGAGAGCAGGTGGCCTTCGACCATCTTCGGGATCGCGGAGAGATTCACGAAAGAGGGAGGCCGGATCCGCCAGCGCACGGGCTTGGACGTACCGTCGGATACCATATAGTAGCCCTTCTCGCCCTTGGGGCTCTCGACGGCCACGTACGCTTCGCCGATCGGCGGCCGCGGACCTTCCATCACCAGCTTGAAGTGATGGATCATGGATTCCATCTCGTTCATCGCCTTGTTCTTCGGCGGCAGGATCACGCGCGGGTCGTCCACGTTGATCGGCCCATCGGGCAGCCGCGCAGCGGCCTGCTGCAGGATGCGCACGGACTGGCGCATCTCCTCCATGCGGACGAGATAGCGGTCGTACACGTCCCCGTGCGTCGAGACGGGCACGTCGAAGTCGTACGTCTCGTAGTCGAGATACGGGAAATCGCGGCGAACGTCGTATGCCACGCCCGACGCGCGCAGCATCGGGCCCGACAGCCCGTAGTTGACGGCTTCGTCAGGCGACATGACGCCGAGCCCGACCGTGCGGCCAACCCAGATCGCGTTGCGGGTGAGCATGCGGTCCACTTCGTCGATCGTCTTCGGGAAGGTGCGGACGAAGTTGTTGAGACCCTGCATCCAGCCGGACGGGATGTCCGCGCCCAGGCCGCCCACGCGCGTGAGCGACGTCGTGAGCCGGGCGCCGATCCAGTCCTCCAGCAGCTTGTAGATGTTCTCCCGCTCCTGGAACGACCACAGGAACGGAGTGAACGCGCCGATGTCTATGCACGTCGTGCCGAGCCAGACCAGGTGCGACATGATGCGCGAGAGCTCGCAGGCGATGACGCGCAGCACCTTGCACCGCTCGGTGATCTCGATGCCGAACAGCCGCTCGGCGCCGAGGACGAAGGCGACGTTGTTCCCGGGCGAGTTGAGATAGTCCTCGCGGTCGGTCCAGGGGATGATCTGGTTGTACTGCCGGTACTCGCCGATCTTCTCGAAGCCGCAGTGCAGGTAGCCGACGTGCGGGATGCAGCGCACGACCGTCTCGCCGTCCAGCTCCAGCACCAGCCGGAGCACGCCGTGCGTCGCGGGGTGCTGCGGGCCGATGTTGATGAGCATGTGCTCACCTTCGAGCTCCGGCTCGAGCGTGAGCTCCGGCTCCAGCGCCACCGCGGTGCCGCCCTCGGTGACGAGCGGCACTCGCCGCGGGCGGCCCTGCGCGTCCACAGCGGTGGTGGACAGCTCGTACTCGACCGTTCTGCGACTACTCATTCGCCGGTCTTCTCCCCCGTGGCGAGCCGCTCGCGCATGTCGGGCGGGAGATCCGCGAACGCGTCCGCGACCGACAGCTCTTCCATCGAGTAGCGCGCTTCCGGATCCTGGTCGAGCGCCTGTCGAAGCTGCTCGGAGCGGCTGAACCTGCCGCGCAGCGGGAAGTCCTTCCGCAGGGGATAGCCTTCCTTGAAGGACTCCCACATGAGGATGCGCCGCAGGTCGGGATGCCCGCGGAGGTTGATCCCGAACATGTCGTATGCTTCGCGCTCGAGCCAATCAGCGCCCTTGTAGACCGGCCAGACGCTGTCCACCTCGAGCCTCCCGCCCTTCGGGATTCTCACCTTCAGGCGGAGGAAGCGGCGGAACGGGAGCGAGCGCAGGTGCCAGACCACTTCCAGCGGCTGGTCCAGGTCGCGCTGCTCGACGGCGGTCACGTCGGAGAGATAATCGTACTGCTGGGTAGGATCGTCGTGCAGCCACCGCACGATCTCCAGCACGCGATTGCCCTGCACGTACACTGTCGTCTCGCCCCACACCACGTCCACGCGCTCGACCGCGCCGCCGAATCTGGCGCGCAGCGCTTCGGCCGACGGGTTGGGCTCGCCCCCCGTGTGCGGCAGGTTCTTCGGAGTAGCGGGAGCAGTTGCGCCGGGCAACGCGCTTCCCGGCGTGACTACTGCGAACGGAGCCGTCACGGCGCGGAGCGGGTCTGGTGGACCGAATTCCCGAACGGCTCGGACAGCTCGTCGATCATGTCGGGCGGGATGTACAGCTTGCTGTTGGGGTCGGGCTCCATCTCGTCCCGCACGCGCTTGTCCGCGCCGCGCTCGTTCTTGACCTTTTCCTGCAGCATGCGGATGCCGTACAGCAGCCCCTCGGGCCGCGGCGGGCAGCCCGGGACGTACACGTCCACCGGGATGATGGTGTCGATCCCCTGCACCACCGCGTAGTTGTCGAACATTCCGCCGCTGGAAGCGCACGCGCCCATCGAGATGCACCACTTGGGCTGCGGCATCTGCTGCCAGATGCGCCGGATGATCGGGGCGAGCTTGAACGGTACCCGGCCCGCGCAGATGAGCACGTCGGCCTGGCGGGGGGAGAAGCTCATGCGCTCCATCCCGAAGCGGGCCAGGTCGTAGTGGCTCGCGGCGGTGGCCATGAACTCGATCGCGCAGCACGCGGTGCCGAACGGCATCGGCCAGAGCGAGTTCGCGCGGCCCCAGTTCACGAGGAAATCGAGCCGCGTGGTCACCCACCCTTCCTGCGACTTGGGATCGTAGGAGACGACCTGCCGCTCGGCCGTGGCTCTGGCCGGCAGGGTCTGCGTGTCCGCGAGCGACGGGTGGCGGCTCAATCCCACTGGAGCGCCCCCTTCTTCCACACGTAGATGTAGCCCACCAGCAGGATCGCCATGAAGACGAGCATCTCGCCCAGCCCGAAGAACGACACATTCGCCGTCGCGCAGGAGCCGTTCACGAGGGGTGCCGAGCAGGAGAGCTGCTTGTAGTGCGCGCCCCACGGGATCATGAACACGGTTTCGATGTCGAAGATGATGAACAGCATCGCGACCATGTAGAACTTCACGGAGAACCGCTCGCGCGCGTTGCCCAGCGGCGTGATTCCGGACTCGTAGGGGATCTGCTTGTCCGGTGTGGGCCGGCTCCGCAGCGTCAGCGCCGACAGGCCGAGCATCAACACCGCGTTCATCACGACGAAGCCCATCAGCAGCAGAACCGGTATGTAGGCTTTGACCATCGCTGGGCTTTCTTGGGTCGTGGAGACTGGGTGAGTCGACTTCGTGAAATTTTTCACGAGCGGCGACGGGGGAAGTCTATCCGGGGAGAAATGCTATTTCAACGTCAGTGCCAATCGCCTTCCGGTGCACTTTCAGCGCCGGTACATTGCGCCTTGCGCGAGCGCCCTCCCTTCGCCCCAATATCCGAGTCCTTATGTCGATAATGAACGATCGCTGGATCACGCGCATGGCCGCCGAGCACGGGATGATCGAGCCGTTCGAGGGGCGGCAGGTTCGCGCGGGAGTGATCTCGTACGGGGTGAGCTCCTACGGCTACGACATGCGGGTGGCGAGCGAGTTCAAGATCTTCACCAACGTGCTGAGCTCGATCGTGGACCCGAAGCAGTTCGATCCCAAGTCGTTCGTCGAGTTCGAGGGCGACGTCTGTATCGTGCCCCCCAATTCTTTTGCTCTTGCCCGGTCGGTGGAGTATTTCAGGATTCCGCGCGACGTGGTGACGATCACTGTCGGGAAGTCCACGTACGCCCGGTGCGGGATCATCACGAACGTCACGCCGTTCGAGCCCGAGTGGGAGGGTCACGTGACGCTGGAGATCTCGAACACGACTCCCCTGCCGGCGAAGATCTACGCGAACGAGGGGATCGCGCAGGTGCTGTTCTTCAGGGGCGAGGAGCCGCCGGAGGTCAGCTACAAGGACAAGAAGGGGAAATACCAGTCGCAGACGGGCGTGACACTCCCTCGGCTCTGATCCGTCGCGTAAGCTGCACCCGCTGGATACTCCAAGCGCGAACTACCGCCCGTGCCTCGCGAGAACCTTCGCGGTACGCCGATGTTCGTCTACTACTCGTACGACACAGAACAAGGCATCGATTATTTCCGTGCGCTCACGGAAGTTCGGTGGCGCCGCATCGGCCGATGAAGCGATCCACAGGGAGGCGGAATTCTGACTCGTAGAGTCGTAGCCTCGCTCGCCTTCGCCCTTGCGTGCGCGCCGTCGCCGGCGACAGTGGCAGACCGCTCGTCCGCCGGAGCGGGGACGTTCCCCGATTCGGTTCAGTCGGGGACTGTGACTCTCCACGGAACGCTGTTGGTTCCGGCGAACGCGCGCCCCCCGGTCGCGCTGATCATCGCCGGATCGGGGCCAACCGACCGCGATGGCAACACGCCGCTCCTCACCGGCAAGAACAACTCGCTTCGGTACCTCGCCGAAGCCCTCGCCGAGCGAGGGATTGCATCCCTCCGCTACGACAAGCGCGGCATTGGCCAAAGTCGCGTCGCAGCGCTGAACGAGGCGGATCTCCGCTTCGACCACTTTGTCGACGACGCCACCGCATGGGGCCGCAAGCTCGCCGCAGATCGGCGCTTCTCGTCGGTCGTCGTGATCGGCCACAGCGAAGGCTCGCTCATCGGTATGCTCGCGGCGCCGAAAATGCCCGCATCCAAGGTTATGTCGATCGCGGGGGCGGGCGCACCAGCCGGCGACGTGGTGATCCGGCAGCTAACGCAGCAGCTGCCTCCTCCTCTGCTCACGCAGGTCACGAGCGCGGTGGCCAAGCTCGAACGCGGGCAGCTGCTCGACACAGTCCCGCCCGGTCTGTTCGCGTTGTTCCGGCCAAGTATCCAGCCGTACCTCATCGCGTGGTTCAAACATGATCCGCGGGAAGTCGCAGCCAAACTCGACGTGCCTCTTCTGGTGATCCAGGGCACGCACGACATCCAGGCACTGGAAGAAGACGCGCGCGCGATCGCGACGGGCAATCCCCGCGCAACTCTCAGGCTGATTCCCGGCATGAATCACGTTCTCAAGCAGTCGCCGGCCGGACGCCTCGAACAGCTCCCGGTCTACAGCGACTCGACCATCGCGATAGACAGATCACTTGTGGACGCCATCGCGAACTTCGTCACGGAACGACAGCCCTAGCCATGAACGGTCGCGGCGAGGGTTGTCCGGCTCGTCCGGCCTCACGAGCCGCCAAGTACATATTTCCCCACGCGTCATGCGGCGATGATTAACTTCGTTGCAGCGGATCGTAAGCCTTGGGCGGCAGAAAGAATTCAGGGAGGCAGGCACGAAATGAGTTTTCTGAAGCTTCTTTTAGGGGGCATGATGGGCGGACATCATGGACGCGGCGGCTACGGGGGTGGGCATCACGGAGGCGGTCGCGGCGGCTATCCTGACCGGTACGACCAGAATTTTCGCAATTCGCCGGCGGGCCCGCCGGGCGTGGAATGCGCGAAATGCGGCGCGCTCAATGCGGATGGCGTGCGCTTCTGCCAGCAATGCGGCGCTTCCCTGGGCCCCACAAAATGCGCATCCTGCGCCGGCGATATTTCGCCAACCGCTAAGTTTTGCCCTAATTGCGGGAAACCGAAATAACGGTTGCAACAATCGAAGTTCCCGGCGGGGCTGTTCCCCATCTGTACGGGCTAGTACGACGACACTCGCCGGAATGGTCGGATCCGCCGTCATGGTGTGGCTGCCGGCGCGCCGAGTCACGCTATCTCGCGAGCCATCTGTCGATCTGAAACGGCGACAAATCGAAGCGTGCCTTGCCCGTCACCAGGAGTTCGGCCTGCAGCTCTCCGATCGCGCTTGCGAACTTGAATCCGTGTCCGGAGCACGGGCTCGTACACCATAACCGTCCGGCATCCACTCCAGTGCCGGCTCATTGAAGCGTATTTCAGCGCCCGCACCCCGCGCTACGTCGAGATACGCTCTGTTACACGCTTCGGGGTCGAGGAATCCCGCTCGCGGATCCAACACCGCCACGAGTCCATCGGCGAGGGAAAAGGCCGGGAATCGCGCCCGCGTCTCAGCAGGATCGAGAATTTCGTGCGGCAGGTTGTGCTCGGCAGCACTGCGCAGAGTGCCGGTGACGACCAAGCCATGGGGCGGACCGATCATGATCCCGCCGTTGATGATCATCAGCGACGTACCGGTGCGCTCCTCCAGCTCCCGCCAGAGCTCGTGCGCGCGTTGCACCAGCGGCACATAAAGCGGATTCTCGAAGTACATCTCCCGGATGACCCGGCTGTCGCCATGGGACGACCCGAGCGCATGTCCGGGTGTGAGCCGCTCCAGTCCCAGCACGCGCCAGCCACGCTGCGCCAGATGACACACTGTCGCGCTTCCCATCACGCCGAGTCCGACTACGATGGCGTTATGACGGGAGTTGATCATGGCGCGGTGGAACCAGAAAGAACGGAGAGAAAACAGATACTTGATGCGCGCGACCGTTTGCCGCCGCAAGATCGGCGGCAAGTGGATGGTCACGCATGAGCATGTCTCGGTGCCTTCAACTCGGGGAGCGGCAGAGCCTCGCTTGACCTCGAGCCGTAGCACGGCCGGCGGCCGTGAGTCAACCGGTTCTCTCGGAAAAGCAATCGGAAAAGCAATCATTGACTGGCCCGGCTGCCACGAGTATTCTGCCGTACATTTCTACTCCTTTCCTCTTCCCAATGGAAATACTCGCGGTGGCTCCCGTCGCGCCGGTTGCTACCGTGCCCCGTCTGTCTGTCCTCGTCAATGTTTCGCGGCTGCCGAACACTGTCATCCAGGGCGTGGCGTTGTGGATGATCTTCCTCACGGCAAGATGGATCTCGACTAGCCAACCGCCGATTCGGAGAACGAATGATCTCACGACGTGAGTTTCTCGAGTCGGCCGCGAGGCTCGGCGCGGCTGCGGTCATCGTTCCGGAATATGTGCCCCGCCGAATCGAAAGCATTGACTCCGGTACTATTGCAGTCAACGATATTCACTCGCAGCGCATCGTGGAGGTGACGCTCACCGCTGCCCCCACCCGGCTCTCGCTGATCCCGGACGCGCTCACCGAGGTTTACACCTACAACGGCCGCCTCCCGGGTCCAACACTGGAGGTGCGCGAGGGCGACCGCGTCATCGTCCACTTCCGGAACGAGTTGCCTGAGCCGACCACTATTCACTGGCACGGCCTCCACATTCCGTTCGTCGCGGATGGCAGCCCGTTTCATCCCGTCCCGCCCGGCAAACAGCTTGACTACGTCTTTACGATTCAACCCGGCACCGCCGGTACTTACTGGTATCACCCGCATCCCAACCACCGGACGGGTTATCAGATAGCGAAGGGACTCTATGGTGCGATCATCGTGCGAGCCGCCGGCGATCCGCTGCCGGCATCGCTCTCCGAAAGGCTGCTGATCCTTTCCGATAATCGATTCCTTCCAGACGGCTCACTGGATTTCCCCGACTTGCGCTCCCCAAGCGGGCGAGCGGATGCGGAGAACGGACGTGAAGGCAAAGTGCTGTTCGTCAACGGCAAGATCATGCCGACGCTTTCCATCCGCAGCGGAGAAGTGCAGCGCTGGCGGGTGATTAACGCGTCAGCCGGCCGAATCTACCGGCTGTCGCTAACGGGGCACTCGTTCCTGCACGTGGGAAGCGATGGCGGCCTCTTCGAGCGCCCGATCGAAGTGAAGGAGATTCTGCTCGCGCCCGCTGAGCGCGTGGAGCTGCTGGTGCGCGGAACTGAATCACCGGGAAGCTCGGCTCGACTGCAGACTTTGCCGTACGACCGCTACGTCCCGCAGACACGACCCGGCGATTGGATCGACCCGCGCGACATTCTGGCCCTGCGGTACACGACGGAGTCGCCGCTCGCTCCGATAGCGCTTCCCGAATTGCTTCGCCCGATTCCGCCACTGGATACAGCTCAAGCGACAGCGACCCAGGTGATGGTGCTCAGCCAGGGTCTGATCAACGGCAAGACGATGGACATGAATCGCGTCGATGTGCGCTCACCGTTGGGGGCGACAGAGATCTGGCAGATCGAAAACATCGTTGGGATGGACCATCCCTTTCACCTGCACGGATTCCAGTTCCAGGTGCTCGAGCGGGATGGCGTGCCGGAGCCGTACCGCTGCTGGAAGGATACGGTGAACGTGCCCAAGCACCAGACAGCGCGGTTCATCGTGCGCTACGCCGACTACCCGGGAAAATGGATGTTCCACTGCCACATCCTCGACCACGAGGATCACGGGATGATGGGTATCCTCGAAGTCCAATGAAAAAGGAGAATAGCATGATTCGACGGTCGAGCAGTGCCTTTCGCCTTAGCGGAGTTTGCGTGATCATCCTCTCTATCGCGGCCTGCACGGCGCAGGTGGGCACCACCGCCAATGCCGGAGTGAGAGAAGGTCAGGCGCGGCAGGATCAGATACTTCGCGGTCGAGACCTCGTGGTCCAGAGCGACTGCGGCGGCTGTCATGGTGGAGGGGGCAATCCGGCGGCGAAGGGGTGGCTGGATGGCCAGCGGACACCGAATCAGGTGTTTCAGATCGGGCCGTTCAAAACCCGCCCGCGAAACCTTACACCCGACAACACGACGGGCACCGGACGCTTCAGCGAGCGCCAGATCTTCAACGCACTGCGATATGGGCTGCGACCGGGAGAGACGCCGGATATCGAGATCACATCCTCTACGCCCGGGCAGGGGAATTTTCCCGCCAATCCGAAATACCTCGCTCCCCCGATGCCTTGGCCCGCATTCAGGCACATGCCTGACGAGCAGCTCTGGGCAATCGCCGCCTACCTGAAGAACGGCCTCAAGCCCGTTGTTCATCGGGTGCCGGACAGCGAAGGACCGCCGGACTTCTGGGCCAGTGTCTATTCCGTTGCGAACATCGGCCCCTATCCCAATCTGCCGTTCCCGACAGCGAACGAGAGAACCCGATAGCAGAGGTATTCATCATTCCCCGCCTGTCTTGCATCGCGCTCGCCACCGCCCGCGCCTGTTCGAGGAGATCAGCTACGACGAGAGCGGCAACAACCAGGCCGGGAGCTTCATGGACTACCTGGTGCCCGGGTCCATGGAGACGCCCAACTGGGAGACCGGCAAGACGGTGACGCCGTGCCCGCACCATCCGCTTGGTGCCAAAGGCGTGGGCGAGTCTGCGACGGTGGGCGCTCCGCCCGCGATCGTGAACGCGGTCGTGAACGCGCTCTCCCACCTCGGTGTTCGGCACATTGAAATTCCGATGACGCCGGAGAAGGTGTGGCGGATCTTGAAGGACAAAGGGGTAGCTGAATAGCGACGGCGGAGATCGAACTCCTGGGGCTAAAGCTTGATCGCGGCCATCGGCTCGCGCACCGCTTCCGCGCTTTTCTCGAGAGCGGTCTTCTCGTCGGCCGTGAGCTCGACCTCGATGATCTGCTCCAGCCCCTTCCGTCCGAGCTTGCACGGCACGCCGAGGAACAGCCCCGACATCCCATATTCACCTTCGAGCCACGCGGCGCAAGGGAGAATCCGCTTCTGGTCCAGCACGATCGCCTCGCACATCTGGACGGCGGCGGCGGACGGCGCGTAGTACGCGGAGCCGGTCTTGAGGAGCCCGAC
>CALMKE010000278.1 GCA_937867645.1 uncultured Gemmatimonadota bacterium | reverse complement strand
CGGCGGCCACATGCGGCGCGCAATGAAGCTCTTCCCCATTCCCGGCGTCGCCGAAGCGGTGCTGTACAAGTATTTCCGCTCACGCGGCCGGGCTCCGGGCGAGCGGTACAAGCTGCTGCAGATGTACAAGCTCCCGGTCAGCATCGAGCGCCAACAGCTTACCATGCTGGCCAACTTCGTGGAGGTGTACCTCGCCAAGGAGGGTCATTCCGGACTCGTCGGCATCAACCTCCTGACCAAGGTTCAACTTCCGAACCTCGCGTCGCTGTACGGCGCCATGCTCGCGAACGTGGATTACGTGCTCATGGGCGCGGGGATTCCGCGCGAAGTTCCCGGCGCGCTGGACGCGCTGGCCGAGCACAGGCCGGCTTCGATGCGGTTCGAGGTGGAAGGTCTCTCCCCGGACGAGCCGGCGTTCATGACGCTCGACCCGGTGGCGTGCGGCATCCGGCCGGACACGCGGATCTCGCGGCCGCAGTTCCTGCCGATTGTCTCGGCCAATTCCCTCGCGACTACGCTCGCGCGAAAGGCGAACGGAACGGTGCAGGGCTTCGTCGTCGAGGGGCCCACGGCCGGCGGGCACAACGCCCCGCCGCGCGGAGAGCCGAAGTTCAACGAGCGGGGCGAGCCGCTGTACGGCGACCGCGACCACGTGGACCTCGCCAAGCTGCGCGAGCTCGGCCTTCCCTTCTGGATCGCCGGAGGCGCGGGTTCGCCGCAACATCTCGTGGATGCCCTGAAGGTCGGCGCCGCCGGCGTGCAGGTGGGAACCCTGTTCGCTTTCTGCGAGGAGTCGGGGCTCGACCCCGCGATCAAGCGTGAGATACTCGATGCGGCGTCACGAGGCGAGGTCGACGTCATGACCGACCCGCGCGCGTCGCCGACCGGATATCCGTTCAAGGTCGCGCGCTGGAAGCCGGTCGCCGAGACCGCGCCCGAGCGCAAGCGGCTGTGCGACCTCGGCTACCTGCGGGTCGCCTACAAGCGGGACGACGGCCGCATCGGCTTCCGCTGCTCCGCCGAGCCCGTGGAGGATTACGTGCGGAAGGGCGGCGCGGCGGAGGACACAGTCGGGAGGAAGTGCCTGTGCAACGCGCTCACCGCGAACATCGGCCAGGCGCAGCTCCGCATGACCGGCGAGCAGGAGCCGCCGCTGATCACCAGCGGCGACGACCTCAGAACGATCTCCGCGTTCATGGCTGGGCGCTCCAGCTACACCGCCGGCGACGTCATCGACTACCTGATGAGCTGGATCGCGGCGCCTCAACAGCTGGCGCCGGTCGGCTGATCCTAAGGCGCGCCACGCGCTGCCAACCACCGGCTAATCGCTCAGAACCGCGCGAGCCACCGCTTCTCGAAGAGGACCTTTACGAAATGCCACAGGCGTCCGGGTGAGTGGAGCTGCATCACCGGAACCGGGTCGGCGTAAAATTCGCCCCTCCCCAGGCCGGCCTTGCCGTCACCCGTCTCGATGAAGCACTGCCCGCCTCCATCGAACGCCGCCGGTTGTCCTTTCCCGGTGATACTGCGGACAATATTGCGTGCGACCACCTCGGCCTCACCGTGCGCAAACACGCCAGCTTTCGGCAGGGGCTTGCCAAGCTTGAGAGGTATCGAGGCGACGTCGCCGAGTGCATAAACATCGTCGTACCACGTCCTGAGCGTATGACGGTCCACCGCAATCCAGCCACTCTCGCCCGCGAGCGCTGACTCGCGCACGGCCCTGGGGGCCCTGTGCGGCGGGACGTAGGCTAGCAGGTCGAAGGATGCTTCCGCACCGTTAGTGAACTTGAGACGCCGCCCGGCTGCGTCGACTTCCTGGATCTGATGTTCGGGGTGATAACCGATATCCCTGGCCTCAACCATCCCGCGCACGGCGGCGGAGACCGCCGGACCAGCGACGCCCATGGGACCCGGCTCAGCGGCGAATAACGCGAGCTCGGTCTTGTGACGGATTCCTCGTTTTCTACACGCGGACTCCAACAACATCGCAGCTTCGTAAGGCGCAGCCGGGCACTTGTACGCCGGCGCTGCGGTCAGTACTACCAACTTCCCACCGTCGAACCCGTCAAGAGCGTCTCGCAGCCCTTCGGCGCCGGCGAGCGTGTAAAAGTTGTGGCCAGCGTCCTGCAACCCCGGTATAGTCTCGGGTGCGAGCTCGGCGCCGAGCGCGATGACGAGAAAGTCGCCGGCCATAGTGCGGCCCGAGACGACGACCTCCCGCTTCACCGGATCGATGCGCTCGACTTCACCCCGCACGAGCTCGATGCCGCGGCGCTCGAGCCGGGTCATCGGCCTCGATATCTGCGCGGTGGAGCGATCGCCCGTCATTAGCCAGAGCAGGGAAGGCGCGAACACGAACGAGGATTCACGCTCCACCAGCACTACGCGGTGTCGCCTGGGCAAGGCCCGGCGGAGTTTCGTGG
The DNA here is from genome assembly GCA_937867645.1 of uncultured Gemmatimonadota bacterium. Classification (GTDB taxonomy): domain Bacteria; phylum Gemmatimonadota; class Gemmatimonadetes; order Gemmatimonadales; family Gemmatimonadaceae; genus JACDCY01. The sequence continues at coordinate 7,667 of CALMKE010000278.1, read as the reverse complement.
CGGCGACCAGGCCGCCGACTCCACCACCAAGGATGAGTACTGTCTTCGCTGTTTCGATGGGTCGGTCCTCAGAAGACCAGGGTTTTGTCCGCTTCGATCGTCCAGGCCGTCCACTCGTCGAGGGAGCTGCGATGGGTGCCCTCGGCGAGCTCCGTCTCGGTCATTCCGCGCGCGTCCATGCAGGTGCCGCACACGCCCACCTTGCCTCCACGCCTAGTCACGACCGCGAGCATGTTCTGAACGCTGTAGAATCCTTGCGGCACCTTTTGCCCGCTTTTGGCGCATACCGCCGCGTCGCCCGCAAGAAAGACTTTTACTTCGACCCCTTCCTGCTTCGCGAGCGAGCCGGCAAGGCGGAGGCCGTTGTAAGACCGCTCGGATCCATACGGCGCATCGTTCAACGTAATCAAGAGCTTCATGCTGCTTCCTCTTCGGTGACAGAAACCTCGATGGGAAATCCGGCGGCCCGCCATTCGGGAAAGCCATCGGCGAGACGCCGCGCATTTCGGCCGCTCGCCCGAAGAATCTCGACCGCGCGAAAGGCGAGAACGCAGTACGGTCCTCTGCAATACGCCACGATCTTCTTTCCGGCCGGAAGCTCGGAAATCCGCTTCGCCAGCTCCTCCACCGGTACCGACACCGCTCCCGGAATGTGCCCGGCGCGGAACTCGTCCTGAGGGCGGACGTCGAGAACAACGACCGCGCCAGTGCGGGCCAGCTCCAGAAGATCGCCCTGCCCGACCGCTTCGAACTCGTCGCGCGCTTCAAAAAACGTCTCGACGATCCTGCCCACCTCCGCCAGGTGGCGCTCGGCGATGTCGCGAATGAGCAGCGACAGGTCGTAAATGCCGGGGTTCGTGAGGCGATAGAACACGTACAGCCCGGACTTTCGGGAAACCACCAGCCCGGCCCGGCGAAGTACCTGCAGGTGATGCGAGGCGTTGGCGACTGAAAGCGCCGTCTCGCACGCGAGCTTCTCTACCGTCCGCTCACCCTGCGCGAGGATTTCCAGCAGCTCCAGGCGGCTGCCATTTCCGACAGCCTTTCCGATGAGCGCAAGTTGCCCGTACAGCTTGTCCTTCACCCGGGGACGGGACACGGCGGACGCCTTACGTTAGAGTATTCTAATAATCGTTTGAATACTTCCCACCGTCAAGTGCGGCGTGAGATGTTCCGTACTGAGCCCCGCGCCTGGGTATCTATCGCGAGCCCGCGCCGCTGTCCGGGCTGGGGAACGATGCAGGGGCATTTGCCGGCCGCCTGTCAGCCAAATATTCCAACAACGCGCGGTAATCCTTGCCGGGTATGTCGCCGACCGCCCGCATGTGGTTCACCACCACCGACCATTGCGCCGGGCCATACTCGACCCTGGGCCGGAGATTGTGACATCGCGCGCAATACATCCCCCAAAGCTCCGCTCGGCCGAACGCAGTCGTCTTCACAGACTCGGCCGGATCTGCCCCCGCTGGGCTACCTTGCGGACGTCGTACTCCGCAACCAACGAGCGAAACCGCCGCTCCCGCAAGGCAGGCGATACGAGTCCAACGTGTCGCGGTTCCCATATAACCTCCGTTTAGAAGCCCGTCGCAACCTGCAGGATTACCGATCTGATATCATCAGCCATCGTATTCGAAGCGCGCTGGATCGCCAGCTTCACAACCATGCTTGGCGTGAGCGCGTACGAGGTGCCCGCGGTGAATCGTTTGGTATCGTTTCCCAGGGGCCCGCCCTCCCAATCGGGGCGGTTCATCCAATCGTAGCGCCCAACGAAATCCAGGTTGCGCGCGACTCTCGATCCGACGAGTGACGGGCGATACGCGATCTGAGCGTAACCGCCAACGCGACGGTTGTTGACAAGGAAACGCTCGGGGTCGCCCGGCGTCTCGCCTTCGAAGGGACCCCTCGTAGCTTTGGACAGGACTCCCTCAAAGCGAATATTCACTTGTCCCCGCATCGCCGCGGATTGACGCGATAAGGTAAGATCCACGCCCTGCAGGTCCACGACATCTGACGTCTGGTAGGAATAGCCGAACTCGAGTCCGGCCGGCATGAGAAACAGCCCGAGGCGCCCGCCATACGCCCGTTCCTCACCTGCGTCCGCAGACTCCACTTCGCCTGCATCCTCACCTTCTCCCATCAGTTCCGGTGCGTTCACGGCGTAGATCGCGTAGCTGACACGGGCGGCACCAGCGGGAATGCCGCCACGAGCATATGCGCCAACTGCTGCGTCTGGCGCGATACCCCCATGCCCGTACGGAAGCGGCGCGTCCGGAAGTTTATTGATCCACGCCGGATGCACCCGCTCGTTAAAGGTTGTAAACGGCGTTATGAACTTCCCGATCCCGAGACTGAGGAAGTCGGCAGCGAGAACCGATACATGCGCGTACTCCAATTGTATATCCACCTCTTCCCCGGCCGCGAACGAGGGCTCGGCCGCAAACAGTATCCGCTCGTTCAGCTGCCAGAGCAGGATCGGAGAGACCGATGCCGTGAAGACTGACGGGCCGTTCCTGACCGTGCGGTATGCACTCGATGCGTATCCCACGAGCAGGAATCGCGTTGTACCAGGCCTGCTCATGCGAATGGAGTCGTTCAGGGCGGCAAGGCTGGCGTCGAACTCGTCCTGGCTGGCCTCGAGATCGGCTCGAAGCGCGGCAATCTCCGCTCGCAATCGCTCGGTTTCGATCGAGTCCTGCGCTGACGCTCCGACAGCGGACGGCACCAATACCACCGGAACGCTGATAGCGGCTGAATCCTTCTCCACGTCGGCTGCTGGGCGCCTCGGCGCCGGTGAGCGGGTATCCGGAACGCTGGTAGTGGCGAAATTTCTCTCCACCCCCGCGGGTGGACGCCTGGCCGCGAGTGAGCGGCTATCGGGAGAACTCGGCTGGGTTGAAGTACGCTTGGGCGCGAGGGAGCGCATATAGTGAACCACCATCCAACGCTGTTCGTCGCTCAGCGCCGTCCTCGTGCTGGGCATGTCTCCGCGGCCCTCCGTGATCTTCCAGAAGAGCGCCCCGTCTGTCTGCCCCTGAACCTTCGCGGAGGTGATGTCCGAAACTCTCGTATCCAACTCCGCCGCCTTTGGGCCGTCGCCACGACCCGTCCCGCCATGGCACGACCGGCACTCCTTCCGGTAAACCTCACGACCGGCCGCAATAGCGGCGGCGCCCGCGGGAACCGGGTTGGGTCGTCTTGCCCGCCGTTCCGGAACCACCCACTCGCTGCCCGCCCTCTGCGCGCCGGCGGACGCTGCGCCGACAACTAATAGCGCGATCGTGGCGAGTGCGACCACGCCCCCGGTCGCGCGGCGGGAGACGCTGCTCTGATTGCGATCCGAGAACGCCATGTTACTTAACCCCCTTTGATCCCGCGCAGCCTCATGAGCTGCCAAATGGTGAATGCGTATGTGCTCCACACGCAGAGAAGGAGCACGGTGATCCCGACCAGCAGTCCCGTAGGCGCCCTCGTGGACCAGAGTGCGCGCGGCGGTTCGCCTGCGTCCTGGCGAGCGGGCACTCCGCCGGACATCACTGTTTCCGCTGCTGCTCCCGCAAGCGAATCGGGTGACAGCACGGCGGCGCGAAAGCGTATGTCTCCGCGCAGATTTCCGGGGAGCCCGCGAGGGAACGAGACAGCAGCGGTTCCATCGTCGAGAGTTTCATCCTCGCCGAGCGCCAGGAGACCGAGATGCCGATACGCGAAGAATTCGACAGTAACGCCCGGGGCCGGGACGCCACCCACAGTGACCGCGGCCACCAGCACATCCTCTTCACCCTCGGATGCCCGGCGCAGTTCGACGCGCGCGGCCTCCTGCGCCCCGACTGCGTTCGTGGGTATGGCTGGCGCCAATAGGGTGAGGCCCCCGACGATCAACGCGACCAACAGCATTGCCGGTCGTACCGCCGAGCCCGGCTGCGGAGCCGCCACCGCAGGAACGCGGACGTGGCGCGCCCTGGCCTCGTCGACGTCCTCAGCCGTCTCCCAAATTGAGAGGATCGGGAACAGCCGCGAGAAGAGCGTAAACAGGAGCAGGAACGCCGCGAACGCTCCGGCCGTTATAGCCCACTCGACCACGCTCGGGAAATACCAGGGCGTAATCCCCGCCGCCTCCGCGGGTATGAACGGCGTCTGCAGCGTCGGGACGACGATGAGATATCGCTTCACCCACATCCCGATGTTCACCAGAACCGATGCCGCTACGATCGCACGGATTGAACGTCTTCCCGGAAAGAGCAGAAATCCTATGGGAGCGAAGAGCCCGAAGACGACCCACAGCCAGAAGGTAAGACCATATGCCGTATTCCCGGCCAGCAGTTCCATGAGGCGCCGGTCGGCTTCGATACCTCCGTACCATGCGGTGAGGTATTCGCTGAGCGTGAAGTACGCGTACAGCAACGCGAGCACCAGCAGCAGCTTTCCCAGATGCCGGAAGTGCAGCGGCAGGAGGTAACGCTCCAGCCGGTAGGCGCGCCGGAAGATCGCCATCGCGGTGATGATTGCCGCAGTGCCGGAGAAGATCGCGCCGACGACGAAGTACGGTCCGAAGATGGTGCTGTGCCACCCGGGCCGGAGCGTCATCCCGAATACCCAGGAGACGACGGTATGCACGGAGACAGCGACGGGAATGATGATCGCCGCCATCGCCCCAAGCGCAAGCGCGAGGCGGCGACGGTGCTCTGCGGACTCGCGGTATCCGAGCGACATCATCTCGTATAGCCTCACGAGCCGTGGGGAGCGTCCACGTTCCCGTGCATGCCGGGCGAGTATAGGCATGTCCGGGATCATCGCCACGTAGAGATACAGGATGCTCCCCGTCAGGTACGTGGTGATCGAGACGATGTCCCAGAGTATGGGTGACTGAAACCGGCCGTAAATGAATACGTTCATGACCCTGTCGGGACGTCCCATGTCGATGAGCACCATCGGTGCTCCGACTATGAGGGCGAAGACGGTGATCGCCTCCGCCATGCGCGTGATCGGCCGGCGCCAGCCGGCGTCCGTCACCCTGAGGATCGCAGATATGAGGGTCCCGGCATGGCTGATACCGATGAAGAACACGAAGTTCCCCATGTAGGCGCCCCATGACACGTAGTTCCGCATCTCCGTCACGCGGAGACCATTCACGAGCTGCGTAACCCATGCGGCCGCGCCTACGGCGACGACGGCGAGCAGCCCCAGTATCCAGAAGCGGCCACCGCGTCCGACCGGATCGAGGGTGGACAGCAGATAGGATTCGACAGCCTGAGCGTCCTGGTTCTCCGACGGCACGTTGGGCGAAGTTGCTCGGACTGTGTCGCTCATCGCTGTTCCCCGCGTACCGGCGCGCCCTTCTCGGCATCTGGTTCACCGGGCGCGGGGTAGCGCCGGTTTACTGGCGGCAGATAGTAGACGCGCGGTTTGGTCCCAAGATCCTCGAGATAGCGGTACCCGCCCCTGTCGCGGAGCAATTGCGACAGCCTTACGGTCTGCCTGTCTCCAGCGGCGCCCGGGCCCTCGTTGGCTCCGGTGGCTGAGTGTTCCTTGTCTGGCCCGCTGGTGACCGCGTCCTCATTCTCGTCCCCGAACCAGATTGCCCCCATCGGACACGCCGCAGCGCAATGCGGAAGTTTCCCCAGGCGCGCCATGTCCGGGCAGAAATCGCACTTCTCGGTCGTCCCGACTCGCCGGGGATAGCCCCATTCAGGCGAATAGCCGCGGGCGACCGCATCGGATGGATTGTCGGGGTGGCCCCAATTGAAGGTCCGCACGGAGTAGGGGCAGGCGGCCATGCAGAACCGGCAACCGATGCACCGCTCGTTGTCCACCAGCACGATGCCGTCCTGCCGTTTGAATGTTGCGCCGACGGGGCAGACACGCGTACACGGCGGGTCGTCACAATGGAAACACGGCCGCGGAAACCAGTACGGGGCGCCGTTCTCCGAATCCTTCATCTTGAACACCCGCAACCACTCGCGATCGGGTGGGAGGAAATGCTTGTCGGAGCAGGCCGTGACGCACTTGCCACAGCCGTCGCACGCTGCAAGATCAATCACCATGACCCATTTCCGTCCGGGAATCCCCCTCCTTACGTCATCTGGAACCGGTGGCGGGCCAGCCGGAGCGGCACGCGCCGACACGGCCACCAACTCGCCGTCCGCGGTGAGCGCCAGTTTTCCACCTGCCGGTGGATCGGCGGACGGGGACGCGAACGCGTCACCATCTCCCATCATCCGCTCGACGCCGATCGCGGCTGCACCCCCCGCCGCCACCAGGCCGGCTCTCAAAAAATCTCTGCGAGGAACACCCACGAGCCTTGCTCCGGGTTCGGGTGGAAATGCGTCAGTCACTCGCCAGACGGCGTCCCACCGTCCGAGGCAAACGTGCGAGTCGGCGAGGTCGGGGTCTGTCGGGTAAATACTCAATTATTGGGAAGATTGCCCTACCCTATGGTCAGAGCATCCCCGACCCGTTATGAGCGGCGATCGGGCGTCAATCTCCACGACGAGACCACCAGCGTGTGTTCTCACTGCCTCAAGTGCGGAGCCGCTTGCTGCGACAGTCTCAACGGTCCGCCGGTTCAGCCGGCACCCGCCGGCGACTCGCCAACAGAGTGGAGTGAGCCAGTTGGCCGTCCGGCGATGGGATTCACAACCTGGACGTGCTCGATGAGGCGAAGCGATCGGCCGGGCCGTAGCACGCGCCGCAGCTCAGCGAGAGCAGGGTCGGGATGAGGGATCGTACACAAGGCCATCCGACAACCGCCGCATCAAACGTTCGCGGGCGGAACGGAAGGGGTATCGCGTCTGCAACGTCCGACCGAATGGCGCCAGCCCGCAAAACGACCGCGTTCGGCAACTCGCATGATGACATCGTACAGCCACGGGAACAAAGCGGTAGTCAGTGGCGACTCCGCACTGGTCCGAACCGGCGACTAGTGGGCGTTCGGTTCTTGTTTCGCGCGCGGTGATGTCGCATTGGATAACACGGCGAAGCGATCGAGCGTAACAATATATTCCGGCAGAAAGACATGGAGACTATCCGCGCTCATCTGTTCCATTCGCGTGAGATCCGTCCGGATCTCGCTCGTAACCGCTGTGCGCTCAGCAGACATCGCCTCATGGGAACCGCTTGCAGAATCGGCGGCGCAGCGGGCAAGCATCGCTTCGACATTCCTCCGATGCGTGGGCAAGAGAGCACGCGCGCTGTCGGCGGCAAGCGACATCAGGCCCCGCGCTTCAGCATGCACGGCTGTCGTGCTTGCCTGACAGGACTGCTGCGAAGGGGGAGTTTGCTGCATCCCCGTAGTCTTCATCCCCATCATGGCACCCGCCCCCATCGCCCCCATCATGCCCACATGCAGCGGTGAGCAGCTCGATAAGCCAAGAGCGAGCGCGACGGCAATCGCGGGACTAATCCGTCGCCGCCGTGGCTGCCATTGCACCGCCGCCCCAGTCACGTCGTCCTCGCGGTCGAATACACTTCAGCCCCTGACCGCTTATGCGGTGGTGAACGTGAAGAGCATCCCGAACGTGCCGTTGCCTGCCTGCCAGCCCGCGCCCGTCATTCCGGGACCCCACTGGCCGTTCATCATGCCGCCCGAGCCCATCATGCCGCCGGTCACGAACTGTCCGCCCATCATTCCGCCCGCCGTCATGTTGATCATCTGCCCGTTTGCGCCCTGAAGG
>CALMKE010000277.1 GCA_937867645.1 uncultured Gemmatimonadota bacterium | reverse complement strand
CGAAGGGCGAGACGCTGGTGGATACGGCGCGGAACCTGGAGGCGATGCGGATCGACATGGTGGTGATCCGCCACGGCTCCTCGGGCGCGGCGCAGTTCCTCGCCGAGCGGATCAAGTCGAACGTGATCAACGCCGGCGACGGAATGCACGAGCACCCCACGCAGGGACTGCTCGACCTGCTCACGCTGCGCGATCATTTCGGCGACCTGACGGGCAAGCGGGTGTGCATCTGCGGCGACGTGCTGCACTCCCGCGTGGCGCGGTCGAACATATGGGGACTCCGGAAGGTCGGCGCCGAAGTCGCGGTGTGCGGGCCGCGCTCGCTCCTGCCGAGCGCGATCGAAGAGCTCGGCGTCACGGTGTTCGACCACATCGAGGAAGCGATCGCATGGGCGGACGCGCTCAACGTGCTGCGGCTCCAGATCGAGCGCATGACCGGGGGCTACATACCATCGCTCCGTGAGTACAACCGGGTGTTCGGGGTGACACGCGAGCGGTTGTCCCGCGCCAGCCGCGACGTGCTCATCCTCCACCCCGGTCCGATGAACCGCGGCGTCGAGATCGATTCGGACGTCGCCGACGGCGAGCACTCCGTGATCCTCGACCAGGTCACCAACGGCATAGCCGTGCGAATGGCGGTGTTGTACCTGCTGGCGGGCGGGAACCCGGCGCTGGCTGAATCAGCCAAGGCGGCCCGATGAGCCGGCCGGTGCTGCTTCGAGGCGGGCGAGTGATCGATCCGTCGCAGAGCCTCGACGAGCGGGCGGACGTGCTGCTCGTGGACGGCAAGGTGGAAGCGTGCGGCGCCAACGTCGGCGAACCGGACGGCGCGCAGGTGCTCGACTGCGCCGACATGATCGTCTCGCCCGGGTTCATAGACGTGCACTGCCATCTGCGCGAGCCGGGCAGGGAGGACGTCGAGACGGTGGCGACTGGGGCGCGAGCCGCCGCGGCCGGCGGCTTCACCGCCGTGTGCGCGATGCCCAACACCGATCCCGTCACGGACAATCAGGCCGCCGTCGGCTTCATCATCCGCCAGGCGCAGCGCGCGAAGGCCGCGCGCGTTCATCCGATCGGCGCGATCTCACTCGGCCAGCGCGGCGAGGCGCTCGCGGAATTCGGCGAGATGGTGGGGGCGGGCGCGGTCGCCGTAAGCGACGACGGCCGCCCGGTCGCGAGCGCGCAGCTGATGCGGACCGCCCTGGAGTACGCCCGCACGTTCAACATCCCGGTAATAGATCATTGCGAGGAGCCGACGCTGTCGCACGGCGGCGCGATGAACGAGGGGATCGTCAGCGCGCGGCTCGGACTGAAGGGGATTCCGTCGGAAGCCGAAGAGATCATGGTCATCCGCGACATCCTTCTGGCGCGCCGGACGAAGGGCCACGCGCATCTGGCGCACATGAGCACGGTCGGGTCCGTGGAGCTGATCCGCTGGGGGAAGGAGCGGGGGATCAACGTCACGGCGGAGGTGTGTCCGCACCATCTCACGCTCACGGAAGATCGCGTCGGGGCGTACGACACCAACGCGAAGATGAATCCGCCGCTGCGCACCGCCGCGGACGTGGCCGCGCTGCGCGACGCCGTCGCCGACGGGACCATCGACCTGATCGCCACCGATCACGCGCCGCACCACTACGACGAGAAGGAGCAGGAGTTCGCCAACGCCCCCAACGGTATCGTCGGCCTCGAGACGGCTCTGGCCGTTGTCCACACGAATCTCGTCGCCGGCGGGGTGCTGGATTACGCGCGGCTGGTGGAGTGCATGTCGTGCGCTCCCGCCCGGCTTTTCCACCTGCCCGGCGGCTCGCTGCGCCGCGGCTCGGTCGCGGACGTGACCGTCTTTGACCCGCGGGCGGAATGGACGGTTGATCCGGCGGCGTTCGTGTCGAAGGGGCGCAACACCCCGTACGCGGGCGAAAAGCTTCGCGGCCGCGCGATTTTTACTATCGTTCGTGGCGATATCGTTCACACGCTGACGACAACGACGAGGTGACGGTGGCCAAGCCCGGTCGTTCGCATGACGCATTGCAGCAGCTGCTGGAGGAACGCAAGCGATACGAGCAGTGGCTCGCGACGCTGGAATCGAAGCGCGCATCCACGCCCGAGCACGTTTACAACCGCGTGCGCTCGGACTATGAGCAGCGCCTGACCGCGGTTCGCGAGCAGCTCACAGAGCGGACGGGCGAGATACGGTCGGCGGTCTCCGGACTCAAGGATCGGCTCAAGCAGGCGACCGAGCAGGAGACGGCGCGCGTGGACGAGATGCACGAGGCCGAGCTACGCGCGGTCGTGGGCGAGTTCACGCCGGAGCAGTGGGAGCTCCGCAAGCGCGAGGTCGAGGTCGATCTGAAGCGGTTCGCGGACGAGAAGAAGAAGATCTCCGATGAGCTGAATCAGCTCCTGCTCATCATCGAGCAGACCACGGAGAACGGGGACGCGACTCCTTTCACCCCGACCGGCGGCCCGGCGCTGCAAACTCCGGCCGCGCCGGTGCCGACGTTCACTCCGCCCGCAGCCGCGCCCGCGGCCGAGCCGCCACCCGTCGCCGCGCAGCCGGCGCAGCCCGACGCGACCAGGGTGCGGTCCAGGACACCGGCCAGATCGCGCGCGGCAATGCACACGGCGCCGCCGAGTCCTCCGACGCAGCCTGCCCAAGCGGAAAAACCCGCTATCGACATCGAGTCGCTCGCGCCGGCGGACGGCTTACCGGCTCAGGTCGAGGACCCGGCGCGGGAGCCTTCCAGGCCTGCAGCCGAGCCGCAGGAAACCGCGGCTCAGCAGCAGGCCAAGTCAGAGGCTCGCGCGGCCGCGCACTCGAAGCGAAGCAAGGCCGCGACTTTCTCGCCCGCACAGCCGGATCCCCGGCGCGAGACCGAGAAAACGCTCAAATGCGGCGAATGCGGCGCTATGAACTATCCGACGGAGTGGTACTGCGAGAGCTGCGGCGGGGAGTTGTCCGCGCTGTGAGGCGGTTACTAGTGACTAATCACTAGTCACTAATCACTTCTTTTTTGCCAGCCTGCTCTTGTGGCGCGCGGCCGCGTTCTTGTGGATGAGGCCTTTCCGCGCTGCGCGATCGACGAGCTGAACCGCGGCCGCGCGATCGGCGGCCGAACCTTCGGTGGACTTCGCTTTCTTGAGTGCAGTGCGAAGGGTGGAGCGCTGTGCGCGGTTGCGCACCTCAGCGGCTCTGGACTTTCGCATGTTCTTTTTGGCGGACGCGATATTCGGCACTTACTGAATCTCCATTACTAGGGCTAAGTTGTTGAAACTACCGTCCTTCGGCGCTTCCCGCAAACCCGCGATTGGATAAAACCCAGACTTTTCTGCTCGTAGCGCCCGTCCTGCTCTTCTCGATGGTCGCGCACGAGTATGCCCACGGCTACGCGGCCCTCAGGCAGGGCGACCCTACGGCCTATCAGCTCGGGCGGCTCACCTGGAACCCGCTCAAGCACATAGACCCGTTCATGACCATCATCCTGCCGATCCTGACCTTCATCACGGCAGGGGTGATGTTCGGCGGGGCGAAGCCCGTTCCGGTGAACCCGCGCAATTACCGCAACTTCAAGCGCGGCGACATCATCGTCTCGCTGGCGGGGGTGGCGACCAACCTGGTGCTGGCCGTGCTCGCCGTCGCGGCCACGGCCGCGATCGGGCTGCTTGGCCGCGCGATTCCCGCGCTCGCTGCGTCGGCGTCCATCCTGCAGCTGATGCTGGTGTACGGCATCCTGATCAACCTGGTGCTCGCCTTCTTCAACATGATCCCGATCCCGCCGCTGGACGGATCGCACGTCGCCAAGTATCTGCTCCCGCCCGCGTGGGCGCTGCGGTACGAGCAGTTCGGCCGGTACGGCCTGATCGCGCTGATGCTGCTGATCACGGTAGGCAGCGGAATCATGCGCGGCTTCTTCACCCCGATAATGATCCTGCATAGCGCGGCCGTCCGGCTGCTCATGCCCTTCATTCTGCCGAGCCCGTGGACCACGTAGGGGAGACGGCGTTCGTCGTCCAGGTCGGAGAGTTCTCCGGCCCGCTGGATCTGCTGCTCACGCTGATCCGCGACGAGCAGGTGGACATATACGACATCCCCGTCGCGCGAATCGCCGAGCAGTTTCTCGTCCGCATCAAGACGCTCGGGCTCGACGATGCCGCCGACTACCTGGAGATGGCCGCGCGGCTGATCCGCATCAAGGCGCAGCTGCTGCTGCCGCGGCGCGAGGGCGACGAAGGCTGGGAAGATCCGCGCGCGGAGCTGGTTCGCCGGCTGCTCGAGTACCAGCAGGTGCGCGAGGTGGTGGACGTGCTCGACCGCTTGTCGGAGGTGCGCCGCGGCAAGTTCGCGCGCGGCTACCTGCCGCAGCAGTTCACGTCGCCGGCGCCCGCCGCGGCGCCGCTCGCGCTGTCGCTCCCGGAGCTGTTCGCGGCCGTGGACCGCGTGCTGCGACTCGCGAAGAAGCCGACGATCCACGACGTCGTGCCGCGCGCGCTCGACGTCGAGGGGGCGATCGCCGTCGTGCGCGATCTGCTCGCGCTGCGGCGGAGCTGCCGCTGGCGCGACCTCGTGAGCGCGGGCTCCGAGCCGTGGGAAATCCTTTCCGTCCTGCTCGCGCTGCTGGAGTTGGCCAAGCGCGGGGAAGTGAAGCTGCGGCAGGACGCGGCCTTTACCGACGTGGAGATCAAGGGTGAGTCCGCTAGCGAAGCTGCTTGAAGCCGCGCTGTTCGCGAGCTCGGCGCCGATCTCGCTCGAGAACCTCGCCGCGCTCGATTCGGACGCGACCGAGGACGACGTGGCGGGCGCGCTCACCGAGCTGCGCACGCAGTACGACGAGGCCGGGCACGGCGTCGAGCTGATCGAGACCGGCGGCGGCTGGCAGATACTCACCCGCGCCGAGTACACCGACGCGATCGAGCGCGCGCAGCTGGCGAGCCGCCCCGCGCGGCTGTCCGCCGCCGCGCTCGAGACGCTCGCGATCATCGCCTACCGGCAGCCCATCGGACGCGCCGAGGTCGAAGAGATTCGCGGCGTGAACTGCGGCGCGATCCTGAAGTCGCTGCACGAGCGCGGGCTGATCGAAGTCACCGGCCGCGCGGAGGGAATGGGCCGGCCGCTGATGTACGGCACGACGCCGGCATTCCTCGAGCAGCTGGCGATCAGGCATCTCGACGAGCTGCCGCGCGCGGATGAGCTGGCGGTGGCGCTGAGGCCGGCGGCCGAAACGTGAAGCTGTTGGCTGTTGGCTATTGGCTTTTGGCTTGGAGCGGAACAGCCGGAACGGCGCGGCTGTTAAGCCAACAGCCAATAGCCAACAGCCAATAGCTCCCGTGCGCATCAACCGCGCCCTGGCCCGCTCCGGCGTCGCGTCGAGGCGCGGCGCGGACGAGCTGATCGCCGCCGGCCGCGTGCTCGTCAACGGCGCGCTCCCCTCTGTAGGCCAGAACGTCGAGCTCGACCGCGACGTCATCACCGTGGACGGCAAGCCGATCGGCGCGCCCGTCCAGAACAAGTGGATCGTGCTCAACAAGCCCGCGGGAGTGATGACCACGAGGCGCGACCCGGAAGGACGGGAGACGGTTTTCGATCTCGTACAGGACGTCCCCGGCCTCATGTACGTCGGCCGGCTCGATTACATGACGGAGGGCGTGCTGCTCCTCACCACCGATGGTGATGCCGCCAACGCCTTGACGCACCCGAGCAACGAGATCGAGCGCACGTACGTCGCGACCGTGCGGGGCAACGCCGCCGAAGCGCTGCGCGCCGCGCGCAGGGGAGTGGAGCTGGAGGACGGGATGGTCAGGCCGCTGGACGTCGCCGCGCGGCCCCTCGGGAACCGGATGTGGGAGTTCGAGGTGACCATCGCCGAAGGCCGAACGCGCGAGATACGGCGGCTGTGCGCCGCGCTCGACCTCGCCGTCGAGCGGCTGGTGCGCACCCGGTTCGGGCCGGTGAAACTCGGCCGCCTCCCCCTGGGTAAGACGCGGGACCTGACTTCGAAAGAACGGGAGATCATCACCGCGCTGGCCCGCTAGCGGCGTCATTCCTGCACTGTGGCGGGGTGTAAAACCACGTTCACCAGAGGAAACACGTGAGCACTAACGCACCTCCGGCAGGGGCTCGGCCCCATGACGCCGGACCGCCGGCTGGCGACACGGCGATGATCCAGAAGGTGATTGCGGAGGTGGGCAAGCGCGTTGTTGGCCAGAGCTACATGGTCGAGCGCCTGATGATCAGCCTGCTGACCGGCGGCCACGTGCTGCTGGAAGGCGTTCCCGGCCTCGCGAAGACGCTGACCGTCCGGACGCTGGCCGAGACCATCAACACGCACTTCCAGCGCATCCAGTTCACGCCCGATCTCCTGCCGGCCGACGTGATCGGCACGCAGGTGTACGACCAGTCCAACGGCCAGTTCTCGGTCAAGAAAGGGCCGATCTTCGCCAACATCATCCTCGCCGACGAGATCAACCGCGCGCCGGCCAAGGTCCAGGCGGCCCTGCTGGAGGCGATGCAGGAAAAGCAGGTCACGATCGGCGGCACGACCTACATCCTCGAGGAGCCGTTCCTCGTGCTCGCGACGCAGAACCCGATCGAGCAGGAGGGAACGTATCCGCTGCCGGAAGCGCAGGTAGACCGCTTCATGCTGAAGCTGCACGTGGGCTACCCGTCGCGCGAAGAAGAGAAGCTGGTGCTCCGGCGGATGGCCGGCGGCGAGCCGATTCCGGTCGCGCACGTGGCGACGCCGCAGCAGATCCTGGCGGCTCGCAAGCGCATCGCCGAGCTGTACATGGACGCGCGCATCGTGGACTACATCGTCGAGATCGTGCACGCCACGCGCTATCCCGCGGAAGCCGGCCTCGCGCAGCTCGCCCCGCTGATCGAGTTCGGCGCCAGCCCGCGCGCGACGTTGTCACTGGCGCAGGCGTCCCGCGCGCACGCCTTCCTGCACGGCCGCTCCTTCGTCACGCCGGACGACGTGAAGGCGATCGCGCCCGACGTGCTCCGTCACCGCGTGCTCACGACGTACGAGGCCGAGGCGGAGGAAGTGACGAGCGACGCGATCGTCGCGCGCGTGCTCGAGGCGATCAGGGCGCCGTGATCCAGGCGGCGCCGAACCCAGGCGCTCCGTCCAAGGAGATCCTCAGGCAGGTCAAGCTGCTCGAGCTCCGCACGCGCGGGCTCGTCAACTCGCTGTTCGTCGGCGAGTACCGCTCGGTGTTCAAGGGGCAGGGGATGGAGTTCTCGGAGGTGCGCGAGTACCAACCGGGCGACGAGGTGCGCTCCATTGACTGGAACGTGACCGCGCGCATGAGCCGCCCCTACGTGAAGCGATACATCGAGGAGCGCGAGCTCACCGTAATGCTCGCCGTGGACCTCTCCGGCTCCGAGCAGTTCGGCACGGTGCGCCGGTTCAAGAGCGAGGCGGCCAGCGAGCTCGCTGCGGTGCTGGCCATGTCCGCGGTGCGGAACAACGACCGCGTCGGCATCGTTCTCTTCACCGACCGGATCGAGCACGTGGTCCCGCCGCGCAAGGGACGGAGGCACGTGCTGAGGATCATCCGCGACCTGCTCGCGTTCGAGCCGCAGGGGACGGGCACCGACATCTCGGGCACGCTCGAATACGTGTCCCGCATGCTGACGCAGAAAGCCATCATCTTCGTGGTGTCGGACTTTCTCGCGCCGGGCATCGAACACCCGCTGAAGCTGCTCGCGCAGCGACACGACGTGGTCGCGGTCACGATCGAGGATCCCGGCGAGCGCGACCTGCCCGACGTGGGGCTGGCCCGGTTCATGGATCCCGAGACCGGCGAGACTCTCAGCGTGGATACCAGCTCCCGCGGCGTCCGCAGCGCGTACGCGACCGCCGTCACTGCCGAGCGTGAAGAGCGGAAGCACCTCCTCCGCCGCCTGTCCATTGATGAGATCGCGATCTCGACGCCGGAGAACGTGGTGCACCCGTTGATCAAGTTCTTCCGGACCCGCGAGACGCGGGCTCGCCGGCGGTGATCGCGCTCGGCGCGCTGTTTCTGCTGCAGGTCGGCGGCGCAGTCGCGCCTGCAGGAGCGCCGGCGGCGCCGGTCACCGTTCCGATCCGACTGGGGGTCACGGTCAACCCCGACACGGTCACAGTCGGTGACCGGTTTACGGTGCTCGTGCGCGTGCGCGCGCCCGCCGGCTCGACGATCGAGTTTCCGGTGGCGACCGATTCCGCGGCGAAGGTGGAGCTCGCGGCGGACGCGGCGGTAGGCGAGCCGCGGCTGCTGCCCGCGGCGCCCGGCGCCCCGCGCGAGATGGAGCAGATCGCCGGCTACCGCATGCAGGCGTGGGACGTGGACTCGCAGCCGCTCGGGCTCGGACCGATCATCGTCCGCTCCGGCATAGCCGAGCGCACGATACCGCTGGCCTCCTACACGGTGTTCGTGCGCAGCGTGTTGCCCGCGGATACGACGCTGCACGTGCCGAAGCCAGCGCGCGGTGTGCTCGCGTTCGCGTACCCGTGGTGGCTCAAGTGGCTGCTGCTGGCGCTGGGAATTCTGCTGGCCGCGCTCCTGGCCTGGCTGCTCTGGCGCGCGTACAAGCGGTGGAAGAACCGGCCGGTGCACCCCGCGGCCCTCGCCCAGCGTGAGTTCTTCCGGATCGAGAAGCTCGGACTCCCGGACAAGAACGAGGGCGCGCTGCACGTCGCGCTGATGGTGGACGTGATGCGGAATTATCTCGCGGCGAGGGTGGACGGCGTGCGCGCGTCGCAAACCAGCAGCGAGCTGGTCGACGCCGTGCGCGCCAGCGGCGCTCTCGACGGCGAGTGGACGAAAGGACTCGCCGAGCTGCTGCACCAGAGCGATCTCGCGAAATTCGCTGCCTGGCGCGTTGACGCCGCCAGGGCGCGCGAGCTCGGCGCGGACGCGCGCGCCGTGGTCGAGCGCGTCGAGAGCGGATTCGTGGACCAGGAAAAGAGGAAAGCCGCATGAGCCTCGGCGGATTCCAGCTGTACACGCCCTGGGCGCTCCTGCTCCTGCTGTTCCTCCCGCTGTGGTGGATCCTGCGCCGGCGTCGCCGCCCGTCGGCGATCGCTTTTTCGCGCACCGGCGTCCTGGCCCGCGGGCCCCGCACGGGGGAGCGGATAACCCGCGCGATGTTCATCCTCCGCAACGTCGCGCTCGCGGCCCTCGTCCTCGCGCTCGCCCGGCCTCGCTCCACAGCACGGGTCGAGAACGTCACGAGCGAGGGAATCAACATCGCTCTGGCGGTGGACCTCTCCAGCTCGATGCTCGCGGAGGATTTCCGGCCGCAGAACCGGCTCGCGGTCGCGAAGTCCAGACTCAAGGAATTCATCGCTGCTCGCGAGTCGGACAGGATCGCGCTGGTGGCGTTTGCGGGCGAAGCGCTGACGCAGGTGCCGCTCACGACCGACTATCCGATTCTGATGCAGGCAGTGGACAATCTGCAGGCGGGGCAGCTCGAGGACGGTACGGCGATCGGCCTGGGCATCGCGACCGCGGCGAACCGGCTACGCGACGCGCCTGGTCGCTCGCGCGTGATGATCGTGATGACCGACGGCGTGAACAACCGCGGGAGCATCGATCCGAGAACCGCCGCGCGGGCGGCGAGCGTGTACGGCATCAAGATCTACGCGATCGGCGTCGGCACGGTGGGGCTCGCGCCGGTGCCCGTCGGCCGCGGCCCCGCGGGACTTCGCTACGAGCTGCAGCCCGTGCGGATAGACGAAGCGCTGTTGAGCGAGGTGGCGCGAATGACCGGCGGCCGGTACTTCCGCGCCCGCGACGCCGCCGCGTTGCGCAGTGTGTACGAGCAGATCGACCGGCTCGAGCGAACGACCGTACAGTCTCGATCCTATGTTCGGTACAGCGAGCTTTTCCGCTTCCCGCTCGGCCTCGGCGTTCTGGCGCTGGTTGGCGAGCTTGCGCTGCTGGCGAGGAGGGCTCCGATCCCGTGACGCTGATTCCGTTTCAGCTTACCTGGGCGCTGGGCGTCGCGGCCGCGGTCACTTTGCTCACCGTGTGGCTGCTGGTACACGCTCGCCGGCGGCGTGACGCGCGGCTCGCGCGGCTGGGAACGCCGGAGATGATCGCGCGGCTGGCGCCCGGCGCGCTGCTCCGCCAGTCGCGGCTCCGCATCGTCATCTGCACCCTCGCCGTCGCGCTGGCCGGCCTCGCGTTCGCGGGCCCGCGCTGGGGGTTCGAGCGCACGGTCGTACGGCAGAGCGGAATCGATCTCGTGCTGGCGCTCGACGCTTCGGCGTCCATGCTCGCGCCCGATGAGCGGCCGAGCAGGCTCGAAGCCATGAAGCGGGAAGTGCGGCGGCTGCGCGCGAGCGGACGCGGAAATCGCGTCGCGCTGATCGCTTTTGCGGGCAGGAGTTACGTGCTCACGCCGTTGACCATAGACGACGGCGGGCTCGACCTCTTCCTCGACAACCTCGATCCGACCGTAGTCGGCCAGGCCGGCAGCTCTCTCGCGCCGCCGCTCCGGCAGGCGACCGCGCTGCTCTCGCTCAGCAAGTCGCCGGCGGACAAGGCGGTCGTGCTGATGAGTGACGGCGAAGGGTTCGAGGACGCCGCGGACGTCGTGGACGCGGCGGAGAAAGCGCGCGATGCCGGCATTGCGGTGATCACCGTCGGGTTCGGGACGCGGACCGGATCCACCATTCCCGTCGTGGAGAACGGCCGCGTGGTGCTCAAGCGGGACGATGCGGGCGCGGTCGTGACGACGCGATATGAGCCCGCGTTGCTCGAGGAGGCGGCACGCGCGGCCCGTGGAACGTTCATCCCGCCCGATGCGGGCGACCGCGTTAGCGCCATCGTGCAGGCACTCGCTCAGCTCAAGGCCGAGCAGCGGAGCGTGGAGAACAGGGAGAACCTCGCGCACCGCTACCAGCTCTTTCTTCTGCCCGCGTTCCTCCTGCTGCTGCTGGACACGCTGATGCCGGCGCTCGTGCGCGGGCGGCAGCGCCGCCTCCGCACCTTCGTCTCGAGCCTGCCGGAGCGCGTACGCCCGCGCGGATTCGGCGGAGGCGCCGCGCGCGCGCGGGCCCGGGCGTCGGGCGCGGCGAGCGCCGCCGCGCTGCTGCTGCTCCTGCTGAGCGGCTGCCGGCAGCTGTTCCCTGATCCCACGCTCGACAACTACAACGAGGGGACGATCGCGCTGCAGCGGGACTCGCTGGTCAGGGCGGAGCGTTTGCTCCGCACGGTCCTGGACAGCCAGCGGGAAGAGCTCGCGTGGCGTGGCGAGTTCAACATCGGTCTGGTTCACCTCAAGCGGGGTCTCGCGCTGCAGGGCGATTCCGCGGACCCGCCGCTCGACAGCGCGCTGGTGCACTACAAGATCGCGCTCAAGCGGCGGCCCGACGTATTCGACGCGAAGTGGAATTACGAGCTGGCGCTGCGCAAGCGCGCCGGCGGTGGAGGCGGGGGCGGCGGGGGCGGTGGTGGCGGCGGCGGCGGCGGTGCCGCCGAGCCGCAGCCGGATCCTTCCCGGGGACAGCCCACGATCGCGCCGCGTCCGCGCAACGGGCTGAACGTGGACCAGGCGAGCGGCATCCTCGACGCGGCCGCGGAGGAGGAGCAGGACGTCCAGGGCGACAAGACCCGGCGGAGCGTTCCGCAGAATCCGAGAGGGAAGGACTGGTAACGTGGCTTGGCGGCTGCTCACCCGGGACTGAGGACTGAGAACGGAGGACCCATGCGGCCTCAGGACTAACTGCAACTGAGGATCTACGATTAAGTGAGGACTGAGGAGCGTTTCCCGTTGTCCCGTTCACTCCTCAGTCCTCACTTGATCGCCGATCCTCGGTTGTCGTTGGTCCTGAGGCCGCATGGGTCCTCCGTTCTCAGTCCTCAGTCCTTCAACAGCGTAGTTTTCAGTGTGCCCACGATCTCCATCCTTCCCGCTGCCGTCGCGGACCAGATTGCGGCCGGCGAGGTCGTCGAGCGACCGGCATCGGTCGTGAAGGAGCTGGTGGAAAACGCGCTCGACGCCGGCGCGACCACGGTGGACGTCACCGTGCAGGACGGCGGACGCACCCTCATCTGCGTGGCGGACGACGGCAGCGGAATGGACCGCGACGACGCGCTGCTCGCGCTCGAGCGGCACGGCACGTCCAAGATCAGAACCGCGTCCGACCTCGTGGGCGTGTCCACCTTCGGCTTTCGCGGCGAGGCGCTGCCGGCCATCAGCTCGGTCTCGGAGCTGTCGCTGGAGAGCTGCACTCCCGGCGGGGAGGGGCTCGAGGTGCGCAGCGCCGCCGGCAAGGTCCTGTCGGTGGGCGGCGCCGCGCGGAGACCCGGCACCACGGTCACCGTGTCACGACTCTTCTACAACGTGCCGGCCCGGCAGAAGTTCCTGCGGGGCGCGCGCTCGGAGTGGCGGGCGATCTTCGAGACCATTAGCAGCATCGCGCTCGCGCGCCGCGACGTGCGCTTCACGCTCACGCACGACGGCAAGCCGATGCTCTCCGTCCCGCCGGCGGCGGATCTGCGCGAGCGGCTTGCCGCGCTGTTCGGCGCGGACTACGCGGCGTCGCTCGTCGAGGTCGAGGACCTGGCGGGCGCCGTGCACACGAGCGGGCTCGCGGAGCGGCCCGCCGACGTCGGCACCCGCACGCGCCGGATCTTCATCACGATCAACGGCCGCGTCATTCGCGACCACGGCCTTGTGCGCGCCGCCGAGGCGGCGTACCGCAACACCATTCCGGCCGGCGTCAGGCCATCGCTGTTCCTCGACATCGTTCTGCCGGCGGACCTCGTGGACGTGAACGTTCACCCCGCGAAAGCCGAGGTGCGCTTCCGCGATCGCTGGCCGGTCGAGCGCGCGGTCGAGTCGGCGATCCGGCGCGCGCTCGGCAACTGGGACAGCGCGGCGTCGTTCGGCCCGCGCGCCTACAACCCGGGATGGAACGCGTTCCGGCAGCAGCAGGCCCAGGCCGACGCGGGTCTCGATCAGCCCGGAGGCCTGTCGCTCGAATTCACCGCCGCGCCCGCGCACGCGGGAAATGGGACGCCCGCCTTCGAGCAGCGCGACGCTGCCGCTCCGGAGCCCACGCTGCCGGCGGACGATTACGTCCCGCCGCTGTTCCAGCTGCACCGCACTTACGTGACGTTCGAGCACGACGGGAGCGGGCTCGTGCTGATAGATCAGCACTCCGCGCACGAGCGGATACTGTACGAGCGATTCCTGGCCACGCTGGAGAGCGGCGGCGCGCCGTCGCAGAAGCTGCTCTTTCCGATCACGCTGCACGTGAGCGGCCCCGAGATCGAGGCCTTCGAGGAGAATCGCGGGTACCTCGAGCGCATCGGGTTCGAGATCGAGCTGTTCGGCGGGAACACCCTCCTGCTCAACAGCGTGCCGGCGCCGCACCCGCGGTTCGATGCCGAGCGCTGCCTGCGGGAGACGCTTACCGCGCTGACCGGCGACCGCGCGCCCGGCGGGATCGCGCGGCACGAGCGCCTCCTTGCCACGGTCGCGTGCAAGGCGGCGATCAAGGGCGGGGAAGTCCTCGCGCCGGAGGAGATGCGCGCGCTGTTCCTCGCGCTGCGCGACACGAAGCTGCCGGCGCACGACGTGCACGGCCGCTCCACCATCGTGCGAATCGCGTGGGACGAGCTGGAGCGCCGCTTTGGCAGACGATAGCCTGCGGATAATCTGCGGCCCGACGGCCGCGGGAAAATCTTCGATCGCGCTCGAGCTGGCTGAACGGCACGGCGCGGACATACTGTCCGCCGACTCGCGGCAGATCTACAAGCGCTTCGACATCGGCACCGCGAAGCCGAGCAGGGACGAGCGCGCGCGCGTCCAGCACTTCGGCGTGGACATCGTCGATCCGGCGGAGCGCTACTCGGCGGCGCGCTGGGCGCGGGAGGCCGACGAGTGGATATCCGAATCCAGGGCCGCGGGGAAGATTCCGCTAGTGGTCGGAGGCACCGGCTTCTACATCCGCGCGCTGGTCGAGCCGCTGGCGGATTCGCCGGTGTTCGATACCGCTCAGCGGCTGACGATCGGATCCGAGCTGGAGCAGCTCAGCACGGAGGATCTTCGCCGCTGGTGCAGGCTGCTGGATCCGGCGCGCGCCGAGCTCGGACGCACGCAGCTGTTGCGCGCCATCGAGACCGCGCTCCTGTCCGGGAAGCGGCTCAGCGAGTTTCACGCGGCCGCGCCGCGGCTGCAGCCGCGCTCCGCTCGCTTCCTGGTCGTGGATCGCGGGCCGGCGCTGCAGGAGCGCATCGCCCAGCGGATAGACGCCATGTTCGCGGCCGGCTGGGTGGACGAGGTCCGCGAGCTCGCGAAGGACGTCTCCTCTTCCGCCCCAGCGTGGATGTCCTCTGGCTACTCCACGGTGCGCGCGCTGGCGCGCGGCGAGATAGACTTCGACGCCGCGCGGGAGAAGATACTGATCGAGACGCGCCAGTACGCCAAGCGCCAGCGAACCTGGTTCAGGCACCAGATCGGTGGCACCACCGTAACCCACGTGGACGCATCCTCGCCGGACGCGCCGCGGATAATCGAGAAGTGGTGGAACGACGGCTCATGAAGATCGGCATCACCTGTTATCCCACGTACGGCGGCTCCGGCGCGGTGGCGACCGAGCTGGGCATCGCGCTCGCCGAGCGCGGCCACGAGGTCCACTTCATCACGTACCGGCAGCCGTTTCGGCTGCCGTCGTTCCTGCCGCGCGTTTTCTTCCACGAAGTGGACGTCGGCCGGTACCCGCTGTTCGAGTTCCCGCCGTACGATCTCGCGCTCGCGGCCCGCATGCACGAGGTCGTGCGCGCCCACGGACTCCAGCTCCTGCACTGCCACTACGCCATTCCGCACGCCACGAGCGCGTGGATCGCGCGCGAAATGCTGCACGAGACCGGCCGCGACATCAAGCTCGTCACCACGCTGCACGGCACCGACATCACGGTGGTCGGGCAGGATCCGTCCTTCCAGTCCATCACCCGCTTCTCGATCGAGAAGTCGGACCGCATCACCGCGGTCTCCGAGTACCTGAAGGGCGAGACCTACCACGCCTTCGGCTGCACCGGGTGCGACGTGCGCGTGATCCACAATTTCGTGGACCCGCTGGTGTACGACCGCAAGCGCTACGCGCCGCTGCTGCGCGAGCAATTCGGGGAGAAGCAGTGCGTGATCATGCACGTCTCCAACTTCCGCCCGGTGAAGCGCGTGCGCGACGTCGTGCGCGTCTTCGCGCGCGTGCGTGACACCATCCCGGCTGTTCTCGTGATGGTCGGGGACGGGCCGGACCGCACGGCCGCCGAGGAGGAGGCGCGCAACCTGGGCGTGCACGACGCCGTGCATTTCCTCGGCAAGCTCGACGTCGTCGCGCCGCTGCTCGCGGGCGCCGACTTGTTTCTGCTGCCGAGCCAGAGCGAATCGTTCGGGCTCAGCGCGCTCGAGGCGCTCGCGTCCGGCGTGCCGGTCGTCGCGACGAGAGCCGGCGGGCTCATGGAAGTGGTGCGTGAAGGAGAGACCGGCTTCCTGTGCGAGGTAGGGGACGTGGACGGGATGGCGCGCGCCGCCGTCTCGGTGCTGAGCGACAGGACCGCCTGGAAGCGGATGAGCACGGCCGGCCAGCACGATGCGCGCGCGCGATTCTCCCGCGCCTCGGTCGTCAGCGATTACGAGCGGCTATACGAGGACGCGCTGGCCGGATGACAATTCTTCAGGCGTTGATACTCGGCATCGTCCAGGGATTCACGGAGCTTCTCCCCATCAGCAGCTCCGCGCACCTCGCGCTCACGCCGTGGCTGTTCGGCTGGCCGGATCACGGCCTCGCGTTCGACGTGGCGCTGCACCTCGGCACGCTGATCGCGATCGTCGCGTACTTCCAGGAGGAGTGGCGCCGGCTTCTCTGGGCGGCCGTATCGCTCGCGCGGAAGCGCCGCGCCGAGACCCACGAAGAGAAGCGCGTGGTATTCCTCGTGATCGCCACGCTTCCGGCGGCGATCGCCGGCCTGCTGCTCGAGAACGCCGCGGAGACGATCTTCCGGTCGCCGGCGCTCATCGCGACGAACCTCATGATTATGGGAGTCCTGCTGTGGGCGATCGACCGGTTCGTGTCCCGCGAGCGCGGGATGGAATCCATGGGCTGGAAGGACGCCATGGCGATCGGTCTGGCGCAGTGTCTCGCGCTCGTGCCCGGCGTGTCACGCTCCGGCTCCACCATCACGGCGGGCCGCGCGCTCAAGCTGACGCGCGAGTCCGCGGCGGTATTCAGCTTTCTTCTGAGCATGCCGATCACGCTCGCCGCGATCGTGCTGAAGCTTCCCGACGCGGTGCGGGAAGCGGAGAGCCTCGCGCCCATGGTCGTGGGTGTCGCGGCCGCGGCCGTCAGCGCGTGGGTCGCGATCGCTGTGCTGCTCAAGTACGTCGCCCGGCGGAGCTATGGAGTATTCGCCGTGTACCGGCTGCTGTTCGGAGCGCTGATCTTCTATCTGATTTATGCGCGTGGGCTCTGACGCGTGGCTCGCGGGCGACGGCGCGCAATCGGCGGCTGGCGGCGCCGCTGGATGCTATTTCGGACGGTCGCTGGCGGAGATCGTCGGGTTGACAGGCGCGCGTCGCGCGCTGCTGTTCGACGAGGTGAGCTCGACGATGGACGTCGCCCACCAGGCGGCGGCGAAGGGAGCGCCCGCGGGCACGCTCGTTCTGGCGGAGCGCCAGCTGAGCGGACGCGGGCGCGGCGGACGCGCGTGGCGGTCGGAGCCGCAAGCGGGGATCTGGCTCACGCTCATCGAGCGTCCGTGGGAGGGCGTGCCGGTGGAGCTGCTGTCTGTGCGGGCCGGTATCACGCTCGCGCAGGCGCTCGACCGTTTCGCTGCCGGTCCGGTTGGACTCAAGTGGCCGAACGATCTCTACGTGCACGGCCGCAAGCTGGGCGGTATTCTCATCGAGGCGCGCTGGCGCGACGGCAAGCCGGAATGGGTCGCGCTAGGTGTCGGAATCAATCTGGAGCCGCCCGCCGGCATGGATGAGGCTGCCGGCCTGCGCGCGGGGGTGACCGCGCCGGAGGTGCTCGCCGTGATAGTACCCGCGCTGCAGCGCGCGGCCACGAGGCGTGGCGCGCTCTCGGCCGCGGAGCTCGACGCCTTCGCGCGCAGAGACATTGCCGCGGGAAGAGGCTGCGCCGAGCCCGCGCGGGGAATCGTGCGCGGAATCAACGAAAGCGGGGAGCTGCTGGTGGAATCCGCCGAGGGACTCACGCCGCACAGAAGCGGCTCTCTGGTATTGGAGGCTGGGCGATGATCATCGCTTTCGACGTAGGCAACACCGAGACTACGATCGGCATCTTCGCCGCCGACATCATGCGGGCGAGCTTCCGGATCACCACCAACGCGCCGCGCACGGTGGACGAGACCAGCGTGCTCCTCGCCGCGCTGCTCGACTCCGCCGGCATCAAGGTGAAGAGCATAGATGGCGCGGCGATCTGCTCGGTGGTGCCGCAGGTCACGCCCACGTTGGCGGAAGCGTGCAGGAGAGTGACCGGGAGCAACCCGTTCTCGGTGGACGCCGCCGCCGACCTTCCGATCACGCTCGACGTGGACGAGCCGCTGACCGTCGGCGCCGACAGAGTGGCCAACACGCTCGCCGCGCACGTGCTGCTCAAGCGCGACGCGATCGTCGTGGACCTCGGCACCGCCACGACCTACGACTGCATCACCGCGGCAGGATCGTTCTTCGGCGGGATCATCCAGCCCGGCGTGACGAGCTCAGCCGAGACGTTGTTCCGCAAGACTTCGAAGCTGCCCGCGACCGCGATCGTTGCTCCAGCCAGGGCGATCGGCACGCGCACCGAGGATTGCATTCAGTCGGGCGTCGTGTTCGGCGCCGCCGAGTCGATCGACGGACTGGTGCGGCGCATCAAGGCGGAATGGCCGGGAAAGAAAGAGCCCGTCGTGGTGGCGACGGGAGGCCTGTCCGAAGTTTTCGCCAGGCACTGCAAGGAGTTCGACCAGGTGGATCCGTTCTTTACTCTGAAGGGCGTCCGAATCGGGTTCGAGCTGCTCAGCGCAGCCGTGCGGCCTGCGTCCAGGCCTTCCGGCCGTTCGAATCGGTGACCCGTACGCGTACGTAACCTTCGTCGCCTCGGTACGTGTACGAGGCGCTCCGATCATGACCCGTCGCGAGCACCCGGCCACCGCTGCCGATAAACTCTATCGTGTAGCGGCTGTCGTACACGGGCAAAACGGCGAGTGTGATCCCGCTGTCGGTTACCTGCAGCTCGCTCAGGGTCACGCCCGTCGAAGCGTAGAAGTCGCCGCGACGAATCGCGCCAAGGATCGCTGTCTCGGTCAACGTGTCCGCGCGCACCATGATCCACGCCCGCCCGGGGCGCGTCAGAGCGTACGAGTCCGCGTCGCCCGGGCGGAAGCTGTGGCTGTCGTCGTCAGCCACGCCGAAGATCACCTTGCCCCGCGTCAGCAGGGAGTCCCACAGCGCTTCGGCCGAAGGCGCCGTTCGGCCCGAGGCGTCCACCCCGCCGAGGTTGTTCACGCCCGTGTGCGCGTTCCAGATCTCGAACAGCGTAGAATCGGGAAGCGCGGTCAGATCGTCGAGCCGCACCGACCAGCGAAAGTTCGGATGGTTGACCTGCACGATGCCGCCCGCCGCCCGGATCTCGGCGATGTTCCTGGCGTAGGTCCCGGCGAGCGAGATGTCCAGCGCAATTCCGCGCTCGCCGAGGCGCCGCACGACGCGGGTGACGCCCAGCGCGTTGACGTGCGCCTGCCGCCGGCGGTCGGAATGCGTCGTGTCGGCGACGAGCTGCGTCACTTCTTCGCCGGCGATCAACAGGAACCGTCCGGGAACGCCGAAGCGCGCATTCAGCGGCGCGGGGTCGGTAATAACCTCGTGGTCCGTGATGAAGAGGAAGTCGTACCCGGCGTCCCGATACCACCGCGCGACGGAATCCGGCGGACTGTCGCCGTC
The DNA here is from genome assembly GCA_937867645.1 of uncultured Gemmatimonadota bacterium. Lineage (GTDB taxonomy): Bacteria > Gemmatimonadota > Gemmatimonadetes > Gemmatimonadales > Gemmatimonadaceae > JACDCY01. Next base: position 312 of record CALMKE010000277.1, on the reverse strand, counting down.
CGAGTTCGCGGTGTGCGCGTGCGTATTGCCGCGGAACCAGTGTTGCGCGTGCAGCTTCTCGACGCCGGCCCCGGCCGCCAGGATGCCGGTCATGAATGGGGTCAGGACAATTCGACGCCAACGCATCCGACGAAGGTACGTACCACGTCGCGCTCGCGCGAGGCGGAGTTATGACTCCAGCAGCTCGCCGATCGACATGGCGTCGATCGGGTTCGATCCGGGCACGAGCATCCGCCGGTGATAGTCTATCTGCCCCAGATGATACGCGAGATGAGCGGCAAGGTGAACCAGAAAATCCGCCGTCCCCAGCCT
>CALMKE010000276.1 GCA_937867645.1 uncultured Gemmatimonadota bacterium | reverse complement strand
CGAATTCGTCCCCGCCGATCCTGGCGACCATGTCGGATGGATTGAGCATGCGGACAAATCGTTTTGCGGCAATTGTAAGCACCTTATCCCCGATCGTGTGGCCCAGGCTGTCATTAATGTTCTTGAATTTGCGGATATCGAGAAAGAGTACAAAGAACGTGGCTGACGGGTCGTCCCGATATTCGTTGATCATCCTCCCGAGCATATCGCTAAAATGCTTGCGATTTGGCAGGTCGGTCAACGAGTCGTACAGGGCGGCGTGCTGCAGGTCTTTTTCACTTTTTCGCAAAGCTTCGTTTGCCTGCTCTTCTTTTTCAAGAGTAGCCGCCAACTGCTCTGCGTGTTTTTCGGCCTCCCGCCTGCGCTCACGTTCAGCTTCGGCCTTTTCCTGTTCCGCGGTTTCCACTTGAAGGATTGCTTCACCGACCTTGCCTATAGATTGCCTGTAACTGAGATAAGCCAGACTGAGGGTCACGAACGCAATGACACCGGTTACCACGTCTCCGTAATTGACGACCTTATAGATAATGCCGGCAAGACCCGCCCCGACCATCTGTGTTAGGGAACTCGAAAAGCAATTCTTGATCCACGTCTGCCAGAGGCCCGACCCATCGCTGATTGCCCGGAATACCGCAGCCAGGAATGATGCGACCGCAAACTGAGAGACAGCAATGGCACCGAGGGTTGAAAGTAAATGTTGGGTCTCGCCCGGGGCTGCACCCGTCATGAGCAGGTGTTCAAGAAAGGCTAGCCAAAAAAGATATGTAACCGATATTGAGATCGTGTTGATCGAAATATTAGAAAGCACCGTTATCCGACTCATCGGCACTCCTTGCTTACGCAAGTAGTAGCAGCTCGCTAAAGTTTCGATCGCAGCCATAACAATGGCCGCTGGACCTCCGAAGTAGAGAAAGGCCAGAAATACGGCGGCGTCGGAAAAGCTGATTGCGAACTTTGACCGCGGTATGGCGAGGCTCATTCGCGGGGCTAGAACCGTGGCAAATACCAGGATCAACAAAAATCCCGCCCCGAATATTTCGCGCGGTAAGTTGGCCCCGGCGAAAGCAATGCAGATCGCTCCGGATAGGATAATCAACCATTTAACTAAACTAGCGCGTGGTGCTCGGTCCATATCAGAGGGAGGCGGGATGAAAAAACGAGAAGGCAGGACGTGAGAGTCGAGTCGCAGTACTCTGCACACAAAGAGTTTAACATGTTAAACGTCAAAAGGATAGAAGTTTTTTTGATCGAAGTGCGGTAATTGTATACCTTGTATCCACGCGGACGATGTATAAAAAGTATCCAGCCCTATAAGTTATTTATTTACGGGCGCTTACTGGCAGGGAATAAGAAAATTGTAAACATAGTATCCAATAATTCCAACGCGGTATAGGCAGATCTGAGGCCTTGTGACGCGAGCGTATCTATCCTAGTTGCAATACTTACGGGTTAGCTGAGAGGTCGGGGGCATTGTGGCACGCACTTTGTAATACTAATCTGCGAAACGAGCCCCTCGGGTTTCGAATTGAAAAACTATTTTGGAGAAAATAAAAATGAAAAGGACAATCACCACAATCACTCTCGCGATCGTTATGACCTTCACGGCGACCTTTGCAAACGCAGGGATCCTCGTTACCGACAGAACCAGCAATGCCGCAGGGATCCTCGTTACCGATAGAACAGATTCAGCCGGCGGAATACTCGTCACCGATCTGTGCAGCTCATCCTCGCGACGCGGGATCGTCGTAACGGATATCATCGGGACCTTCGCTTCGTTGGTGGGAATTTTGGTGACTGATCTTACTGGAAGAAATGAGGGATGCAGCTCGACCCGTACTACTGAGAGGAACCGAGGGGTGACCAATCACTCGACCGGCATCCTCGTAACGGACTAAATAACTCTCCAAGGTTCAAGCCGGGGGGTAGGATAAGCGGCCGACTCGGGAAACCGAACGGCCGTTTTCCTTTATCGATCAGACAAAATTCTTCAAGGGGAGCAGTACCAATGAGTTACGTTTCAGAAGCCGCAGATCTTTTCCAGTCTTTGAACCCAGACGTGCCAGTGCTCAGTCCTTTCGACTACCTGATATTAGCTGAATGGGAAAAGCAAGAGATCCCGCTGACACTGGTCTTGGGAGCGATACGTGAACTTTCCACCGGGCCTGGTACCAGGAGTCACGTCAACCTGCACGAAATAAAACAGGATGTAAAGGACAGCTATGCTGCCTGGCTTTGCGGACAGGTCCAACCTGCGTCAGCCGGACAGTCTTTCCAGAGTAGATAAGCTTTAATGAGAAAGTCGGCGAAGGGATTCGACTGCTTTTGGAAGGACCTTAAGAAGTTGGTTAACATCCTCGGTCGTATTGAATCTGCCAAAGCTGAACCGGATAGCTCCCCTGGCCCGTCCTTCGTCTAAATCATTGCTTAGGGCCCTTATCACGGGTGAGGGTTCAAGCGAACCTGACGAGCATGCCGATCCTGTGGACACGGCGATGCCCTGCATATCTAGATTTATCAGAAGACCTTCACCCTCGACCGAGCCAAAGGATATATTAGAGATGTTTGGCAGGCGGTTGACACGGTCGCCATTAAAGGTAACGTCCCGGATCATTTCGCCAATTCTGTTTTCAAGATCATCGCGGAGAATACGCAGCTCACGAGGTGCGTCTAAGATCTCTTTTGTGGCGATCTCGCACGCAATTCCGAACGCAACTATATTCGGTACGGATTCGGTTCCACCCCGACGCTCGCGTTCCTGGCGGCCCGCTCCGGCGGCCAGTCAGGCAGCGGCGTACGCGGCGATCATCGTCCGCTAGCGAAGAACTTCATCGCCGCGCCCTTGACTTGGCCGCCGGTGGGAGGATCACGGCGGCCAAGTCCAAAGAATGCAGAGTTTACGGGCGAGTAGTCGTAAGGGTGTACGAGCCGCTTCCGCTATACGAATAGGCTTCCCATCTGTAGCTGCCAGAGGTGCCGTTATACGTGACCGACTCGCTGGACACCGCGGACGTGCCAGCGGCGACGTCTGCCCAGGCGGAACCGTTCCACTTCTGGAGATACAGATCGAAATCGGTACCTGAGGGTCCGGTCAGCTTCGCGATGTGGGGGCCCGACACGCTTGCGCTATAGCCGCTTGTACTCGGCTGCCATTGGCTCACGCCGGTTCCGCTCAGGCTGCCACTGTAGATGAAGAACAGGGAGTGCAGGAGCTTGTTCGGCGAGCCGCTGCCAGCACTTGTAACCTTCCCACTCGTGGCATGATAGACGAGCTGGTCCCGGGTGGCCGCATTCGTCGCTGTCGTCACCCGACTGAGAAAGAGAGCCGCGGCGCCAGCGACGTGTGGAGTCGCCATCGAAGTGCCGCTGATGGTGTTGGTCGCCGACGACGAGGTATACCATGCTGAGGTGATGCTGGAGCCAGGCGCGAAGATATCGAGACAGGTTCCGTAGTTCGAATAGCTGGCCCGTGCGTCGGTGCTGGTGGTGGCGCCCACAGTGATTGCCGCGGCGACGCGAGCCGGTGAATAATTGCAGGCGTTAGCGTTGCTATTGCCTGCGGCGACCACCGTGATGACGCCCGCGTTGATCATGCGGTTCGTCGCATCATCCATGGCGGTGCTGGCTCCGCCCCCGAGGGACATGTTGGCTACTGCTGGCTTCACGCGGTTGGCCGTGACCCAATCCATGCCTGCCACGACTCCCGAGGTAGTGCCGCTTCCGGCGCAGTCGAGGACGCGTACGGGGTGCACCGTAGTCTTTTTGGCCATTCCATACGTGGTACCCGCGATGGTGCCGGCGACGTGCGTACCGTGCCCATTGCAATCGTCGGAAGTGCCGCCGTCAACCGCATCGTACCCGGCGCCGACGCGTCCCGAGAACTCGACGTGGTCGTACCGGAGCCCCGTGTCGATGACGTAGGCATGAACGCCCGTACCATCCTGGTTGTAGTTGTACGTACTGGAGAGCGGGAGAGAGCGCTGATCCGTCCGGTCTATGCCCCAGGTCGCGCCACTCTGGGTCGCGGTGAGAGTGATGAGCTGATCTTCTTCGATGTACGCGACGTTCGGATTATTCCGCAATGCTGTGAGTTGCCCGGCGTTCAGCGTTGCCGCGAACCCCACCAGCGCGTGCTCGTACACATATCGGGGGCTGGCGCTGGCTACCGCCGCAACCGATCGCGGATCAGCGCCTTCTTTCAAGACGACGATGAACTGGTCCGGAATCGCGCGTCCGCCCGCGGGACCTGCGGCGAACAGCGGGGCGGCCGCGCTGAGGGCGTCAGGCGAAGTGACGCGGTTTTCCGCGCAGGCCGCGAGAGAAAGAATGATGGCGAGGCCAAACAGTGTCCGACGATTTTGCATTGGGAGCCCCGGGCAGATTGTGGGGAAAACAGGATCCGAGTCACACGGACGGGAAAAGGGCGCCGTGACTCCGCACGACGCCCTCTTCGGTCAGTTGGGACACACCTCTTCTAGTAGTTGGTGAAGAGCAAGTGGTTATTCGCCGTCTTGGAGCTGGTCACGACACCCTTCGTGGTGTTCGCGTACAGCGCGTCACGCACGGCCTGCGCGCTCGCGCCAGGGTTGCTCTGGAGGTACAGCGCGGCGACGCCGGCCACGTGCGGCGTGGCCATCGAGGTGCCGCTGATCGTGTTCGTCTCGGTGCTGCCGCCGCCGATCCAGGCCGATGTAATGCTGGCACCCGGAGCGAACCAGTCAACGCAGTTGCCGTAATTCGACCACGACGTCTTCGCGTCCGAGGACGTCGTTGCGCCGATCGTCATGGCTTCCGGCACGCGCGCCGGAGAGTACTTGCAGGCATCCTGAGCCCGCCCGCCCTGGTTCCCATTGCCGGCGGCCACGGCAGTGGCGACGCCCGACGCTATCATGCGCTTGGTGGCGTCGTCCACCGAGGTGTTAGCGCCACCGCCCAGTGACATGTTGGCGACGGCCGGAAGAACCCGGTTTGCGGTCACCCAATCCATGCCGGCAATTACGCCGCTCCACGTTCCCGACCCGCCGCAGTCCAGGACGCGGACGGCTTTGAACGTAACGGCCTTCGCGACCCCGTAAGTGGAGCCGCCGGTTGTGCCGGACACGTGCGTTCCGTGTCCGTTGCAATCGTCGCCGTTGCCGCCGAAGGCGTCATAGCCGAAGCTCGCGCGGCCGCCGAACTCGCTGTGGCCGTAGTCGATGCCGGTATCGATGATGTACGCGGTGACGCCGCTGCCCGTGTTGGTGTACGTGAACGTGCCGCTCAGCGGCAGCGCGCGCTGGTCGATGCGATCCAGGCCCCACGTCGCGTTCGACTGCGTCGTCGAAGCGCGCGCGATGCCGTCCGGCTCGACTCGCGAGACGCGGGCATCACGCAGGAGACCGCTACGCGCGGCGTCAGACATCGCGCCGGCGAAACCGTTGAGAGCGGCGGTGTACACGTAGTCGGGCGACACGCCATGATCGCGCGCGACCGACTCCGGGCTGGCTCCGTCACGCAGGGTGACGATGAAGCGACCGGGGATCGCATCGGATCCGGCAGCGCTGAAGCTCGCCGGAATTTCTGCCGACATCGGGGTGGTGGGCGCGTCCATGCACGCGGTGACCGCGAAAACGGTCGCTATGAGGGCCAGCCTTTGCTTCATACACACTCCATAATGAGAAAGTGATTCCGCATCGTGCGGCACGCTGCGTCCGTCAACCGGCGGGCGCAGTCTTACCTCCGGCTCGACTGGAGCCGGCAAAGTTTCGTCACACTTTCTGTCGCGAACCGCCGCGACGCATATGAATGCCCGCCGTCCGGAGACGGCGAAACTGACGAGCGAATGAAGCATGGGACCAGGCGTGGTCCACGCGAATTCCAACGCTATCTGGAAGCAAACAGACGGTACAATCCGCACTACTACGGACCGACCACCCGGCTTCCGGGTGCGATCAGCGGCTAGTCCACCAAGCCGTGATCAATGGCAAACCGGGTCAGGGCGGCGGTTCCCCGGATTTCCAGCTTGCGCATCAGGGCCTCGCGGTGGGACTCGACCGTTCGGACACTGATGGCGTAGTGCGCGGCTATTTCCTTGTTGGAACGGCCCCGCGCAATCTCGATCAACATTTCCCGCTCGCGACAGGTGAGCTGGGCCATCCGCCCGCGAACGGCCGCCGTCGGGCCCGGGTCAGCGGTCCCCCGGCAGCCGGCCGCTTCGACCGGGGCAGTGAAGTAGCACTTTCCTCCGGCGAGCAAGCGGACGGCGTCGCGGAGCTCGACCGGGGAAGAATCCTTACGGAGGTAACCGTGCGCTCCCGCCTCGGCGCTGCGAGTGACGTACTCCTCGCGATCGTGAATGCTGAGCACGAGGATGCGCGTCTTCGGGGCCGCGCGGCGGATCTGCTCTGCCGCTTCGAAACCAGAAAGCTCGGGCATGGATAGATCGAGAACTATCACGTCCGGCTCGAGCTTGCGGCTGAGCGTCACCGCACGCCGGCCATCCACGGCTTCCCCCACGATTTCGAACCCGGAATCCCGGCCAAGTACGCTGCGGATCCCTTCGCGCACTACGGCGTGATCGTCCGCGATCAGTACGCGGATGAGGTCAGGTGGCGGCGTCATGCGCGATCGGGATCCGGATGGTCAGTGCCGCGCCGGTGCCATCCGGAGGCGTGGACTGAAGATCCATGGTTCCATGCAGGGCCGAAATGCGCTGGCGCATCCCCGTGAGGCCGTACGACGGAGCGGTGTCCGTTGCGATCCCGTCCTGTTCCCGGCCGGAACCGCCCGCGGGCAGCCCGCGCCCGTTGTCGGTCACGACGAGCAAGAGCGAGCCATCCGTGACACTGAGCCGTACGACCGCGGCCGTGGCGCCGGAGTGGCGCGCGGCATTCGCCAGCCCTTCCTGCAGCGCCCGGTATACCGCCAGGCCGGCCTCCTCAGACACGGGCGGCAGCTCCGGCGGACCATCGAAGCTGATGTCGAGTCCCGTCTGATCCGCGAAGTCGTGGACCAGTGCCCGCAGGGAAGGGCCGAGACCCAGATCGTCCAGCAGCGGTGGACGCAGGTGCGTGGTAACGCTGCGGATGCTGCGGATACCCGAATCCACGAGGGACAGCACGCGGTCCAGCGCGGGCGCCAGCGAAGGGGGCGCCTGCTCCCGGACGAGTCCCAGCTGGAGCTTGACCGCGGCCCATACCTGGGCCGACTGGTCGTGCAGCTCCAGGGATAGGCGCCGCCTCTCCTCTTCATGCTGGTTCACCATGCGCGCGGCGAGGGATTCCAGTTTGCGCCGCCGGCGGTCGAGCTCGTCGAGCACGAGCATGAGGATTCCGACGGCCACGCCCAGGACCAGCAGGATGTCTATGTAGTAACTCCATGGGTCCCATGCATTGCGCGCGCGCAGGAAGGGATAATTGAGGTGATGCAGTCCCCACGCGACCAGGACCGCGGCGAGAACGGCGGCGCCGCGCGAATGCGTGAGGCGCCACTGCCTGACGAACACCCAACCTGTCCACAGAGTCGCGAAGCTGAGAAAGGCTGCCGCGGGGAGAGCCGCGAGCAGGAAGTTGTCGATCCGGTACACTGCGACGTATGCCCAGGCGACCGGCACGATCAGCGCGACTGCGAACGTCCGCCGAGGGCGCTCCCCGCGCGAAGTCGCGAGCGCCGCCCAGAGGAGCGCGACGGCTGTCCATCCGGTCAGGACCTGGTGAGCGAATAACCAGACGTAGGAGCGGGTCGTGGAGAATGTGATGATCGCCCCGATGCGCAGCACGTACAGCGACCACGCGATCGACCACCACAGAAAGTCGGGACGCCGGTACCGCCGGTAGACGAGCCAGCAGACGACGGCCATGGCCAGAGTGACCACGCCCTGAAAAACGCCGGCGTACCACTGGCTTACCATGTACCGGGATTCATACGCGCATTGGACTGCTCACTTCGGCCGAAGTCACGAACACTGGCGCCTGCATGAGAGGCGTGCAAGCGAAACCGGTGCCAGAGCGCCGGGCGCTCGAAACCCGCGGCCGTGCCCGTTCGCTAGCTTCCATTCATGCCCGTCGACCGGATCAGAACGCGTTTTCTCGTGGTCGGCAGCGGCGTGGCCGGGCTGCACGCGGCGTGGCGG
>CALMKE010000275.1 GCA_937867645.1 uncultured Gemmatimonadota bacterium | reverse complement strand
GACGATGCGCGGCCCGGATCCGATCGTCCTCCGGATCCCGCGCACCGGCGGCACAGCGAGAGGGTACGTCTACCCCGCGCTCGACTCGGTCGTTTGGCGCGGGCCTTCCGTGAGCGCGATCGACCGCGCGCTCGCGTTCGATCCCGAGGCCGGTCTGCTCGCGTTCGTCACGGCCAACGGAAACCCCGCGCGGCTGGACCTGCGAATCGGGCGCGTATCGATCGCATCGAGGGCCGGGCTCTCGTCCATAGCCTCGGCCGACGGCAACGCCATCTACGCCGTGGATGGCGTCCGCGTGCGGCGGTTCACCCCCGCGGGCGACTGGGACTTCACTCCGCCGGAGGCGCCGCGCTCCGTCATCCCGCAGCCCAACGGCTCGCTGATCGTCCTGGCGCGCGAAGGACCGCGCACGACCGTGTGGCGGATGCGCGTGCCCGACCCGCGACTGCTGGATACCGCCTACATGCCGGTAGTCGGCAGCGCGGTGCGGAATCAGGTGGGCGATCGCGTCTACTTCATGACGGATACGGCGCTGATCGGGATGGACAGCCGGGACCTCGCGGTAGTTCGCAGCGTCCGCTTCCGCGCGCCGGTCATCGCCGTCGCACCCACTCCGAGCGGTGACCGGGTGTATGTGGCGAACCGCGGCTCCGCGACAGTGAGCGTAGTGGACCGATACAGCGGTCGCCTGAGCACGACCGTCAAGCTGCCGGCGCCGGCGCGCGAGCTGAGAATGGATCCGCTCGGCCGCTACCTCCTGGTCCGGCCAGCCACAGGGGATTCCGCGTGGATGATCGCGGTCGGCACGAACCGGCTCATCGGCAGCGTGGCCACGGAATGGAAGAGCGACTTGCCCGCCGTGGCGCCGGATGGCGCGATCGCCACGCTGCGCGGCGCCGACGTCGAGATCATCGAGCCCGAATCGCTGCAGACTGTGCGTACCATCAAGGGCGGAGGGCGCGACTTCTGGTATTTCACCTCGTGGAACGGCTTCCGCGCGCGGCCCGCCGGGCTCGACAGGCCCGTCGAGTTCACCCCGCCTGAGACCCTGGTCATCGACTCCCTCCCCGCTCCAGCGCCGGCGGACAGCACGCCGGTCGTGCCGGCCCCAACCGCGCAGCCGGCACCGGCGCCCGCCCCTGTCCCGGCGTCGGCCGGTTACACGGTGTCCTTTGCGGCCATGCTGTCGGAGGAAGCGGCCGTGGCTGCCGCGCGTGAGATCTCGCTGCGCAGCTCTTCCGTGCGCGTGGTCGCGACGCAGACCGCGGGGACCCGCGTGTATCGGGTGATCGCCGGGCCATTCGCGCTCCGCGCCGAGGCGGACCGTGTAGGACGGGAATCCGGCCGACCCTACTGGGTTTACGAAGGCGAGCCTTGAGTGCACTGCGCGGACGGCGGTCGGGCCGGAGCTGGGAAGAGGCGGGACACGCCTTTGCGTCAGTCGTGGATGGGTTCAACGCGGTCGTCGTTTGCGGCGAGACCGATGAAGTAGCAGCCGAAGTGGCCGTCGGGATCGCGCGCGCCGCGGCGGAGCGGCGCAAGGTTACGATCGCCGATCTCAGCGGAGACGTCGGGCCGGTCAAGGCGTTCCTCGATGACTGGAACCTCGACGGCGTGACCGAGGCGATCCTGTACGGGGTTTCTGCCGCGCGTCTCGAGCGGCCCGCTCCCGGGTCGAGCAATCTCTTCATCCTCCCCAGCGGCGCCGACGACGTACGGCAGGACGGCGTGTACGAGAGCACCCGGTGGCTCGCGTTCGCGCGCGAATTCCGCAAGCAGGGCTCGCTGCTGCTGATCGTGGCGTCGGCCGCGGCCCCCGGACTGCGGCGGCTGGTCGAGAGCGTGGACGGCGCGATCGTGGTTGGAAGGGCGCTGGTGAATCCGCCGCCGCAATTCCTCGTGCTCAAGCGCCTCCCGTCGCCGGACAGTCCACCGCTCCCCAAGCGCGCGCGGCCCACGCGCGAGATACCCGCGGAGGAAGAGCCCGCGCTGCTGCCCAGCGGCATCTCGCCGCGCGCCTACGCCGCGGCGGGCCTCGCGGCGCTCGTGCTCGTGCTCGCGTTCACCACGTTCCTGATCACCCGCTCGGCACCGCCCGAGGAAACCGCTCTCCCGCCGGGGGTGGCTCGTCCGGTTCCCGCGCCGCCCGCGCCTGACAGCGCGCTGGTCGGAAACCCGGCCGACTCCGCGATCGCCGCGCAGTATGCCGTCGAATTTCTCGCGGCAAACACGCTCGAAGGTGCTAACTTTGAGCTGCGCGAGAAGCTCAAGACGGTGCCGGCCGGAACGATTTCGCCGGTGCCGGTCGGGCCCGAGAGAATCACCTGGTATCGTGTCGTCGGAGGCGCCTACGCGGACATCGGAAGCGCGGATTCGCTGCTCCTTGCCGTTCGCCGCTCGCGCATCGTCGGCGAGACCGCGGGTTTCGTCGTGCGCGTGCCGTTCGCGCTGCTCGTGGACAGCGCGTCGACCGCGGGCGGAGCTCCAACGGCGCTGCAGAAGTACCTGAGCCGCGGGTTGCCGGTGTACGCGCTGGTGCAGCCGGCCGGTAACGCGCTGGTTTACGCGGGCGCCTTCGCCGCGCCGGCGGACGCTGCTGTACTGCAGGATTCGTTGAGCTCGGCGGGAATTCGAACATTGCTCGTCTACCGGAAAGGGAGAACTCTTTAGTGCGGCTTACCAAGCTCGAGTTGCAGGGATTCAAGTCGTTCGCCGATCAGACGGAGTTCAGCTTCGAGCCGGGCGTGACGGCGATCGTGGGTCCCAACGGGTGCGGCAAGTCGAACGTGTCGGACGCGGTGCGGTGGGTGCTCGGCGAGCAGCGGGCGCGGGCGTTGCGCGGCGCGAAGATGGAGGAAGTGATCTTCCAGGGCTCGTCAGCGCGCCGTCCGGTGAACATCGCCGAGGTCTCGCTCCACTTCGAGAACGATGACGGCGGGCTCGCCGTTCCCTTCCGCGAAGTAGTGGTGACGCGGCGGCTCAGCCGCTCGGGCGAGAGCGAATACTTCCTCAACCGCTCGGCGTGCCGGCTCCGCGACATTCACGACATGATGCGTGGCACGGGCCTCGGCGCCGACGCCGGCGTGGTGATCGAGGCGCGCATGATCGACGCGCTGCTCTCCGACAAGCCCGACGAGCGCCGCGAGCTGTTCGAGGAAGCCGCCGGCGTGAGCCTGTACCGCGACCGCAAGCGCACGGCCGAGCGGCGGCTGGAAGAGACCACGGTAGATCTCTCGCGACTCGACGACCTGCTCAGCGAAGTGCAGTCGCAGGTGCGCTCCCTGGCCCGGCAGAGAAAGAAAGCCGAGCGCGCCGAAGAGATCTCCCGGAGGCGGTTCACCGTCGAGATCGCGCTCGCCGCGCGCGAGATGTCGTCCTGGCACGGCGAGTTCGCCGCGCTCGGCGCGAAGGTAGCCGAGCTGCGCGAGTCCGCGCCGCTCGCCGAGGCGGAAGTCACGCGCGCGGAAGCCGCGCGCGACGCCGCGCACGGCCTGCGGGCGGCGACGGAAGCGCAGCGCGCCGAGCTGACCCGGCTGGCGACCGAGCAACGGGACGCGCTCGACTCCCTGCGGCGCGAGATCATGGTGGCCGAAGAGCGGCAGCGGCATGCGCTGCTGCGGCGCGAGAAGGCCGAGCAGGAGCACCGCGAGGGCGGCGCGGTCGCCGAGCGGGTAGCGACCGAGCGCAGCCGCGCGGCCGCGGAGCGCGCGCAGCTCGAGTACGAGCTGAAGGAGGCGATCGACGCCGTTCAGAAGGAGGTCGGCGCCGAAGAGGAGGTTCGCGGCGCCCTGGCGGCGGCTCGCGCGTCACTCGAGGCGGCGGAGCGGAAAGCGCGCGACCTCTCCGAGCACCTGCACCGCCTCACGCTCGACCGCGACGCCGCGGAGCGCGAGCTGGCCGAGCTCGAGCAGCGTCTCGTGACGTTGTCGCAGGAAGAGCAGCAGCTGCGCGAGACGGCGGGCGGGCTCGAGCGGGAGATGGATTCGGCTCGCGATGGCCTGGAGATCGCGCGCGCGCAGCTGGCTTCAGCGCAGTCCGCGGCGGCCGAGGCGGAGGAATCCGTGCGGATCGCCCGCGATTCGGAAGCGCTCGCGCGCGCCGAGATGTTGAGCGTCGGCGAAGAGCAGACGACCATGGAAGCACGGATGCACGCGCTCGAGGCCCTGGAGACAGAGCGCGTCGGCCTGGCGCCCGCGGCGGCCCGTCTGCTGGAAGACCGCGAGCAGTTCGGCCCGGGCGCGGTGCTCGGTCCGTTGAGCGATTTCATTACCGCGGGAACGTCAGCCGCCGCTCTGGTGGAGAGATTCCTCGGCGCCGGCATCCACGCCGTGCTGGTGCGCGACGCCGGCGTGGCCGAAGCGATCCGCGAGTGGCATTTGCGCAGCAATCCGGGTCCCCTGCTCCTGCTCCCCGCCGATCGCGCGCCGGACGCGCCGTCTTCCGCGGCGGCCGATGAGCTGCTGCGCAGCGTCACGCCGGCGGAGCCCGCGGATCGGTGGGTTCGCGCGCTGCTCGGCGGCACGCGCACGCTGGGTGAAGGGACGGCGTTTGTGGACGCGCGCGGCGCGGTCTGGCTCCCCGGCGCGCTCGCCGGGCCGGGCCCGCTGCGGCGCAAGGCCGAGCTGGGCGAGCTCGCCGACCGTCTCACCGAAGCCCGCGCGCGACACGCGGAATCGTCGGCGCGAGCGCGAGCGGCACGGCACTCCCTCGCGGCGGCGGAAGCAGTTCTCCAGACGGCCAGCGCCGGGGTCGCATCCGCGACGCTCAATGCGCGGCAGGCGGAAGATCGTTTCTCCGAATTGCACCGGCAGCACCAGCGCGCGGCGCGGGAGCTGACCGAGGCCGCGGCGGTGCGCGCGCGCATCGACGAGCGCCGGGGCGAGCTCGCGAAGCGGATGACCGGCGTGGACACGCAGCTGCAGGCGCAGCGCGAGCACACGAGCGAGCGCGACGCCGAGATTGCCGCCGCGCGCGAGCTTCTGCTCGACGCGGAGCGCAAGCAGGAAGCGGCGCGCGACCGGCGGACCGAAGCCCAGGTGGCGAAGGCGCAGGCCGAAGCGCGACTGCAGGTGGCCCAGGACCGCGAGCGACACCTGGACGAGGAGCTGGCTTCGGCGTCCACGCGAGTCGAGTCGCTGGTCAGCGAGCTGTCCACGCTGTCCCAGTCGGACGCGCACCTGGGCGAGCAGCTCGCAAAGTCGCGGCTCGATCTCGAAGCGCGTGACGCGACCTTCAAGGACGTCGAAGCGCGAATGGCCGCGGCCGAGCTGGGCGTGCGCGCCGCGGACGAGGATCTCACGCGCGCCGAGCACGAGCTCGATGCTATCCGGCGGCACGCGCTGGCAGTAAGGGAAGAGCTGCACGCCGCCGAGCTGCGGCACAGCGAGCTGTCGGGAAAGCAGACCAGCATTCGCGAGCGGCTGGAGATCGAGTGGCGGAAGCCGCTCGACGAGCTGCTGGCGTCGGCGGAGCCGCTGGATCTCAGCGACGACGATCTGCGCGCCGAGGCTGCCGCGTTGCGCGAGCAGGCCGACGCGCTCGGCCCGGTGAATCCACTCGCGATCGAGGAGCACGACGAGGAATCGAAGCGCCTCGAGTTCCTGACCGCTCAGCGAGAGGACCTCGCATCGGCCAAGGCCTCGCTGCATCAGGCCATTCGCGAGATAGACGTAACCGCGCGTGATCTGTTCTTGACGACGTTCGTCGCCGTGCGGGAGAACTTCAAGCGGATATTCGTGACGCTGTTTGGCGGCGGCGAGTGCGATCTCCGGCTGGAGAATCCGGACACGCCGCTCGAAGGCGACATCGAGATCCACGCGTCGCCACGGGGCAAGCGGACGCAGCGGATCCACCTGCTGTCCAGCGGCGAGCGCGCGCTCGTGGCGCTGTCGCTGCTGTTCGGCATCTTCCTGAACAAGCCCAGCCCGTTCTGCCTGCTGGACGAGGTGGACGCGCCGCTGGACGATCAGAACATCGGGCGTTTCGTCCGAATGCTGAACGAGTTCAAGAAGAAGACGCAGTTCATCGTGATCACGCACAACCCCCGGACCACTACCGAAGCCGCGGACGCGGTGTATGGTGTGACGATGCAGGAGCCGGGGGTGTCCAGCCTCGTGAGTGTCCGCCTGACTGGCGATCGGGTGAGCACGGACGGGCTCCGTGACGAAAGCACGGCTTCGCTGGTCGCTTAACTACGCTGCGCACTGCGTGCTGCGCGCTGCGCACTAACTGCAATGACAACGAATAGATGCTGGTCGTGATGAAGCACGGCGCCACGAGCGCCGAGATAGACAGGGTCGTCGAGATCGTCGAGGAGATGGGATACTCGGCGAGACCGATGCCGGGCGCGCAGCGCACGGCCGTCGGGATAGTGGGCAACGACGGGCGGGTGGATGCGTCGCGGATCCAGGCGCTGTCCGGCGTCGCGCAGGTCATTCACGTCACGCAGCCGTACAAGCAGGTGTCGCGCGAGTGGCGCCCGGAGAACACCATCGTCACGATCGCGCCCGGAGTTTCGTTCGGCGGTGAGACGGCGCCGGTGGTGGCGGGCCCGTGCTCGGTCGAGGGGGAGCGGCAGATCGTCGCGGCCGCGCGCGCGGTGCGCGACGCGGGCGCCAGCGCGCTCCGCGGCGGCGCGTACAAGCCGCGCAGCTCGCCCTACTCGTTCCAGGGCCTGGGCAAGAAAGGGCTGGAGCTGCTGGCGCTCGCGAAGCGTGAGACCGGGTTGCCCATCGTGACGGAAGCGATGGACGACGAAGGCGCGCACCTCGTGGCGGAGGTCGCCGACTGCATTCAGATCGGCGCGCGCAACATGCAGAACTATTCCCTGCTGAAGACCGTCGGGCGGATCAACAAGCCCGTGATGCTCAAGCGCGGAATGGCCGCCACGATCCACGATCTGCTGCTCAGCGCGGAGTATATCCTCGCCGAAGGCAATTCGGACGTGATCCTGTGCGAGCGCGGAGTGCGCAGCTTCGACACGGCGACGCGCAACATGCTCGATCTCAGCGCGATTCCGACGGTCCATGGCTTGTCGCACCTGCCGATCGTCGCGGATCCCAGCCATGGAACCGGACTGCGCGACAAGGTCGGGCCGATGGCGCGGGCGGCGCTTGCGGCCGGCGCCGACGGTCTGCTGATCGAGGTGCACCCTGAGCCGGACCGCGCCTTATCGGACGGCGCGCAATCGCTGTTTCCCGAGCAGTTCGCGGCGCTCATGGATGAGCTGCGCGCCGTCGCGAGCGCGATCGGCCGCGAGATACCCCAGCACGCCGGAACGGTACGCGTCTAGCAGGGTACTCTCGGCATGCTGAAATCGATCGCCTTTTCCGTCGTCCTCGGCGCTGCCGCGGCTACCGGCGCGCAGGCTCAGTCCCTCGGCGACCTCGTTGACCGCGCCGCCGCCGAGCACGCGAAGATGCGCACCGCAAAGGTGCAGTTCACCCAGGTCATCACCAATCCGCTGACCGGCAACCGGATCAACGCCCGCGGACAGGTGCTGCGCAAGGCGCCCGACCTGCTGGCGATCACGTTCACCGATCCCGCGGGCGACAAGATCATCTCGGACGGGAGATCGGTTTGGGTTTACCTCCCCAGCACGAGTCCCGGCCAGGTCATCAAGATGACTCCGGGCGGGAGCGACGCGGAGCGCCTGGATCCCGCGTCGCAGCTGCTGCGGTCGCCGAGGTCGCGGTTCAACATCGCGGACGGCGGGACGGCGAGCGTCGGCGGCCGTTCGACCCGCATCGTGCTGCTCACGCCCAAGGGTCGGGAGTCATTCAGCC
Organism: uncultured Gemmatimonadota bacterium; assembly: GCA_937867645.1. Taxonomy (GTDB): domain Bacteria; phylum Gemmatimonadota; class Gemmatimonadetes; order Gemmatimonadales; family Gemmatimonadaceae; genus JACDCY01. The sequence goes on along the minus strand of CALMKE010000275.1, from coordinate 512 downwards.
GGGCGAAGGTCTGGATCGATACCCGGAATTCGCTGGTGAGGAGGTTCGAGGTCACGGAGCCGAGCGGGCTGGTCCGGAACGTGACGTTGACTTCGATTCAGGCGAACGTTGCGGTGCCGGCATCCGCTTTCCGGTTCACACCGCCGCGGGGAGTCAGGGTTATCGATCAGGGGCAGCTCGGGCGACAGTAGGCTGGCCACGATTGGGGCTCACGGGAATCCGGGCTCTCGGCTGTGGGCTGACGGGTCTCGGCTTTCGGACAACTGACTGGTGGACAGATCTCGTAGGATTTTCTTGCGAAGACCGACGAGCATGCGACGGACCTGAACAGTGTCGGCTGACAAGCTTCGCCAATTCGTTTCCCCCAGCAGGCCGATGTCACGAGCCGTTTGAAGCTGATACTCGGTTTCCCCCGTGGATTTGATGCTGATATCGAGAAAGCGCGCGAACTCCTTTTGAGTAGCCGCGTAGCATCCCTCGACGATGTTTGTCGGTATTGATTCGGATGACCT
>CALMKE010000274.1 GCA_937867645.1 uncultured Gemmatimonadota bacterium | reverse complement strand
CGGCGGGCCGAGCGGGTGATTCTCGAGCGCAGCAAGCACCCGCACTTCTCCGCGCTGGGCAGCGGACTGCGAAACCTGGTGTGCATTCTGGACGCGTCCGCGCTGGTGCTCGCGCCCGATACAGGTCCGCTGCACATGGCCGTGGCGCTGGACAGGCCCGCGGTCTCGCTCATGGGATTCACCAACCCGAAGCGCAGCGGGCCGTACCGGAAGTTTCACGACCTGATCGTGGACGCGTTCGGCGATCCCGGCGAGAGCTACGACGCCTCGGCCAAGCACCGGGCCGGCCGGATGACGCGCATCACGCCGCGGGACGTCCTCGAGAAGGTGGACGTCTGGAAGGCGCGCTACTCGGCGGCCGCGCTCTCCACGTTGCCGAAGCGATAGCGCAGACCGACGTCCCGCAGCAGCGAGATCAGGCGGACGAGCGGCAACCCCATCACGGCGAAGAAATCGCCGGCTATGCGCTCGACGATCGTCGCGCCGAATCCCTGAATGCCGTACGCGCCGGCCTTGTCCATCCCCTCGCGCGTGGCGACGTAGGCGTCGATCTCGTCGTCAGAGAGCTGGCGGAAGGTCACGGAGACTTCTTCGGCTGCCTCGCCGGTTCGTCCCGCGTACGACACCGCGACCGCCGTGATCACCGTATGAGTCCGTCCGTTGAGCGCGCGCAGCATTTCCCGCGCGACTTCCGGTGAAGCGGGCTTGCCCAGCACCTTGCCGTCGAGGACCACCACCGTATCCGCCCCGATGACGACGGCGTCGCGATGGCTTGCGGCGATGGCTGTCGCCTTCTCGACCGCGAGCCGCCGGGCATGTGGACCCGGCTGCTCGCCGGGATGCATCGTCTCGTCGAGATGCGAGGGGACGACGACGTGCTCGATGCCGACGAGCGTGAGCAGCTCGCGGCGCCGGGGCGAAGCCGACGCCAGCACGACCTTCGGAATCACCGCTCGAGCACCAGCGTCACGGGCCCGTCGTTCACCAGCTCGACGCTCATCATCGCGCCGAACTCGCCTGTGGCGACAGGGTGTCCGCGCACGCGAAAGGCCTCCACGAACCGCTGGTACAGCGGCACCGCGATCGCGGGCGGGGCGGCGTCAATGAAGCTCGGGCGCCGTCCCTTGGCCGCGTCGCCGTACAGCGTGAACTGCGAGACGACGAGCACCGCTCCGCCCACGTCACCCAGCGACAGGTTCATCTTCCCCGCCTCGTCGCCGAAGATGCGCAGCGTCGCGATCTTGTCGGCCATCCAGTCCACGGCGTCCGGCGTGTCGGCCGCGGTGAAGCCCGCGAGCAGCAGGAGCCCGGCGCCGATCTCGCCGGTCACGCGGCCATCGACCGTCACGCGAGCGCTGGAGACTCGTTGCAGAACTACGCGCACGATGAAGCTGTTGGCTGTTGGCTGTTGGCTCTTGGCGACAGCGGAACAGCGGGAACGAGGGGGCTGTTAGCCAACAGCCAATAGCCAATAGCCAATAGCTCTATTCCACCGTCACCGACTTAGCCAGGTTCCTCGGCTGGTCCACATTCGCTCCGCGCTTGACCGCGATATAGTAGGCCAGCAGCTGTAGCGGCACGACGGCAAGAACCGGAATCAGCATCTCGATGGTGGGCGGAATCCGGATCTCGTAGTCGATCTTCCCTGCCAGAGCCGGCTCCTCGCCGGTGGTGATCGCGATCACCCGCGCGCCGCGCGCCTTCACCTCCTGCACGTTCGACACGACCTTGTCGAAAACCGAGTCGTGCGGCGTGATGAACACCACCGGCATCTCGGCGTCTATGAGCGCGATCGGACCGTGCTTCATCTCGGCGGCCGGATAGCCCTCCGCGTGGATGTAGCTGATCTCCTTGAGCTTGAGCGCGCCTTCGAGAGCAGTCGGGAAATTGTACCCGCGGCCGAGGTACAGGAAGTTCGTGCTGTCCTTGAACTCCTCTGCGAGATCCTCGATCCTCGGCGCCGAGTCGAGAATCTTCCGGATCTGCGCTGGGAGCGCTCGCATCGCCTCGATGATCTCGCGCCCGCGCACCACCGAGAGGTTGCGCAGCCGGGCGAGCTTGAGCGTGAACAGCAGCAGCGCGATCACCTGGCAGGTGAACGCTTTGGTCGAGGCCACGCCGATCTCGGGGCCGGCGTGGACGTAGATGCCGCCGTCGCTCTCGCGCGCGATGGACGAGCCTACGACGTTCACGATGCCGTAGGTGAACGCGCCGCGGTTCTTCGCTTCGCGCATCGCGGCGAGCGTGTCGGCCGTCTCACCCGACTGCGAGATCACGATGCACAGCGTGCGGTCGGTGATGATCGGGTTCCGGTAGCGGAACTCCGAGGCGTATTCCACTTCCACCGGAATGCGCGCCATCTCCTCCAGCATGTGCTCGCCGATCAGGGCCGAGTGCCAGCTCGTCCCGCAAGCGGTGATCACGACGTTGTCGAACTGGAGCAGCTCCTCGTCACTGAGGTTGATTCCGCCGAGCTTGGACGTGCCTTCCCCGTCCAGCAGGCGCCCGCGCATCGTGTTTTCGATGCTCGCTCCCTGCTCGAAGATCTCCTTGAGCATGAAGTGGTCGAACCCGCCGCGCTCGATCTGGTCGAGGTCCCAGTCGATGCGGCTGACCTTGCGCGACAGCCGGCGAGAGCGCTCGTCGAGCACGTGATACCCCTTGCGGTCGAGCACGGCGATGTCGCCGTCGTCCAGGTAGATCACGTCCCGCGTGTGCGCGAGTATCGCCGAGGCGTCGCTGGCGACGTAGAACTCGTTGTCGCCGATGCCGAGCAGGAGCGGGCTCCCCTTGCGCGCGGCGACGATCTTGTCGGGATCGTCGCTGGAGATCACCGCGATGCCGTACGTGCCCTCGACTTCCTGCAGCGCGTCGATGACCGCGTCTTCCAGACTCCCCTCGAACGCTTCCTCGATGAGGTGGGCCAGCGTCTCGGTATCGGTCTCCGAGACGAACTTGTGGCCGTTGGCCTCGAGCTGCTTCCGCAGGACCGAGGAGTTCTCGATGATCCCGTTGTGCACCACGGCGATGTGGCCCTTGCAGTCCACGTGCGGGTGCGCGTTGCACTGGGTCGGCGCGCCGTGCGTCGCCCAGCGCGTGTGCGCGATGCCGGTATTCCCCGAGATGGGGGACGCCGCGAGCTCCTCCTCCAGCCTGGAGATCTTCCCCGCCGCCTTCCGCGTCTCGAGGCCGTTGCCGTTCATCACGGCTATACCCGCGGAATCGTAGCCGCGGTACTCCAAACGGCGGAGTCCCTCTACGAGGACGGGGTTCGCGAGGTTAGGTCCAACGTATCCGACAATGCCGCACATGGAATCAGAGTTGAGTGTCTGTCAGGCGAGCCGATCGAGCAGCGCGCGTGCCTCATATATCATACGCCGTGCCCCGGCCTCGTCGGCGGCTTCCGCGATGACCCGCACGATGGGCTCCGTCCCGGAGGGCCTGACGTGGACCCAGCGGTCGGACCAGGCCAGCCGCAGGCCGTCCTGCGTGTCGGCCGTCGCGTCGGGGAACGCCTCTCGCAGCGCGGCGTATACGCCGTCCAGGGGAACGTTCGGCCGGTCGAGCTTGTCCTTTATGATCGAGTATCGCGGATAGCCTGCGACGATCTCCGACAATGGCTTCCCCACGCTCGCCAGCAGGTGCAGGATGAGCGCGGCCCCCACCGGCGCATCGCGCCCGAGATGAACCTCCGACAGAATCACGCCGCCGTTGCCCTCGCCGCCGATGGGCGCGTTCTCCTGCCGCATCCTGACCGCGACGTTCACTTCCCCCACGGGCGCGCGGATGACCCGGCGACCCGCGGCGCCGGCGACGTCCTCCATGATCCGGCTGGTCGAGAGATTGGTGACGAGGTCGCCGGCGCGGTGCTCGAGCACGACGCGCGCGGCCAGCGCCAGCGTGAAATCCTCCCCGATCGCTTTTCCCTCGTCCGAGACGAGGGCGAGCCTGTCCACGTCGGGGTCCACCGCGAGGCCGACGTCAGCGCCGTGTGATTTCACGAGCGCCTCGAGCTCCCCAAGGTTCTCCGCTACGGGCTCCGGCGCCCGTGGGAAGCGGCCGTCGGTCTCCATGTTGATCGCCGTCACCCGGCATCCGAGCCTGTCGAGCAGCGCGGGCATGATCACCGCGCCCGCGCCGCGCACGCAATCCAGCGCGACGTGAAAGCGGCGCCCGCGGATCGCGTCGGCGTCCAGGAACGGAATCGCGAGGATCCGCTCGATGTGCCGCGCGACGGCCTCGCTGTCCTCGGAAAGCACGCCAAGCTCGTCCCACGTCGCGCGCGGGATGTCGCCGTCCAGCGTCCCGCGCATCGCCGCGCCCTGCTCCGCGTCGAGAAACAACCCCGACGGCGCGATGAACTTGAGCGCGTTCCACTCGATGGGATTGTGGCTGGCGGTGATCGCCAGTCCGCCGGCGGCGTGGTGGTGCTCGACCGCCAGCTGCACGGTGGGCGTAGGCACCATCCCGATGTCGATGATGTCGCATCCGACCGACTGCAGCGCCGACACCACCACGCGATGGAACATCGGACCCGATACGCGGCTGTCACGCCCCAGGACGATCGCGGCCCGCCGGCCCTTCGCGCGCCCACCCGCCGAGCCTGCGGCCGCCCAGGCGCCGAACGCCGCGGCGAAGCGCGCGACCACTTCCGGAGTGAGCGCTTCGCCCACGCGTCCGCGAACGCCGGACACACCGACCATCAATCCTTCGTAGGCCATTTTCCTTGACTATGTTGTGGATGCCGGATCTGCCGCAGAGGAAAATCTAGCTGCGTTGGGCAGGCCTCAGATGGCGGCGTGCGCCACCGCCGGCGTAATCAGGTCCAGCTCGCTGACCGAGGGGATCGTGATGGTCCCGTTGTCCACCAGCTTCACGAACTCGGTGACCATCGCGGGATCGAACTGCGTCCCGCGATGCTTCTGCAGCTCCTTGAGCGCGGTCGCGACATTCATCCGGTGTCCCCGGCGGTAGGCGCGGCCGCTGGTCATGGCGTCGAACGCGTCGGTCACGCTCGCTATGCGGGCTTCCAGCGGGATCATCTCGCCGGCCAGTGCGTCCGGCACGCCGTTGCCGTCGAACCGCTCGTGGTGCGACCGCACGATGTTCAGCGCCAGAGGGGCGTCGGTGAGGAGAGGCGAGAGGATCTGCCAGCCCACCACGGGATGGGTCATGATGTGCGCGTACTCCGCGTCGGTGAGCGGGCCTTCCTTGTTCAGGATGGACTCGCGGACCCCGATCTTGCCGATGTCATGGACGTGACCGCCCAGCTCGATCTGGCGAACGGTGTCGTCATCCAGGCCGAGGTGCCTGGCCATCTGCATCGAGAAGCGGCTGACACGGATCGAGTGCCCGCGGGTGTACGGGTCCTTGACCTCGAGCGCGTGCACGACCGCCTGCACCCCGCCGAGGAAGAGCTCCTCGATGCGACCGGCCTGCGCCGCCACGCGATTCTCCAGCTCCCGCTGGTAGTGCCTGTTCTCCATCACCAGGCGGCGCTTCTCGAGCGCCTGCGCGACCCGCGCGCGCACCTCCTCGATGTGGAACGGCTTCGTGAGGTAGTCCATCGCGCCCATGGAGAGCGCGCTGAGCGCGACTTCCACCTCGGCGACCGCGGTGATCAGTATCACGGCGACGTCGGGATGCTTCTCCTGGATGTTTCGCAGCAGCTCGAGGCCGTCCATCCGCGGCATCCGGAGATCGCTGAGCACGAGCACGTAGTTGCCGGCCGCGAGCTTCTCCAGCGCTTCGACCCCGTTCGACGCTTCCTCGCAGCGGAAGCCTTCGCCTGCCATGAGGCGGACGAGCACCTGCCGCAACCTCGGCTCGTCATCCACGACGAGGCATTGAAGTCCCCATCCGGCGGCAGCGCGATCAGACATAGCTCTTGGCTATTGGCTGTTGGCTATTGGTCACTACGGGCCGTGTGTGGAACAGCGTGTCAGCCAAGAGCCAAAAGCCAATAGCCAACAGCACTTTTCGTTAAGTTTTCGCGGCAAGCCCTTCCCTCCATCGATCTCATGACTCGCATCTTCGACAGCGATCTCGAATCCGGCTTCGCCACGCGCGCGATCCACGCCGGACAGCGCCCCGAGCCCCTGGCCGGGGCAATAATGACGCCGGTCTATCTGACCTCCACTTATGTGCAGACCGGGCTGGGTGAAAACAAGGGGTACGAGTACGCCCGGGGTAAGAACCCGACACGAGAGGCGCTCGAGCGGAACGTAGCCGCCCTCGAAGGCGCCCGGCACGGTTTCGCCTTCTCCAGCGGGATGGGGTGCCTCGACTCGATCATGAAGCTGTTCTCCGCCGGCGATCACATCGTCTGCGGGGAGAGCGTGTACGGGGGCACCTTCCGGCTGTTCGACAAGATCCTGACCAGAATGGGGATGTCGTTCTCCTTCGTGGACACCCGCGACCCGAACAGGATCTCCGAAGCCGTGACCGCGGCGACGCGGGCCATCCTCGTGGAGACGCCGACGAATCCGCTGATGCGCCTTACCGATCTCGCGGCGGCGGCTTCCATCGCGCGCGACGCAGGCTGCGTGCTGATCGTGGACAACACTTTCGCGAGTCCGTACTTCCAGCGCCCGCTGGAGTTCGGCGCCAGCATAGTGTACCACTCGACGACGAAGTACCTGAACGGACACAGCGACATGATCGGCGGGATCGCCGTGACCAACGACGATTCGCTCGCCGAGCGGCTGCAGTTCATCGTGAACGCCGCGGGCGCGGTGCCGGGTCCGTTCGATTGCTGGCTCGCCCTGCGCGGCACGAAGACACTGCACCTGCGGATGGAGCGGCACGACAGCAACGGGCGCGCGATCGCGCAGTGGCTCGCGGAGCGCGTCGGAGACGACAAGGTCCTCTATCCGGGACTCCCGTCGCACCCGCAGCACGAGCTCGCCAAGCGGCAGATGTCGGGATTCGGCGGAATGATCTCGGTCGAGCTCGGCACGCGCGAGCGGGCGGACGCGGTGCTGCGAAAGGTGAAGGTGTTCTCGCTGGCCGAATCGCTGGGCGGAGTCGAAAGCCTGATCAGCAATCCGGCGTCGATGACCCACGCCTCCGTGCCCGCTGAGCGTCGCCGTGAGCTGGGCCTCTCCGACGGGCTCGTCCGCCTGTCGTGCGGCGTGGAGGACGTAGGCGATCTCATAGCCGATCTGGATCAGGCGTTGGGATGAAGGTCCTGCTCGTCGGAGGCGGCGGGCGCGAGCACGCTCTCGCCTGGAAGCTTCACTCCGACGATCCCGCCATCGAGCTGATCGCGGCGCCAGGCAACCCCGGTATCGCCGAGCACGCGCGGTGCGCGCCGGTCGCGGCCACGGACATTCCGGCGGTGCTCGCGCTGGCGGAGCGGGAGCGGCCGGATCTCACCGTCGTGGGGCCGGAAGCTCCGCTCGCCGCCGGGATCGTGGACAGTTTTCGGGAACGGGGACTTCCCATCTTCGGCCCGACCGCGGCCGCCGCCCGGATCGAGAGCTCCAAGTCGTTCGCGAAGCAAATGATGCGCGAAGCCGGCGTACCCACTGCGGGGGCGGTGGTCACCAGCGACGTCGAGCAAGCGCGGAGCGCGGTCCGCAAGCATGGCGCGCCGGTCGTTATAAAGGCGACCGGCCTCGCGGCCGGAAAGGGCGTGGTAGTCGCCCGCTCGATCGAGGAAGCCGACGCGGCGATCGACCGGATCCTGGGCGACCGTTCGCTGGGCGAGGCCGGCAGCGAGATCCTCGTCGAGGAGTTCATGGCGGGCGAGGAGCTTTCGCTGTTCGTTCTGACCGACGGCACGACGGCGATCCCAATGATGCCGGCGCAGGACCACAAGCGGCTGCTCGAAGGCGACGCCGGACCCAATACGGGCGGGATGGGAGCGTACGCCCCGGTTTCGCTCGGCACCCCGGCCCTCGTCGCGGAAGTGATGGAGAAGATCATCCATCCGTCGCTTCTGTGGATGCGCGAAAACGGCGCGGCCTTCAACGGCCTGCTGTACGCGGGGCTGATGATCACCGCGGACGGACCGAAGGTGGTGGAGTTCAACTGCCGGTTTGGCGATCCCGAGACTCAGGCATTGCTTCCCCTGCTTGCCTCGCCACTGCTGCCGCTGCTTCAGGGCGCCGCGGATCGCCCCGATGAATCGGAGTTGAGGTGGCAAACAGGAGCGTCAGTTACGACGGTGGTGGCGGCCGCCGGCTACCCCGACTCTCCGCGCACGGGCGACGAGCTGACGATCCCGCGAGTCGCGGACAACGTACATGTCTTTCACGCGGGAACGGCGCGCGACGCGGTGGGTCGGCTCGTCAGCGCCGGGGGGCGTGTGCTGAGCATTACGGCGCTGGGCGCCGACGTCGGCGCGGCCGCGGCAAGCAGCCGCGAAGTCGCGCAACAGGTCAGCCTCGAAGGCAAGCAGCTCCGCCGAGACATCGGCTGGCGGGCGCTGTGGAAATAGCGGCGTTTTTCTAGCGGCTCCGGCGGACTCTCGTACGGCACGAGGTACACCCCCGGCAATTTTATCGGACGCTGTCATAGTCCTTGACACCCAGTCAGCACTTGACTAGCTTTCTTGGCACTAGCAGTAGGCTAGGCTGTTTGACAAGCCAGAGAACGAACGATCCTCCGGCGCGGCGCGAATCCGCGTAAGAGACGTCCAGGGAAACGCGGGCATGCCAAACTCGGCATCGCACCCTGTGCGTATACACCGCCAGAGCGTGTGGCGCGTGAGCAGGTCCGGCGTGGTTAACGCGCTGACGTCAGATGGCATTTGACGTCCCCTGTGAGCTCTCATTCGAAGTGGGCGGCCCGTCCGGGTCGCTTGCGGGGTCAAACAGCTATCACAGGAGGATACTTTGGACCGTTCTTTGGCCGTCGAGCGAGCAGAGATGCTTCGGATCATCGAACATCTGGAACGGGTTGTTACCGGCTTGCAAGACGTGAACGCAGGGGTCTCAGGATACGCGGATGAGTTGCATCGATTGCGAGCGCGGGTATCGCGAGCGCAGTCTCCGAAGAGCTGGGAAGTTTTGGTTGAAGTCGGACGCGAAGTGCTTGCACGTATCGCGGTGGAACTGCTGAGAACGTTGCTCTGAGACTCTCATTTACTATTGCTGCGCAACCGCGCAGAGTGGGGTATAGAATGGTCGGTGAATACATCAGATCCCTACGCGCTTCAGCCGGGCTGAGTCAACGCCAATTGGCAAAACGCGTAGGGATTTCTGCATCAATGCTGTCGTTGGTCGAAGCCGGACGGCGAGAACCCACGATCCGATTGCTTCGGGACATCGGACGTGCGCTGGGCGTCCCCGCTGCGGCCTTATTTGTGGCCGCTCTTGACGACAACCCGACGAGGAAATCCACCGCGGTCGACAAGAAGCTTCGCGCGTTGAACGAAGACCTCTTGGCGGCGGCCCAGCACTCGATTGTCTTGCGAAGACTTCAGGATGTCCGCAAAGCCAGGTAATACCACCTTGAAGCATTGGCACGCACCCGACTACACGGCAGATAGGCTCGCTAAAGATCTCGGGCGCAGTTACGCGCGCCTGTCGCGGGAAGCCGCGCGAATCGATCGCGATGGTTATCAACGCTTTGTTCAAAAGAAAGGCCACAAGACTCGAGTGTTCGCAGCTCCCAGTCCGTGGCTAAAGACTATCCAGCGGGGACTCGCTGATCACTTATTCCCCCACCTTCCCCTTTCGTCGCACGTATACAGTCGAAATGGCAGGGATGTGGTCCAGAATGCGAGGCAACACATTGGACGCCCTTTCCGACTCACCGTTGACATTGCCGACTGCTTCCCCTCGACGACATTGGCAATGGTACGATCGGCCTTGGAGGATGCTGAGCTTCCTCGCGACGTCGTCGGCCTTGTCACTCGGATCGTGACTTACAACGGCCGGCTGCCGCAGGGTTCCCCATGCAGCCCGGCCGTACTCGACTGTGTTCTGTATCGGCTAGACGAGTCGCTTGCCCGCCTGGCTGGGGAATACGGAGGCGTCTACTCGCGATTTGTTGACGACCTGACCTTCTCTGCCGATGTTCCCCTGGTCGCACTCCGCAGGCGTGCGTCGAAAATCGTCCGGAGCTACGGATATACGCTTAGACACGAAAAGACGCGTAGCACCGGGCCTGGCGGCTTTCACACAGTCACCGGCATCGTTGTCGATTCCACCTTGCACGCTCCGCGCGCGTATCTCAATCAATTACGACATGAAATCAGCGCGTTTGGACGCGGACGGCGGTCTGTGCATGAACGATCACTGTCGGGAAAGATTCAGTGGGTGGGCCGAGTAGATCGCTCGGACGCAACGACCTTGCAGCGGCACATGACAACTGCGGCTGCCAAGCGTCGACGTCGTGGTGCAGGAGAAGGCCGAACCCTGTAGTAAAGTTTACGCTGGATAAGCCGCGGTCTCACCTACGCGTTATCCATCTCTGCATTGGCTGAGAAGAACCGCTGCCCAAGAGATGCGCGCCGATGATGCCGGTCCAATGATCCCGATAGCGCCTATGACGCTGAAAATCGAGTCGGAAGGCAAGTCATCGCTGCATTTGAAACGCCTGGTGCGATAGCGATTCGAACAATCTGTTCATGTGATTGAGGCGCAGTTCCTGGCGTTTTCTTGCCTGAAGAATCGAGCGATAGATTCGAACGAAGCGATCTTGAAGATCTTCCGATGGGAGCGGCAATCGAAGTTGTTGAAGCTGGACCTTCGTCAGATGTGCGATTGTTGCTTTCGACGTGGACTTAGCTAGCGCGCCGGCATGAGCAAGTGAGTACAGCAGTTCCTGCAAATACTCGATGCGAATGCGAGAATCTCTCGGACGTACGCGATGCAACGCCTTCTGAAAAGAGCATTTCGCGAGTTGACCTTCCCAAATCGCGCACCGACCCACCTCACCACCTTCGCAAACCAAAAGATCCCCTGGGCGCAAGTCGAATTTAGCTAGCTCCGTGTTGCTGAAGTCCATCTCGAACACCGAGCTCAAGTCGATTCGCCGCCACTGTACATTAGCGTTCCGAAGATAAGGAATTGGATCTGCACCGCCGTGAGCTTTCGCCGAGAGCATCTTGCCTAGCTGGACCTCGCAAAGTTCTCCCAACAGCGCGACATCCCACCCCTTGTCGTTTCTCACAAGGTCGCCAAACATCTCCAAGAACGCCGATTGGAGTAGTTCGTTCAGTAGCCTAATACTCTCCTGCTGATTGCGCCGTACAGCGACAGCTTTGTCCAACAGCGTCGCGATACGGCGCTGCTCCTCCAGGGGAGGAAGGGAAAATGGCAAACCCAGTAATGTCTTTGGAGACACCCGGGGGAGATTGACCCCATCACTACGCGCCGAGGCGAGAGAGACAATTCGCGGCTGGCGCAGCCAGTGGAACAGATAGTCGCGATCAAGGTCCGGTCCAACAAGGATGGGCAAAATATCCGTGCTGCAGATGCCAGCCGTGTTCGGCCGCCCGACCTTGCGCAGATACGGACGCAGTTTTCCGTACAAAACGTGACGCCCAGAGAACGCGAACTTTGCACTTCGCAGCTCCCCTGCGGCAACGGTTTGGTAAGCGATTGTTCCATCCGGATCCACGTGCTCTAGACCCACGTAAACGGATTCATGCGAAATGGCTGCCGGATGCACGACCACACGGTCGAGCCCAGCCACAGCACCAAGCTTCGTCTCGCGCCATCCCTTCGAAGTTTGCATCAGTTTGACAGCATCGTTTCAAGAACTTTTAAGTCGGCTGAAATCTCTCGCTCTGCTTCCCGAAGCCTCCCGAGGATGACGATGGGACTCTCACAGGCTTCCGATTCATGCGCCGCTTCCTTATAGCGATTCAAAGAGAGATCATACTTGTTCTCCCTTATTTCACGAACTGGAACGGCAAACGCTTTGGCGGTTCGATCAGCATCGCTCTCTGGATCTCGCGTTTTCCATTTTGCAATCACATCCGGAACGTCATTCGCCTCGATCTTCACCCGTTTGTCGTCAAGCGAATAACCATCCGCCTGCATGTCGTAATACCAAACGTGCTCTGTACGCCCTCCCTTCGAAAAGATCAGCACGGCCGTGCTCACTCCCGCGTACGGCCTGAAGACTCCCGCCGGCATCTTCACAATTGCCTGAAGCTCGCACTCCTCCACCAACATCTTTCGCAGCTCGCGGTGCGCGTTGCTCGAGCCGAACAAAACGCCGTCCGGCACGATCACACCAGCACGCCCGCCGATCTTCAGAAGGTTTACGATGCGATTCACGAACAGCAGCTCGGTCTTCGTCGTCTTGAGCCGCAGATCCTCGTTGATGTCGCCCTTGTCGATGCTCCCCTT